>CALKCC010000351.1 GCA_938082855.1 uncultured Pirellulaceae bacterium | reverse complement strand
TATCCATGGTTCGTATTATATCGACAACCAGAACACTCCGGCAGCGGAATCCGTTTACAGCAAGATTGTATGCACAACCACGTCCACCATTTTCGCATGGCGCATGCAAAAAGCCGCTTCGGTTTACACCTCCACGGCTTTAGCGACCCCGACGGGGCTCGAACCCGCAACCACCGGATCGACAGTCCGGTACTCTAACCAATTGAGCTACAGGGCCAGTTGGGTCTAGCTCAGCTTTTCAATGATGCCCAATTCATCGGACATAATCAAAAGAATTCTGAACTTGAATTCACCAGTTCAGTTAAAAAACCTGAGTGGTTTTTACTGCTCTGATAATTAAAAAGATACATGATTAAAAAATCTGAGCAACCCCCCTCCGCCGCATCTTCAGCGGATTTTTAGTTACTCAATGAAGTAGCGGCGATGGAGTGTATCCGAGCGATTCAATTCGATCGCGATCTCGTTTTGCTTTAGCTACCTGATGCGTTGCGTCATAGGCCAAGGAGCGGTGATAAAGGATCACTGCGAGATTCTTGTAGCGACTCTGTTGTTGACTGGTGACTAACGCTGGGTCTGCAATTCGATGCTTCTCCTGCTCGAAGACTTTTTCAATCTGTTTCAACTGATACTCGGAAGCCTCGACAGCGACCTCAAGATCCTGCAATGCCAGGTGATGATAACCCAGTTGGTGATAAATGTAGCCTCTGGTGTCTAACGCCATGGGGATCAGCGACTGGACATTGGCTGATAATAATAACTCACTCGAAAAAATGTCCGGACTAAAACTTTCTACAGAAGCTCCTAAGATCTGAGCTCGTTCGAGATCTGAAACCGCAATACCCTTAAGCGTTTCATTGGACTGGTCCTGTATTTGAAGCAACTCCAAGCAATGCGCTCGGAATAGCAGTACGTTTCCAAACACGAGTGAAAGATTGCCGGTGCGGTGAGCCAATTCCTTCTTCTCGAATGCTTTCCATGTGCTCGAAGGAGTGGTCGCCAGAAGCAGTGCATAGCGTCTTTCTAATTGATCAACGGTGGAGTTGAGATGTTTCTGGGCTTCGGCATAATTCTTCTCGCGAAATGCCTGATGCGCGAACTGCACCAAGAATAATGGGTCATTGTACAAACAATAGATTTCGCCACCGAACAGATCGAGGCTGAAGTTGATGCTTTCAAGTGCTTCAGGCAAATGCGTGTTTCCCACCGCCAGAAGATAAGCTCGATTGTTATACAGATTGGCGCGTGCGACAGTCGGTAAACTATGTTCTCGATCAAATTGCTGATACCAACGATCGATCAATTCCCATTGCTGCCACGTTTGGGTTGCTTCCCGCTGTTCTCGGATCGCCAGACTGTTGTAGTGATTGCATAACTGCATTCGCCAGGCAATAGTCTGCTCGGACTCAGCCATACCCTCAAGTAGATTTTCATAAATCGAAATAGCTAAGTCATACTTGCCAAGCTCTGCCTGCCACTCAGCTCGTTCACTGAGAATCGTAGGGTTGCTGTCATCCCAGTTCAAAGCCTCAGTGTTCAATTCCATGGCCGAAACTCGATCTGCCGAATTCCAGTGATTCCGGGCGGCAGCTTGCTTCCACATGGCAATTTCTGACGGGAGCCATTCTGCCAGAATCGGAATGGCAATTAGGCAACACAGTGCGGCGGTAATCCACTTAGTGCCATTCCCGTTGGTCTCCGGAGTGGGCGCACTTTTATCCGGTGAATCTGGATCTTGCGGTGTGTTGGGTTCCATCGAACTCATAGATAAATTGTTCCTGCGTTACCAGGGAGTCATGCCGCCGTTGACGCAAAGTGTTTGTCCGGTGACGAACGATGCTTCGGGGCTGGCGAAATAGAGGACTGCATCGGCAACGTCCCGAGGCTCTCCCCAGCGACCTGCCGGGATGAGTGACAAGTAGCCATCTTTTTCTTCCTGTGGATCGTTGGCATGACGTTCCGTGGGAACCCAGCCTGGAGCGATCATGTTGACAGTGATTCCGGCGTCAGCAAACTCGGTGGCCATGCTGCGAGTCCAGCCGATCTGTCCACCTTTGGCTGCGACATAGGCACTGAAGTTTCCAACACTGCGGTGGTACACTTCACTCACGATGTTGACGATCCTACCCCAGCCCTGCTGCTTCATGTGAGCCATTCCGCGTTGAGTCATTAGGAAGGGGCTCTTGATGAAAAAGTCGATCATGTCCTGATAGAATTCCCAGTCGTATTGATCGATGGGTTTATGGGGTTGATCGCAGGTGGCATTGGGGACCAGGATATCAGGATTCCCCAGTTGGGCCTCGGTTTCGGAAAAGAGCTTGTCGATGCCTTCTTCCGTAATTGCCGTCGCCTGAATCAGACAGGTCTCTATTCCGGCCGCCTGATATTCTTCGAGAGTCTGTTGAGCGCGTTCCTGGTTGTAGCAAAAATTAACAGGGACTTTAGCTCCGGCCTGGCCCAATGCTAGTCCGATTTCTTTTCCCAATCCACTACTGTTGCCCGTGACAACGGCGACGTGTCCTTCGAGGCTGAATGCCATAGTCTGTCTCCCAATGGTTGATGGCTGCGGTGTACATGATTAGACAAGTGTCGACATTGGTCAGTTTATCTCTGCATCTCGCTTGGTACAACAACACAACGGTTAGTGCATAAAAAAACGGCTTCGGACTGTTAAGTCACGAAGCCGTTTTGGTTTATGGAAGAAAGCACTGATGGGAAATGCTTTCCAAAGGGCCAGGTTACTGACCGTTGAAGCTTCCGGTGTTGGGGGCGTAATATCCGTTGGTGTCACCAGTACTTCCAGGGCGATAGGCCGGCATTGGAGTTGTCGTAGCAGCTGGGGCCGTATTTCCGTTAGGTACGAATGCACCGCCATCAAACTGTGACCGAGTAGGTGCTTCGGATATGTAGGCCGCAGCGCCTTGGTTTTGTTCCGCTCCATAAGTCGGTACGTTGGCTGCAGTGCCTTCAGCATAGGCGCCGTTTGAATTGTAGAATCCACCACCGCTGTAATTGTTGCCAGCAGTGTTTTTTAATGTGCCAGCTGTTGGAATGTTTTGGTTCGCAACAGGTTGACTGCCGTAGCCAGCCTGAGGCTGATAGTTGGCAGTGTTTTGCCCTTGGGCTACCGGATTGAGATTCTGTTGTGGTTGGTATTGTTGCGCTTGAGCTGGGTAAGTAGCCGTCTGGTTGCCGTACGGCTGTTGCTGGCCGTATTGTTGCTGCTGACCATACGGTTGCTGTTGCTGTGCAACGGATTGCTGAGCAGGTTGTTGGCTGCCCAGGTAATTCGTGCCACCAACGTTGGTTGATTCGTACTGCTGTCCGTAGCTGTTTTGCGGATCCCCTGTGGCGTTACTGTCATAGCGTTGAGAGTAATCGACAGTGGTTGCGGCATAGTCATTGGAAGGCGTGTTTTGAGTTCCGTAGTATGACTGTTCGGGTTTGTCATCTTTGGCAAAGTAGCTCATGCCGGGCAATTTGCTCCAGCTAAATGACTTGCATCCAGTCAGACAGACTGAAGATGCACAAATGATTGCGACGACGGGAAGCCATCGGCGATTTGAGGCGTTCATGTTTTTTGTCCTTCCATAAACCAAACCAGATTTGAGCTGAATAGGGTAGTTTTCAATCCATCTAAACAAAGGTTGGTATTTCCAACCTTTACCCATCTCTTTCAGCGTCGGGCGATAGTATCAATTGGTCCGGATTCGGGTCAATATGTGTTTGAAAGGAGAAAGGGGAATTTCATAATGAAAAAGACATGAAAAAAGCGTCACCAGAGAGAACTCTGATGACGCTTTGGATGACGCTGTGAACGGTCAGTTGGTAACCGATAGTTAGGCAGTGGCTGCTGCGTAACGACGGGCAACTTCGTCCCAGTTAATGACATTCCAAAAAGCTGCAATGTAGTCTGGGCGACGATTCTGGTAATTGAGGTAGTAAGCGTGTTCCCAAACGTCCAACCCGAGGATTGGAGTGCGACCGGCCATCAGAGGGCTGTCTTGATTAGGAGTGCTTTCAACAACGAGGTTTCCATTGTCGACGCTCACCCAAGCCCAGCCACTGCCGAATCGAGTCGCTGCAGCTGCTGAGAATTGTTCTTTAAGTCCTTCAAAGCTTCCAAATGCAGCATTGATTGCTTCTGCCAGCTCGCCAGAAGGCTCACCACCACCGTTTGGACACAGGATCGACCAAAACAGCGAGTGATTTGCATGGCCACCACCATTGTTTTGGACAGCTCCACGTTTGTCATCTGGTACGCCAGCCAGATCGGAAACCAGATCTTCTACAGATTTACCTTCCAATTCGCTACCTTCAATTGCTGCATTAACTTTGGCAACATATCCGGCGTGATGCTTGCTGTGGTGGATTTCCATGGTACGAGCATCGATATTTGGCTCGAGCGCGTCGTAGGCAAAAGGTAATTCAGGTAATTCGTAAGCCATTTCTTTCTTTCTGTATTAAAACAGGGACAACGAGGAACTTGAAAACCGCCAAATTCGCTGTGATTAAACCTAGCGAATAATACGGGCGGTTTTTCAGTGCTTAGTACTCGAAGATACAGCAAAATCGGAGTTCTGGCAATTACATATCGATGGTCATCCGTGTTTTCCAAGACTCATGAAATTCCCCCGAAAACAGACGTGGTATCGGACAGGAAAAACAGAGAATTTGCTAGGCAGTCAGCTCTTGAATTCCTTGATTTTCAGGGGACTTCGTGCCGAAGACTATAGATGAGCGTGCGCTCTGCGACACGCGATGAAGATGCATATATTTTGATTGAATTTATTTAGCCGCGTATTTGTACATACTCGGTAATTCGGATTCAGGGACGGATCTGACGGATGACCTCGAAGGCCAAACAAAAACAGCTGCCAGTTCAGGCTAGCGACGCGACAACGCGCGATGGCGTACGCGCATATTTTGATAACGCGCTGCTTGAAAATCAGCCTCGGTTAACGGATTTGATCCCCAAGAGCCTGTGGGCCTATCTTGCCATGCTGTTATTAGGCGGTATATGCATTTATGCCTGTCAACAAGCATTCCTACACACACGTGACCTGGACAGCACATCATTTCCTAGCCACCTGTTCGAAATCTCCGGACCAGGCAATGTCGCAAGCTGGTTGCTTAGTGTGACTCTGCTGATGTTAGCTGTCGGAGCCACTATGGTCTATCTGCTGAGACGCCATAAAACAGATGACTACACCGGGCGTTATAGACTGTGGTTGCATTTAGCTTTGTTTGCCGGAGTGTTGAGTATCGAATCCGCGACCGGGCTGCACGAAATCCTTGTCGTGCCATTGGCGCAGACAGAATTCACCGCTCCTTGGAATCAGGCTTCGGTCTGGGCCATGCTGTTGGTGGCCCTTGGATCCATCTACCTGACGATTCGCCTGCTCGTCGAATTTAAGAGTCGCCCTGGCATGTTGGTCTTACTCTCGACTTCAGCAATCATTTTGATTGCTGCATGCTGTTCCAGACTAGGTGATGTGATCGGGGAATCAGCCTTAACATCGGAAGTAGCTCAGTCTTCCTTAGTTTTGTCAGGGGCTTTATTGGTTTGCCTGATGACGTGGCTCAATGCTCGGAAGATCTACCGTCATGCTCAGCAAGGAGGAGCCGAGCAGGCCAGTGCAACTTCCGCAATGTCTCAGAGTTCTACATCGCCCGCTCAGGCAAACGAAATGGAGATGGACGCAGCCGTGGAAGAGCAGGCTGTGGAAGACCCTCAATGGGATGACTGGGATGAACTAGATGATGAAGTCGTTGAAGACGAGGCTGTTGTCTATGAAGAGTATGAAGATGAACTCGAGGAAGATGAATCCGACCAAGAGGTTGAAGAGGTAGTTTACGAAGATCCGGAATTCGAAGAAGAAGTTGAATATGAAGAGGTAGGTGAAGTTGAGCAGGAAGTTGAGCAAGTTGCTCACGAACAGGAGGAAGAGACTGAGTATGAAGCAGAGCCGGAACAAGAGGAAGTGATCTACTCGGCTTATGCTCATCACGACGAATCATCGTCGGACTCAGAATCCGAATACGCGTCCACAGCTTATGAAACTCCTGCGGACGATTCGCACCAATCCTCTCCGTTGATTCCTCCGCAAACACAGCAGCAAGAAAAGGTTTATGAACCTTTTGATGAAGATTCGTTTTGGGAGCAGTATGACCTGACCAAGATGAGTCGCAAACAGCTCAAGACCATGCGTAAAAAGCTCAACCGTCTTAAGCGTAAACACGCCGAAAAACAACGCGCAGCCTGAGACAGTTAAACAATTAACCATTTAGCCATTTAACCATTTGGCCAATTAGACAGTTAGACAATTGGACAGTTAGACAGTTTTCAATTAGCCCAATGGACAATGTCTAATGAAAAAATGTCCAATGGTACGTGGCTAAATGGCTAACTGGTTAAATGGGTAAATGCAAAAAGAGCTTGTCCGTCGTAGTCCGAAGGACGAAGTCGGATCAAAGCCTTGCGAGAAAATGCGTAGGCCGGATGGCCGAAGCTCGATTGCCAATTGACCCAATGGACAATGTCTAATGAATAAATGTCCAATGGTACGTGGCTAAATGGCTAAATGGTTAATTGGTTAACTGGCTAACTGGGTTCGTCCGAGTACTTCGTAGCTCGGAGTACCTCGGTCCATGAAGCTCGCATAGGTAATGACTTCTGTTATCAGAGATTCCGTGACAGGGCCTGGGCTGTAGAGGTCAAATAATTGCTGCAGCTTCTCTTGCTCGCCCTGGAAATTGCGAATGCGAGCAAGTGTCAGATGGGGGAGGTAGAGACGGTTTTCACCTGAATAACCGATCGCTTGAGTATGATGATCGACTGCTGACTGGAGTTCACGCATCGGTTCGATTCCGTGTTCGAGCCCCATCCAGAGAGTCCGAGCTCGCTCTTGATCGGGGAAGGCACCGAGGCCACCGCAACTGATCTCAAAGGGTGCCAGTGAGGCGCAGGCTTTATCAACGGCCGAGCAGATGGCAGGCGTGTCTTCAACGAGTACTTCGCCAAGGAACTTCAGCGTGATATGCAGATTCTGGTTTTGAACCGTCTTGACGCCCGGGTCAACCGCGTCAAGTTGCTTGATGAGGCGGCCTGCGACTCGGCAGGTTTCCTGAGATACGTTGACTGCGATAAACGTACGTAGTGGTTTCACGATGGACTTCCCAGTTAGTCGATGGAGAGCATTTGTTGATACTGAGCGAAGCGTTGGTCGAGAGAGTCACGCTCAATCTGTTGCATTCGATCGAGACTGAAATCCTCGACATTGTAGCTTGCGACAAGAGTGCCGTAGACCAATGCTCGCTTAATACTGGCTGGGTCGGTAGCGTCCTGGCTGGCGAGATAGCCCATCATACCTCCGGCAAAACTGTCTCCAGCTCCGGTGGGATCGAGCACGTCTTCGGTTGGGTAGGCAGGAAGTACATAACATCCATCCTCGCCAAAGTACATCGCTCCATGTTCGCCCTTTTTCAGAACACAGAATTTAGCTCCTAAGTCGAGCACTGCCTGTCCTGCTTTGACAAGGTTTTCTTCGCCTGTCAGCAGTTTGGCTTCGCTGTCGTTCAGCACCAAGCCATCGATGCGTTTTATGAGTGTTAAAAGGTCTTCTTTTTGGATGTTGATCCACAGGTCCATCGTGTCCGCGACTACCAACTTGGGGTTTTCGACTTGTTCGAGTACCTGTAGTTGGACCGTTGGGGCACCATTGGCCAGGAAGACAAAGGGAGTGGATTTATAGCTTTCGGGAAGGATTGGGCTAAACGTCTCAAAGACATTGAGGTTCACTTCCAATGTTTCCCGGTCATTCATATTGGGAAGGTACTTACCCTTCCAGGAAAACGTCTTCTCTCCGGCTTTGACTTCCAGTCCGTCGGTGTTGACGTTGCGGGAGGCGAGCAATGCGGTGTGCTCGGCGGGCCAATCCTCTCCTACGACTCCGACCAGATTCACAGGCGTAAAGTAGCTGGCGGCGTAAGAGCAATATGTGGCGGACCCACCAATTACGTTTTCGCGACAGTCAGTAGGAGTTTCAACGCTATCAAAAGCGATGGAGCCGACAACAAGCAGTGACATAGCTGCTTCCTCAATTCATAATGGAAATTGTATTTAGTATTCGTCGCATTATATTCCGAGACTCAGTTTCTCACTACCAGTAGGACTACAAACGTATGTTGAATCGCCGTGTAACTTCAGGCTTA
This sequence comes from uncultured Pirellulaceae bacterium, assembly GCA_938082855.1. Classification (GTDB taxonomy): domain Bacteria; phylum Planctomycetota; class Planctomycetia; order Pirellulales; family Pirellulaceae; genus UBA721. The sequence goes on along the minus strand of CALKCC010000351.1, from coordinate 6,530 downwards.
ATAGTTGGATTGCTCTTTGTGACATTGGGGTCACCACTGTTTTCGGCAGATTGGAATCAGTGGCGGGGAGGTGAACGTTCGGGGGTGGATCTCAGCAGTCCGGAACTGGTCGATGCCTTGCCTCAGCGAGGCGTGAAACCGGTTTGGTATGTGAGTGAAGATGATTTGCCTGCTGCTGCTGCGAGCGGTTGGTCTAGCCCTGTTGTGTCAGGAGAATTTGTCTATCTGTTTACTCATAAGAAGACGCAAACGAGCCAGGGGAAATTACCTCCTTTGAAATTCCCTTACTTACCACCGGAAAAACGAGTTGGCATGACAGATGAAGAATATGCCGAATACGAAGTCAATCGACGTGATGAACAGGAGACTCGGGCTAAGGGGTTTCGATTTGACGAATACGTCTATTGCCTGAATCGAAAAAATGGAAAGCTCGAATGGGTCAATGAACATTCAAGCGTCTATACCAGATTTGCGCAGTCCGGTTCGCCTACGGTGGTGGATGACAAGTTGTTTGTGATGAGTGCCGGGCGAACGGCGCGAGCGATGAATGCTCAGACAGGAGAAACCCAGTGGGCCGTTAAGATTCCAGGTGACTTCCGTGATCAGTACTTGCAGTCTTCGTTTGCCATTGAAGGTGATTTGGCAATCGTACTTTGTGATGGATTGTATGCTCTGAATGTGAATACAGGAGAACTGGTATGGGAATACGAGGTTGAGGCTAAGAGGAATATCCACTGTAGCCCGGTCATCTGGAATTCCGATGCGGGAGCTCGTGTCATATGTAATGTTGCCGAAGGAATGACGGTTTGTTTGGATGTTCAGTCCGGGACATTGGTTTGGGAAGTGGAGTCCGGAGCAGGGAATGCGACACCGATTATTGCCGGGGATAAATTGTTGCTCTATGGACAGAGTCGTAAGTCAGGACTTGTTTGTTACGCATTGAGTCAGACGACTCCGGATGAATTGTGGAGGTTTAACGGAGCAGCTGATTCGGGCTCGTCACCAGTGGCGTTGAACGACTTGGTTTTTGTCCAGGGTGACCGCCGGTTAGCTTGCGTGGCATTGGACACCGGGAAGACGAAGTGGCAGACGATGCTGGATTTGAACCGCCCTCGGTATACTTCGCTGATCGCCGCCGATAACAAAGTGTTTTATGCATTTGACGGTTTGCTGACATTTGCTGCCAAGGACAAGTATCAGCCATTGATGCAGGCCAAGATTAATCGTGAAGGATTGTTGGCGGATGAAGCGGCTTTTCGGAAATTGCTTGGCATCAATGAACTGGAAAAGACGGCTGAAGGTCAAAAGGAAGCGGAATTGGTCATGCGGAGGGAATTTGGGAACGGACCGTTAGTGTGTACGACACCGGCCATTTCCGACGGCTTTATGTATATCCGGCTAAAACGTGGGATTGCCTGTTACGACTTGCGAAAGTGATGACAAACGCAATTCAAAGATTAAACTCCTGAGTCCGTTGCTGATCTGACGATGAGCTGGCAAAAGATAAGAAGAGCTGAGAATGATCATTCTCAGCTTTTTTAATTTTTTCTCTTCACTGTGACCAACCGTGTCACTACCCCACGCGATAGTAATCATATCACCAGGAGGGGTGGTTCAAAGCACCCCCCGCACCAGCAATGATCCGTTGTTGTGTGCAGCAGGGCTTGGGAGTGATTTGGCTTCTATAAGGTCTTGTCGCTTTGGGCTATTCGTCTCCTTCTGGTGGTAAAGAGAGTTGTTAGTCCGAGAGGATCACTATTCTTACAGGGGGCAATCCAATGTTGCTTGTATTAAGCGTTATGTTCATTTGGAAGCAAGTAGGAAGAAAAACGGCAACGGGAGCCTAAAAAGCTCTTGTTCCACGAGGGCAGTGTCGATATAGTGTATAAGTGTTCACTATGTGGTGTTTTGTTCACTATGTCGACATGCCAGCCCTTAAGGTTGCCGAGTGAATCAAATGGTGACGAGACGTAGCAAGACTTGAAGCCTTGAAGGCTTGAGTCCACATGAGACGGCTTTTGATAAGCAGGCTCGACACCAGACTGTCGGAAAAATACTTGATTGCGGTTGAAACACAATAGCGAGTTATCGATAAAGGAGTGCAGTAATGGTTGCTGTAAAGAAGGATTCAACAGGAAATATGGCCAAGAAAAAAGCAACGACAGCGAAGTCGAAAAGCACTAAAGCCAAGAAGTCAGCCTCTGCTAAAAAGGCAGATGCATTAATGGCTGGAAACGCCCACTTAAAAACCACTCTTCAGCAGATTGAAAAGCAATTTGGCGAAGGGTCGATCATGCCTTTGGGGACGGATCAGCGTCACAAGATCGAAGGAATTGCCACAGGTAGTCTATCTCTGGATATGGCTCTTGGAGGTCAGGGTGTTCCCCGCGGACGTATTATTGAGATTTACGGTCCGGAATCGAGTGGGAAGACGACACTAGCTTTACATATTGCCGCTCAGGCTCAAAAGGCGGATGGTATCGCTGCGATTATTGATGCCGAGCACGCTTTTGATCCCAGTTGGGGTAAGAAGCTGGGCGTGGAACTGGACACGTTGCTCGTCAGCCAGCCAAACAACGGTGAAGAAGCGATGCAGATTACCGAGATGTTGGTGAAATCCAATGCAGTCGACGTGATCATTATCGACTCGGTAGCCGCTCTGGTTCCTCGTAAGGAATTGGAGGGAGAAATTGGTGATAGCCATGTTGGTCTTCAGGCTCGCTTAATGAGTCAGGCAATGCGAAAATTAACGGGTGCGATTGCCAAAAGCAAAACGGTAGTGATCTTTATTAATCAGATCCGTGAAAAGATCGGAGTGATGTTTGGTAGTCCGGAAACGACTCCGGGTGGTCGAGCGTTGAAATTTTACAGCTCATGCCGTATCGATGTCCGCCGGATCGCGCAGCTTAAAGATGGCGATCAAGTGGTTGGACAGCGAGTTCGTACCAAGATCGTTAAGAATAAAGTCGCTCCGCCATTCCGCATTGCTGAATTTGACATGATGCATACACATGGAATTAGCTACGAAGGTGACCTGCTGGACCTGGGCGTGAAACATGGAGTTCTCACTCGCAGCGGATCCTGGTTCAAATATGGAGACGTCTATCTAGGACAAGGTAAGGAAAAGGCACGGACTTTCCTCACCGAAAATAAAGACGTGGCCGAAGAGCTGAAACCTTTGATCCTCGCCGCGGGAGGAATGGGGTTTGATGACGAGGTCACAGAACCTGCTGAACCGACCGACGAAGAGAAGCAGGAAAACAGTTAGACAATTAGCCATTTAGCCATTTAACCAATTAGACAATTAGACAATTAGACAGTTAGACAATTGGGCAGTTGGGCAGTTAGACAGTTTTCATGTAGTCCAATGGACAATGTGTAATGTAAAAATGTCCAATGGTACATGGCCAAATGGATAACTGGCTAAATGGCTAAATGGTAAGATGTTCTTCCGAGCACTTCTGCTCTATACTGAGATTTGAAAATTAAATTCAACTCTTGTTTTTACTTCACAAGGAACATTGATTATGTCACGAAGCGGTGCCATTACTTTCAAGGGTAACCCCATGACACTGGCAGGCGAAGCGGTTGCTGTTGGGCAAGCTGCTCCTGCATTTACAGCACATTACTTCAAAGATGGTTTCCAAACACTCGGCACAGAATGCCTCAAAGGAAAACCAAGTTTGATTAGCGTTATTCCTTCGATTGATACCGGTGTTTGCCAAACGCAAACTAAGAAATTCAACGAAGCCGTCGCTGCACTCGGTGATGCCGTAAACGCTGTCACCATTTCCCTCGACTTGCCATTCGCCCAGGGACGCTGGTGCGGAGCCGAAGGCGTCGAAAATCTTCAGGTCGTTAGCGACTATCAAGATCGATCTTTTGGAAACAACTGGGGTATGCTGATCGAAGAACTCAAGTTGCTTGCCCGAGGAGCGTTTGTCATCGATGCAGAAGGTGTCGTGCAATATGCCGAAGTGGTTGCTGAAGCCACCGATGAACCTAATTACGATGCAGCTCTGGATGCCTTAAAGGGACTCCTATAAGGATCTATTCCTTTGGCTCCTATCTGAGTTGGCAATTGCCACTCTTCAGAAAAAAATTTAGCCCCTTTGGATTTCAATATGAGTCCAGAGGGGCTTTTTTTGTGCGTCTAACATTGAAGGCTGACGCTAGGCCAGCATATCAGTAATAACACTTTGTGCCTTTTCGATTGCCGCAGGGATCTGACTGGCATCTTTACCTCCGGCCTGAGCCATGTCAGGCTTACCACCGCCGCCACCACCTACTACAGGTGCGACTTCGCGAACCCAGTTGCCTGCATTGGCTCCTTGCTCGACTAACTCTCGGCTAATACCTGCAACTAAGACGACTTTATCCGGTCCTTGAGCTGCCAACAGTAATACAGCAGAAGGTTCGACCTTCTTTCTAATCTGGTCGATCAGCTGTCTCATTAAACCCGAGTTGGCTCCTTTGGCTTCGGCGATGACAACAGTGGCTCCATTGACTTCAAAAGCGTGTTCCAAAAGTCCGTCAGCAGAAACATCTCCAGCTTCTTTAAGCTGTGCGAGTTGTGATATGAGTTTTTCTCGTTCGGTTTTTAATGCATCAACGCGTTCAATAAGATCTGAGCTAGCAACATTGAGTAATCTGGCAGCGGCTCGAATTTGTGATCGCTTCTCTACATAAGTCAGCGATGCATCGCCTGTGACTGCAGATGGTTCGGCCATGGTAGTCTCCGTATTACCGCTGGAGAGTTGTTTCTTGAGGTCTCGGATTTGTCCGGTTAATTCATCGACGGCAGCGGTTAGATTCCCTCCGGATGCACCGAGTGCTTCTGTCGTATTCGCAAACAGTGCTTCGATTTCAGAGATGTAATTTGTGGCCTTCGTACCTGTCAGCGCGATAATTCGCCGAGTGCCTGCCGCGACGCCTTCTTCGGACGTGATTTGGAAATCACCAACATCGCTGGTGGAGTTTAAGTGCGTACCACCACAAAGTTCCCGAGAAAAATCTCCCATCGAAACCATGCGAACGGGATCGGGATACTTTTCACCGAAGAGCATCATAGCGCCTTTGGATCGAGCATCGGCCAGTGGCAATGTTTCCCATTGGATGGGCTGCTCGGATTGGACTAAAGTCTGAACTTGTTGTTCGATGTCTTTTAGCTGGTCGTCCGAAACAGGTTCCATGTTGGTAAAGTCAAACCGTAGCCAATCCTCATCTACTTTAGACCCTTGTTGCTGTGCGTGAGAGCCAAGAGTATTTTGTAGAGCATGGTGCAGGATGTGAGTCGCTGAGTGAGCGCGTCGAATGCCATCTCGTCGCTGCGTATCGATTTTAGTTTGAACGGATTCTCCGGAGGTGAGCGTGCCTGATTTCAGATAACCATAGTGCAGGAACAGGTCACCATCCTTTTGAGTGTCTTCAACGATGAATGTACCGTTGTCGTTTTCGATGAAGCCTGAGTCCCCAACTTGTCCACCGGATTCACCATAGAATGCTGTCGCGTCTGTTACGAGGATGAGTTTTTGGTCGGCGGCTTCTAATGATTCCACGAGGACGTCTTCGCTTTGTTCGTTACAAATAATGAGTCCTTTGATATTGGCCTCTGTAACGACGTCTTCGTAACCGCGAAAAGCAGTCTCTTTAAGCGTTTCTTTTAAGCCTTCTACAGGACCAGTTTTAAACAGCTCAAATTGTGCTTTCCCCGACTCCAAGCCATGTTGTTCCATGGATTGGCGGAAACCGTCCCAGTCGAACCCAAAGTTCAGATCGGTCGCCATCGATTCCACTAGTTCTGGTGGAACACCATAGGTTTGGTAGAGATCGGCAGCGGTTGCGCCCGGAATCTGTTTGGCTCCGGAGGACTTTAATTCTTCGAAGGCTGAGTCGATTCGTGCCAACCCGTCATCAAGGGTTGCCAAAAAGGCGTTTTCTTCTTGTTTGATGACGCTTTCGACTCGTTCCGAAGTTTCGCAGATATCTGGATAGGCAGCCTTCATTTGTTCCGTGACAGCGGAAACCAGCTGGTACAGGAAGGGCTCGCGTTTGCCCATTTGATGGCCGTCAAGCACAGCGCGTCGGAGAAGTCGTCGGATAACATACTTCTCCTTATTTGGACCTGGGTAGACATTTTCATGGACGGCGAATGTACAGGCGCGTACGTGGTCACAGATTCGTCGTAGACGTCTTCCTTCTTCGCTGGCAGGATCATAAGGAAGCCCGACGATTTCACCAGCAGCTTCGACAATCGGGCGTAGGATATCAATGTGGTAGTTGGTGTCCTGGCCCTGCATGACCGAGGCAATACGCTCGAGTCCCATGCCGGTGTCAATGTTCTTACTAGGTAGCGGTGAAAGATTGTCCGGTGGATCGCCCATGCGATTGAATTGAGTGAAGACCAGATTCCAGATTTCGACTACTTCGCCTTTGGGATCCAGATAAAAAATCTCAGAACAAGGGCCACATACTCCGTCCGGTCCTCCGGTCGGCGCTCCGGCTGGCCAGAAATTGTCATCTTCTCCCAT
>CALKCC010000350.1 GCA_938082855.1 uncultured Pirellulaceae bacterium | reverse complement strand
AAGTTTGAGCCTGTCCGACGCCCAGGGAAGCTGCGGTCGCAAGGGCAAGGGCGAAAGCATGGCGCGCAATCTGGGGGCCGGATTTACTAGCCACGTGCTCCTTAGCCTGCTCAAAGCCTACTTGTTCATTGATTTCGGCCTCTTCAATCGAAGAAATGTCACTCGACGCAAAGTCTAAATTGAATTCACCTTCATGCTTGCGGACGGTAAAGGCACCCAGTAAGGGGAACTTATAACTTGCTTTACCTTTTCCAAACGTCTCGGGCGAAGATAGGGTCAACCACATCGCGTGTTGAATTTCAACAACGGTGTTGATGGGAATGCCCGTCTGTAATGAAACGATAGCCGCCAGCAAATCCTGCGTAATGGGCTTTTCATCATCGCCCAATGCTCGCGCCATTAGTTCGTCGAGGGTAGCTTCTTGTTTTGGCTCAGGTGCTTTAGCGGTTTGGACTTCTTCTGCCTCTTTCTTCGGTACGGGTTTGGCTTCAACGGGAGTTGGCTTTTCAGATTGTGTTTGTTCCTTGGGTGCCGGTTCTTCTTGTTTGGGCTTCGCTTGTTTCTCCGGTGGGGGTTCAACTGCCTCTGCGGGTTCTGTAGATGGTTTGTCGTCGCTTTGAGGTTCGTTCTCAGGAGGATCGTGGGCAGGGATTTGTTCGGCAACAGGTTCGATGGTAGATTCGACTGCAGCTTCGGCAGGTAGGTCTTCGTTACCGGATTCTATTTGCTGTTCCACATCACCTGTCAGTCCGGCCAGAGCATTTGCGGCGTCTAATTGCATTTTTGCCAGCAGTTTCTCTTCCTCGCTAGTATCAGATACGACATTGGTATCCTGTGATGTTAGTTTAGCTAAGGCCTCTTCTTGGAATTTTGCGAGAGGATCTTCGGCCGAAGTTAAATCTGGGTTGGAGCTGGTCGTTTCAGTTTCGGTAGTAGCAGTTTTCGGCTTGGATTCTGGTGATACCTTCTTTATTTCCTGCCAAGGTTCTTGTTGGGCAAAGAGTGTCTTCGAATAACCATCAAATTTGAGCACGGAAACGGTGACGCTCGTTAGCTTTTGCGCTTCTGCCTCATGAGTTTCGAAGAGCTGAATCTCGAGCGTGATATCCGTATCAGGGACAGAGACTTTTGCGGTATGCCCGTTTCGCAATTCGGGTTGTTTCGCATAGGCGATGGTCTTGGCGAGCGAAGCTACAGTCAATTGACCGGAGAATGGTGATTTAGCAATACTGCGCACATAATCGCGTATCGCACGATCTGGCCGTTTTTCAGCGGAATTGGCCTGTTGTAGGTTTTTAAAGAGTGTCTTGATGTCAGCGGCCATTAAGTGTCTTCCTGGCGTAAGTTACCTAATTTATCAACGGTTCATTAAGTATAGGCGTCTTTTTAGCCGGTATAGGGCGCTAAAAACCACAAATCAGTACATTAACATAGCAAGCTTACGTCGGTATGTATGTACGTTTTCGTCGTCCTCAGGAAGTGCCTTAAAAGCCGTAAGGAGAAATTCATGGGCTTGTTTCCCGAGTCCTAACTTATCCTTCCCATAAACGTCAATTGCGAGCTCGAAGGCTTCGGGATACTCGCCGCTTCCAGCTAGAGCTTCAGCGAGTTTGAGTTTCAGACTCAAATCGTCGGGCGTCTCAACTAGTTGTGCTCGAAGATCATCGGCCTGGCTGTTGGTTTCGTTGGTCCCTAACCGAATCATGGCAGCAACCTTCTCTGCCTCGGGCTCTAAAAAGCCCCTATCTTCTTCGAGAGCAGTGATGATACTATTGGCCTCTTCGGCTCGATTCGCTCCTACTAAAGCTCTGGCTTTTCCGATTAGCAGGATGGCATTGTCGGCGTCGTCCTCAAGTAACGCATCCCAACGTGGAATTGCTGACTCGGGATTAGTATCGGTAAGTGAATCCGCCTCGAGCATCTTACGATGTCGGAGTAATTGTTGAATCCATCGTTCAATTTCATCGGCTTCGATTACGCCTTGGAAATAGTCCACGGGGTTGCCATCTAGCATTGCATACACGGTGGGTATGCTTGCGACCTGAAATGACTGCGCGGTTTCAGGTGCGACTTCCGTATTCACCTTAATCAGGTGTACCTCTCCGTTGAATCGATCGACTGCGGCTTCGAGGTTGGGCGTTAGCATGCGACAAGGCTGGCACCAAGATGCCCAAAAGTCCACGAGCACTAGTCGTTCATAGGACGAATCAATCGCGTCTGCTTGGAAGTTGTCGTCGGTAGAGTCGATGATCCAGGGGTTCTTGTCGGTTTCACTCATTGTCTTTTCCTTATGCAGAAATACATGCTGTATCAATATTGTAAAATATGGGGTGCCTTGTTGAAGTAGGTGAGGCAGTAAGTTTTCGTTCAGCACGGAAGTTTTGAAGTTATGCGAATATCGTCTATCAGAGCCTGGCAACCGCAATTTAGTGATGCACCTCAGGATTGGCGTATGTCCCTAGGCCAAATCGTGGTGGAAGTGATTCTTGCAACAGGTGAAACAGGAATTGGAGTCGGCGGTGGTGGAAAGTCCGGAATCCACGTGATCGACTCTGTCCTTTCAGAGTGCCTAGTTGATTCAGACAAGGAGACGCCGCATCAGTTTCACAAGGTGATGTGTGACCATACGAGTTTTTATGGGCGGAAGGGCGTTGTTCCAATGGCGATTTCGGGCGTCGATCTAGCCATTTGGGACGCTTACGGGAAGAACGTTGGCAAGTCGGTGTATGAATTACTCACGGACGCACCACCGCCTACCGTTTTACCTATGTATCAAACTGTGTTTGATGATGCAGAGGCGGAACTGGCTGTAAGAGATGGTAAACAGGCGGTTAAACTGCATGTCGAACGCTTTGGCGATCGTCCTCAGCCTGAGGCAATCGGTGATTTAGTGCGGGCGACACGAGACCGACTAGGAGACGGTAAAGCGATCATGTTGGACGCGTTTGGTAGATGGAATGTGGAAACGACATTAGCAGTAGCCCATGAAATCAAGCAATACGATGTTGATTGGATCGAGGAGCCAGTGCGGCCGGATCAACTAGACGACTATACCTCCTTAAATCGGGAGTCTCCGATCCCCATCGCTGGCGGAGAGCATGAGTATTTAGAGGAAGGATTCTTGGATTTGGCGGAGAGAAAGGCTGTATCGATCTTTCAGCCGGATATCAATTGGTGCGGCGGCCTTACATCGTTGATTCAAATCTATAGGATTGCAGAGGACGCAGGAATCCGTGTGGTGCCACATCGAGGTAGCGAGCCGTATAGCTTGCCGGCAATTGCGGCGTTGGACCGCAAACAGCCACTCGCAGAATCGGCGCGTTCATGGTTTGACTGCCTAAATGGAATGGCTCAAGTGACGCCGGCTGGAGTCGAGTTTTCGCTCTCACCAGGTTTCGGAGTTTCGTTGAAATCCTAGAGTTTAAGCAAGGAGTTCGCTGACGACGCGTGCGGGTTCAACTCCAGTAAGCCTTTGATCAAGGCCCTGGTGTCTAAAGGTGAGCCGGTTATGATCGACACCTAGCTGATTGAGAATCGTCGCGTTAAGATCTCGAATGTGGACTGGATTTTCGACGATATTGTAACTGTAGTCGTCCGTTTTGCCGTATTCGAAACCCTGTTTGATACCGGCTCCTGCGAGCCAGGTTGTGAAACAACGTCCGTGATGATCTCTGCCGTGGTTATCTTTGGATAAAGCACCTTGAGAATAAATGGTTCGTCCAAACTCGCCGCCACATACAACCAATGTTTCATCCAATAGCCCACGTCGCTTTAAGTCCTTCACCAAGGCCGCGGCCGGTTGATCGATGTCCTCGCATTGGAACTTAAATAGACGCGGTAGGCTTCCATGCTGATCCCATCCGCGGTGAAAGACCTGGATGGTGCGTACTCCACGTTCTACCATTCGCCGGGCGAGAAGGCAGTTGGCGGCAAATGTGCCGGGTTTACGAGCGGTTTCACCATATAGCTTAAAAGTTTCTTCCGTTTCATCAGACACATCCATCAGATCTGGAACCGAGGTCTGCATGCGAAATGCCATTTCGTATTGCGCGATACGTGCCTGGGTTTCGGGATCGCCAAATTCTGCAAATTCCTGAGAGTTGATCTGATTCAATGCATCGAGCATTTTACGACGAGAGTCACCGGTTACACCGTCCGGGTTTGAAAGAAACAAAACCGGGTCCTTGCCGGAACGAAAATTTACACCCTGATGGCGAGATGGCAGGAAGCCGGCGCCCCAAAGGCGAGAATACAGGGCCTGACTTTGACCTCGTCCTTTCGAAATCATAACTACATAGGCTGGCAGGTTGTCATTAGGATTCCCTAAGCCGTAGCTAAGCCAGGCACCAAGGCTAGGCTTGCCCGGCTGTTGAACACCGGTATTGATATAGGTGATCGCGGGGTCGTGATTAATGGCTTCGGTGTGAATAGATTTCACGATGGTGATATCATCGGCGATCGATCCAATGTGGGGAAGCACTTCATTGACGTAAGTTCCGTGGTCTCCACATTGCTTGAAGTTAAACATCGGTGCGACGCAAGGGAAGGACTTCTGGCCACTGGTCATTCCGGTCAATCGCTGACCGTTGCGAATCGAGTCAGGCAGTTCTTCTCCGTGGAAATCCCGCATCGCTGGTTTGTAATCGAACATGTCTATGTGCGATGGACCACCGGAAAAGAAAAGGTAGATTACGTGCTTTGCTTTTGGCTCAAAATGGGTCTTAAGACGAGGGTCCGCTGCGGACACGGTCTTAACACCTGCATTGGTTAGTGTGGCCAAAGCGGCAGCGCCAACGCTTTTAGAGGCATTCTGCAATAATTGGCGTCGAGTAAGGTTAAGCTGTAATTGTTCGAATTGGTCCATAGTTGATATCTCTAACCACGAGTAATGGTCGCATCGAGGTTTAATAGTAAGTTGGAAAGCAATGTTAACGCTGCCTGCTCGAGCGTTTGTTGAGAGGGCGAATCCCCCTCGAGCTTCAGGAGCTTAGCGGCCGCGTCTGGTGTCGTCGTGAATCGTTGAACTTCCTGCTGCAAGTATTCATTGAGAATTTGGACAGTGGATGGGTTCGCGTGGCGACCTGTTACCAATCGGTAACCGTACTTGATTTGCTCGAGTGGATCCGAGTGATGGTCTTGGAGACGCTTAGCTAATGCCGAAGCTGCTTCAAGGTATTGAGGGTCGTTTAGGGTGACCAGTGCTTGAAGAGGCGTATTTGTACGAGGACGTTGTACGACACACTTTTCACGAGTGGGGACGTCGAAGATTGTCATCGCCGGAGCCGGTGCCGATCGTTTCCAATAGGTATACATACTGCGTCTGTAGTTGTTTGCACCGGTGTCCTGCTTAAAGCGGACATTTCCGCTGAGACTCACCTCATTCCAAAGACCATCCGGCTGAAAGGGTTTTACACCTGGTCCACCGATCTGATTGAGTAAAAGACCGCTGGCAGACAAAGCCGTATCTCGTATGAATTCAGCCTGAAGCCTAAAGCGTGGCCCACGGGAGTAATATCTGTTTTGAGGATCAATCTTTAAAGACGCAGGCGTGGCGTGACTTGACTGTTGATACGTTGCTGACGTCGTGATTAGATGGATCAGATGTTTGAGATCCCAGTCTGATTCAACGAATTCAACGGCCAGCCAATCTAATAACTCGGGATGAGTGGGGCTCTCGCCTTGCGATCCGAAATCCCCCGTAGTCTTTACTATGCCGTGTCCGAAGAACATTTGCCAGATTCTGTTTACCGTCACTCGGCTCGTTAACGGATGTTGATCATCGGTCAACCATTGAGCCAATCCGAGTCGGTTTTGAGGTAATTCTGTTTTATCGATCGAGATTGCCGATGGTAGGCCTGGAAGGATTTCCTTGTCTTTTTTGGGACTGGCATAATTCCCTCGATCCAACACAAATGTTGGTCGCATGGTTGCAACATCACCCATGACCATGACGCTTGTAAGCGGTTTGTTCAGCTCAGTGATACGTGTTTGTTGGGCGGCAATTTGCTTGGTGAATTGGATATGTTTTTTATCTTGTGAGAAGAATCGGTCTTGAAGGATCTTTACCTCACCCTCCGTTCGGTCTTCGGCGGCTTTAACTAGAATCGGTGTAAGTGCATCCTGTCCCGCATCCAGCTTTACTTCTTCGGCAGTTAGCATGCGGTCGTAGAATGAAACCGCGTGTATTTCACCTTTGTAATTCAGGGAATTGTCTCGTTTGCCAAACTTCAGAGATGTATCGGCCTTGATTGAATTCTTTAAGCTGTCCTGCTGAACGTTAAGTTGTTGTGCCACGCCATCGAAATATACGGTGATCCCTGAGGCCTTTTGACTACCGTCGTAGGTGAACATGATATGCTGCAATGCATCGGCCTTGACCTTTTCCTTGGTTGATACCTTGATTGCATCACCAGCCCATTGGTGAATGATATGTATTTCAACATTACCGCCGCTAATTAGGAAGTCGTAACCTTTGAAGTTGTTGCTATCCTTCATGCGGCTAAGAATGGCACCTGTTAAACTCTTGTCAGGTTTGATAGTCGCTCCGATCGAAAACGCTTCAGTACCTTCGAAGTTCGCTAAATCTTTGCCGAAATCGACATGGCTCTGTCCATCAAGGACGATCGCCTGCACATCTTCACCGCTACGCCATTTTGGGTTGCCGATATATTTACCTTTGGTCGGAGAGTCGGCGAGCGCTGTTACTTCAGTCCCTTGTTGTTCGGTGAAGTCGACGAAGGCAATTCGGCCGGGAGGTAAAATTGGGCCGTTGGTAGCCTTGGCGACGAGGTCTGCCAGCCACGAGTCGTATTGAGCGTTAGCCTGAGTGCGATATTCGGCCAGCTGGTCTTGCAACGCGGCGAGTTGTTTTTCTTCCTGTGGCAATTTTGCCTGATTTCGGAGGTTGGGGACCTGTACGATTGGAGGCTCGTTGCCTCGACGGGTCTGCATGCCTTTGTCCGATGCTTGGTTGAAATATGCGAATAGCTGGTAGTATTCCTCCTGACTAAACGGATCGTACTTATGGTCATGACATTGAGCACATTCCAGTGTTAGCCCTAGCCAGACGGTTGAAGTCGTCTTGATGCGATCTACGATGTATTCAACACGATATTCCTCAGCAATGGCGCCCCCTTCGTCGGTTGTCCCATGATTACGGTTGAAGCCTGAGGCGATTTGTTGATCAACCGTTGGGGTTGGTAGCAGATCACCCGCGATCTGCTCGATCGTGAAATCTTTGTATGACTTATTGGTGTTAAAGGCTTTAATGACCCAGTCTCGCCAAGCCCACATGTCACGTGGTCCATCGGCGTGAAAGACACTTGAATCACCGTAACGCGCGGCATCCATCCAGTCGACCGCCATCCGTTCCCCAAATTTAGGTGACTGGAGTAAGCGTTGCACCAGTCGTCCATAGGCGTCGGGGCCCTCGTCTGCAAGGAACGCATCAATCTCTTCGATGGTTGGTGGAATGCCAGTTAG
>CALKCC010000349.1 GCA_938082855.1 uncultured Pirellulaceae bacterium | reverse complement strand
AGCGGCACGGCTGGATAGCTAACTACGGAAAGGATAAACGCTGAAAGCATCTAAGCGTGAAGCCCTCTCCAAGATTAGGTTTCGCATGAGTCCCCTTGAAGACGACAAGGTTGATAGGTCAGATGTGTAAGCTCAGTAATGGGTTCAGCTAACTGATACTAACGGACAAACGGCTTGACCACTTATATTCAGTGCTTCTAAACTCACGCATTACGCGTAACTTAGAAACAACCTGATGACTAAGTGATCAAAAACAAATTAGTTTAATCGCAACGAATGTTTTCGCTCTGTTTTAAGCAAGACACTCGCAAATAATCATCTACCATTGCAAACCAAGACCCGCCAGCGTCTAACGGCGCTGTCGGGTCCTTCCCGGTGACCATATTGAAAGGGCCACACCTGTTCCCATACCGAACACAGTAGTTAAGCCTTTCAAGCCGATGATAGTGCCAAAAGCGCGAAAGTAGGTATCGCCGGGTTTTTTTATGCGCGCAACTAATTGTCAAACTGGCTAAATGGCAAACTGGTTACATGGCTCTCAACGTACTCTACGAAGACAACCACCTACTCGTGGTCAATAAGCCGGCTGGGGTCGTAACCCAGGGAGCGGCCGAAGGACAACCTTCGCTCGTAGATCAAGCCAAAGACTATCTCCGTACCAAATACAACAAGCCTGGCAACGTCTACCTCGGTATCGTCTCTAGACTTGATAAACTAACCACCGGCGCCCTAGTACTCGCTCGGACCTCCAAAGCAGCTGCACGACTTACGAAAGCCTTTAAGGAGCGTACCGTATCCAAGACTTATCTGGCCTTAATTCCACCAACGGACCTGCCTCCCGAGGGAACGATCGAAAACTACCTCCGCAAGAATGATGCCGCTCGACGTATGGAAATCTGCTCACCTAAAGCAGATAACGCCCAGCAAGCTATCTTGCACTTCAAATTGCTAAACCAATTCTCCAAGGCCAGTCAGCTCGAACTCAATTTAGAAACCGGACGCAAACACCAGATCCGAGTTCAATTGGCAAACCAGGGAACTCCCATTCTGGGTGACCGCAAGTATGGAAGTACCGTTGGCTTTCCCCACGGTATCGCTTTGCATTCCGCCTCGCTAACACTCAACCATCCAACACAAAAACAATCAATGACCTTCGAGGCTCCATTGCCTAAAGAGTGGAACTCATGGATCTCTTAAACTCATCACGACCTCTGATTCTGGCCAGCTCCTCACCCCGTCGGAAGCAACTTCTAGAAGAACACGGATACCAATTTACTGTCGACCCTCCCAGCGAAGGCGCCGAATGCGGAGTGTGTAGTGGAGAAACACCTCCCGAACTTGTCGTTAGACTAGCTCGACAAAAAGCAGCCGATGTAGCCCTCCGATATGATTCGGCAATCATACTTGCCTGTGACACGGTCGCAGAATGCCACGGACAGGTACTGGGAAAGCCACGTGACCGAGACGATGCCCGACGCATGCTCACGCTGCTCCGAGGAAAACAGCACCGTGTCCATTCCGGATTGTGCCTCTGGATTCGCCCCGAAGACAAAACAACACTCCAGCTTGATACCACCACACTCGTGATGGACGACGTATCTGACGACCAACTGGAGTCCTACCTGGATACTAATCTATGGGAAGGCAAGGCCGGAGCATTCGGCTATCAAGACGGCTGGGACTGGTTGCACATCATTGAAGGCAGTGAATCCAATGTCATCGGCCTCCCAATGGAAAAGGTGAGACATTTAACCATTTAACCATTTAACCATTTAACCAGTTAGACAGTTAGACAGTTAGACAGTTAGACAGTTAGACAGTTAGACAGTTAGACATCGCTGATTGCTTCGACATCACTTAAGCCCAATTGTAAACACTGACAATTGTTTAATTGTTTAACTGTCCCAATGTCCCAATGTCCACTGGTCAATTGGCTAACTGGTTAAATGGCTAAATGGCTAAATGGTCAAAGGTTAAGGCCAATTAGAACGCCAAGTAAGATCGAAGCGGGGATGGCAATGGCCAGAGCCTTACCAACCGTCCACTTCATGCCCTGATCTGGCTCTGGCAACCAAGTCATCGGAGGAGGCGAAGCATCCCGACTATGACTGCTAAACGTCTCTTGAGAAGTCTCCGATTTAGTCCCGGTTAAGGCCTCAGCACTTTCCATATATCCATCGGGTTGAGTTTCATGCATGTCTGAAGGAGGGGCTCCAGCGGATTCGACGGGCACAGCGGGAGCGTGCCAGGGAGTGTCCAGTAACTCATGAGAGTGCAAATGCGTAATTTCCGTCGCCCAGGGCTCCAGGCGATTAGCCACTTCTTCGGCTGACTGAATACGTTTCTGAGGATCCTTCTCCATCATGTCAGCGATCAGTTCAACAAATTCTTCGCTCACATCCGGATTAAATTGCCGTGGATGCCAAGGGTGCTCGTTTAAATGCCGCCTCGCCTTTTCCTTCGCGCTACCGCCAGGGAAGGGCACTTTACCGGTAATGGAATAATACAACGTGCAGCCCAATGAGTAGATATCCGTCACGGTCGAAACGTCACGCGGGTTGCGAATTAGCTCAGGAGCCAGATAATCAGCTGTCCCTACGATTTTCCCTGCTCGGGGATCTTCAATTTCATTATCCACAAATCCTGAAAGTCCAAGGTCCGACAACTTAGCTGTACCATCCTCGGTCACCAGAATATTACCAGGCTTGATATCGCGATGAATCAGTCCTTGCTGATGTGCGTAATGCAGGCCTCGAGCGACTCGCATAATCACGCCAGCAGCTTCAGCCACTGTTAGTTTCCCCTGGTTACGGATCAAGCGACGCAGGTCACGCCCAGGCACGTATTCCGTGACTAAGAAGTGGACTTTCCCATCATGCCCGGCATCATACGCTCGAACCAAATTCGGATGGTCCATACGAGCCTGCAGCTTTATTTCTCTATGGAAATTTGAAATCGCATATTCATTGGATTTGTCCAGTGGCAGCACTTTAATCGCTGACACTCGGCCCAGCACGACATGCTCCCCCTTGAACACCTGCCCCATACCTCCCTGACCAATCCAGTCAGTGATCACGTATGGCCCCAGATTAAACTTTGTACGCCCACTCTGTAACTGCTCGGCCTGATAAGTGGAAATCACTCCGTTGTAAACCAACTGTTCAGCCAGCTGAGTATCAGAAATCTCATCCTCAAGGATTCCCACTTCACCCTCGACACTGCTCTGAACAGCTTGTCTCAGCGAGTGTAGGGCATCATCCATCTGTTCCTGCGTGACCAGATTACTGATGAGTGCCGAATGTTGAAATGCTGACTTACGGGCCATCGTTCATACCCAAGCAGGGGACTTGGGATAATAGGGGCAATTGATTAGTGCTGTAAGAAAAGTGAGTTTTAAGGTGTCATCGGAGCAGGAGGATCGCCAAATTTAGCTCTCACTGCTGATTCCATCTTTACTAACACATTACCCTCAACGTCATTTCCCTGCAAATATTCGTTAATCAGTTTACGGGTTTTTTCAAACATCCCTTCGATCTTGCGTTTGGTATTCGCATCGATATTGGGGTCATCCTGAAGCGCGGCCTCTCGCTTGGTCAATACATCATTTAACGCCACCGCCGACGGTACTTTGCTCAGTTCTTTCAGTAGATTCCGAGCTTTTTCTTCTTCGTCTTTATTAATATGATGTTCAATCCGGATCTTATAGACGGCCTGCTGAACGGTGTAATCCAGAATTGAATTCTGAAACCCTACAAAAAATGCCTCATATTGCAGACGATAGTCGTCATTAGGTAGTTTCACTTCCTCAAGTGCTCGATAGCCCGGAACAATCGGGAGCCGAGCCAGCACCTGCTGTCCATTGCGAACATAGATGACAACCAGTTTTGTTGAACCCTGATTTTGGAATATATCCTGAGTGACTTCGATGGCTCCCCGCCAATCCGTTTGTCCAATGAGTACCGTCGGAGCGTCACCTTCTGCTTCAGGGTCTATCTTCGGTGACTTAGCATAGACATTATATCCTTGCAGTGTGTAGTTCTCGCGATCATTGGCAACAATCTTAAGTAACGACGACTCCTGAACCGGACGTACCAGCAAACCGTATTTCTCCTGGAGAGTATTACGTCGAGCCGCAATTGGATTTCGCAACATCGTAAAGGTCGAGATAACCTGCCCCTTACCATTACCATTGGTTCTTAATACACCTAAGTCCTCGTCCTGTTGCACTGTCAGGTCATTGATATACATATAGGTCCAGGTTACTTCGATAACGCCGTCATATTCCGGAGCTTGAGTGCTGCGGTCATTTTTACGAACAACAGGCCTCAGTACATCTCCCTTTTGCATCATGATCGGAGAGCCGGCTTCAACGTCAGCAACCATGGCAGCAGCTCGAATCTTCATCCTCGCTGTTTTCCCGTCGGTTACACCGTTGTAATCCACTTGAGCAATCGGTGAAAACACTTCCTTCAAACAACTGAAAATCTGTGCCGGTAGTGTCTCCAGATTTCTGAAACTTCGTTTAGCTGTCAGGACACGAACTCGAGCATTCGTGTCAAATTCGGCAACCCCCAGTTCGTACACGCCATTCTCATACCGCAGGGAAGTGGCATAGATTTTGTCGAGCTGCCGAAGCAGGTTGGGAGTAATAAGTTTTTGTTTCTCGACCGGGAACCGAGGCTTTTCCTCCTCCACCTCAGGTTCAACATTCTCAGC
The DNA here is from genome assembly GCA_938082855.1 of uncultured Pirellulaceae bacterium. Taxonomy (GTDB): domain Bacteria; phylum Planctomycetota; class Planctomycetia; order Pirellulales; family Pirellulaceae; genus UBA721. The sequence goes on along the minus strand of CALKCC010000349.1, from coordinate 12,286 downwards.
CTCGTCTGAAGACTCTTCGTCTTTGTCATACTGTACCGCTCGAATTTTTGCTTCTTTCTTCTCCGGCAGTGGTTCGTACAACGCCGCGATATCCAGAATTCCCAAATCGTCAAAATTGTATAACAAGTCGGTATAGACTTTGCGAGGTGGTGCTTCTATCTGCAAATCCCATCCTGCTCCAACCCAATTATCCACTAAAGCATTCACGCTACGCGAAACGGCTGAAGCGTCCAATGCCTGTAGTTGAGGAGAAGTGTCAACAGCCAACCAGATTCGCATTTGGTAAGGCGTTAGGATCCAGTGTTTATCTGCTGCGGCTGAGTCCTCTGCAGGCTCTCCAGGCTGATCTGATTCATCACTGGCCACTTCGCTGGTATTATCCGAGTCGTCTGTGGTCTGCTCGGTTGGCTCGTCATTTGTAGCTGCCGTGTCTGCCGCCGGAGCGGTTGACGCTGGAGTTTCATCCTGAGCGACAAGCGTGAACGGTAGCAGCAGAATTGCTATCGCAAGTATGCCACTCAGACGCCTTTTCATAATGCTTACTCTTAACATCTCACAAATCCTCACTCTACTTCATCAAAGTTAGGCACTAACTGCCAGCGTTGTATACCGTGATAAAGTGAAACCGGAGCTTCGGCTCCTAGAGTAATTCCTTCACGATGAGCAAAATACTCTCTCAATTGCCACAAAGGCAGCACGGCTGCCTTTTCATGTGCTATCCGATGTACCTGACGAACACGATCTCTAACTTCCGGCCATCGAATGGCTCGTTCCATCCACTGGACACTTCGATTCACATGATCGTCCGTAATCGCGGCGATTCCATTTGGAGAGATAAGCCGTGCGGTGTCCACAATCGGTTCCCACATGGCTACTTTCATATAGGTCAAGTTACACTCACCGGTTGGATCGATCGTCTGGCCTTTTTCGAACTCTACCAGCTTTACCTTGAAGACCTCCAGTTGTTCCAATTGGAATTTAAATGCAGTGCAGGCAATTCGTGCATCCTCTTCGGGAGGGTATCCGATTACCAACTCAGGAATCTCCGGTGGTTCTTCTTCTTTACGTTCTGCCTGTTCCTGCAAACGCTGCTCAGCCAACTTAGTGAGAACAACGGCCAAACGAGGAGCGTAAGGGCGGGGTACCATCTCACGGTTATAGGCATAGCTCAGAGGGTCATCAACGCCCATACCTGGTGAAAACGGGCCGCTGACGACCTGACATCCTGGAATCCTACGGTTCTTTAGGATCAATTCATTCAAAGTGGCTTCCCGCATAATTCCGTATAAGATCGCCCGACGGAAGAGGTCATTCTTCATGTACGGTTCATCGTAATTTGGCACCAACATGTGAATCGTTGGAAGCGCGTAAGGGACAACTTTGATCGTCGACCCTGGCTCCTCTTTCAACTGTATAGCCGTGACTGGAGAAAGGCGGTCGACGACATCCACGTCTCCTTTCCGCAATGCTTTGATTAGATCTTTCTGTTCTTCAAACTGAATCTCCAATACTTCACTGGGAGGAATGAAATTGGGATCGTCCGATGTTACTGGGAAAGGGTCGTTGGGATTAGTAACATAACGGATCCCCTCTTCGACTGGAGGTCCGGGAATAAACGGGCCGTCCTGGGCTTCGGCTGAATCACTGGCAATCGATGCATCCAGAAAGACCTGTAACATCGCCTCTGGAAGAACATGAGGGCGTTGGAGGTGCACAACCACGTCAAATACTCCGGCCACCTGCACTCGATCAAAAATCGATGCCCACTGGGAGTTATAGGTAGCATGACCAGGTTCAGCCATTTTCAATAATCGCTCAGCCAAATGGTAACCATAAATCTGATTAGTGGCTGATAAATTGAGTGGATTAATACGGATACGAATCGTCTTCCGGTCACTTCCCTGTTTCACTTCACCAAAGGGAGAGGTGTATTCCCCTCGGTCAGTGCCCGGGCCTTCGTATTCCATGATCATCCGGCGTGTAAGCGTCCCAGTACGGCGGGCTGCCCAATTATCGATTCGGCTTCGATCATCCTCTAGGGAAGGGTAAACCGTACCGACAGTGACCAGAGGATACTTCCGAATGGCTTCCACTGCGATTTCACGACCACCCTCAACCTGTGGAAAGATCTCGATCATCTCCCGTACTGCTTTTTGTGCCTCACGAAGCTTACCTTCATCTAGTAAGGCACGAGCATCATCTCGTTTGGCCGCAGCGATATCTCTTAAAGTTCTCAAGGTATCCAGAGCAGCAGGGACAGCCGAAACTCCGTGGGTTTTAATCAAACGCTGGCTAAAGCGGCGAGCCAACACAATTTTCTGGTCACTTAGATAGGTTGAAAGGACGGCTTGGGCAGCTTCGTTGAGTTTCGTCTTTGCCGTATCAGGGCCACCATCAAAAACAAATTCCGGATAATTCTCATGCAACGATTCCAATAACGACAAGGCCTCTAAATCCCGCCCTTGTTTCAACCAGGCAGCTCCCTGAGAGAACTGATATCGTGCAAGGACCTCTTCGGTACCGGGAAGGTTGGTATATTCCGATCTCAAAAACAGCAAATAATCAAAGGCTTCATCAAACTTGAGGCTGTCGATGTAACCGTTCACTTCATCGATCATGATGTCTTCATATAGCCGGATCTTGACGATGTCTCGCCAGAAGACTTCGTACACATCGTCCGGGTTGCCTAAAAGGCGAATCTCAAGCTTGCCGCTAGTCTTCAATTCCGGCGTTCTTCTTCCGGGAATATCCAACAGTTCCAACTGGATCACTTCTTCAGTATCGTCATCAGCTTTCACTGTGATCTCATCATAGGGAATCGTCGCTTCAAGTCGCTCGATCAGGTTTTCTTCCACCTGACCATCTTGGCTCAAACTGACACCAGGTAACGCTACCAACCCAATCCAAAGTGCAAGCAAGGCACTCAGGCTATTGCGTCGCAGAATTCGTCTACTATTGGGGCTTCCAATCATTTTCCTGATTTCTCTGGAGTCTCTCGAAACGTTGTTTTCATTGAATTCATTCATCAGTTCGGCACTCCAATCATTCCTGGTCGGATGCTGACAGCATGCCCGATTCCGTAGGAACCCAAACTTCTGCATCGACTATGAATGGATTTCCTACGACCCGTTGATTCAACTCAGTCTGACTCACCGTCGTTCCGTCGTCGGCATTGACTCGCCAAAGCGTTCCCTGCAAACCGGTCATGAGAAAGTGCTTCGCGTCCTGAATGCCTGTCCCCACTGGCGTCATGTCTAACTTGTCACTACGCCACAACAGGTTTTGTTGATTGCCAAAGCAATATAGTCGACTTCCTGAGGTATATACCAACACGGAATCCCCGACTCGGTAGGGCCCCCAGGTTACACGGCCTGTTAACTCCTGAGCATCTAACTCTTCAAGCGAATCGTATGACAGGCCCACAATCTCGTCATTATTCCGACCTCGGCGAATCAAATAAATTGTCGGTCCTACCGCAGCAACCTGTTCATACACGGGGACTTCAAAGGTCACAACGGATTGCAATTCCAGATGAGGCAATGGTTCTGAGGTCACTCCGATTTTTTGTAATTGCTGCCTTCCCCGCATCACGACGAATGAATTCGCATTGTCCGATGGCAAAGCAGGCGTGGACCAACGAACGATTTCTTCCGGTCGTTTTTCGGGATGATAAGCGATCAGTGACTGAGCACCGGAACTGACGTCAAACACAGCTAGCTGACCGTCATCAATCGGCAGCAAAAGCTGGCCACTAAAGGCAACACCGGGACCGACAGGTTTGCCGGAAAGCCCTTGAAGACTGATACGAGTTGCTTTGGCACCAACACTGACATCATCAAATACAAGAATGTCTGTCGAGCCAGTTAAGCTTTGGAGCACAAGATCTCCGCCGATATTGACGGCATGTGAGTAGCCTCGCCCAGACGTAAGAGACTCGTCACCGCTGGTACTACCTTGGGTCTCTGGATTAAACACCTGAGCCTGAGCATCAACTGTCACCACAGAATCACCTTGCGACACAACGATGCTATCTGACAACGATGCCAATTCAGTCTCCCAAGCGATAATAGGACCTCCGTCACGCGTGGCTGAAACCGTCACCGAACTTGCACCTTGACGAATCCTCTGTAACAACTGCACGCCCGATACATGGAGAGGCGATGCAACAATTACATCCTGTTCAAATACGCTCTTTAGGCCACCTAACTGCCCATCAGTCCCCACCGTAAAGCTTGACATCCCTCGGGCTCCAACTTGAGCTTGACTACCTGCCAGATCCACAAAGTATCGAGCTGGTCCGTCTGAATCCAACGTTGTTGCTGCCAGCGGAACCAGCACAGGATCGGCAAGATTGTCCTGACTTTGCACGTCGTATAATCGAACGTCTCCCGAATCGGTAACCAGCAGTACTTTGGTTCCCAGTGTCTGCAATTCCGAAGCAAGCAGGCCGGGGATTCGTACTACTTCTCCACTCTTAGCAAACCGCCCTTGTCCTTCTTGTTTGAGAGTGAGCAAGCCAGCCTGATCTTCCAAGTCTTGAGCGAGGAGCAAATATCCGTTTACAAACACAGGAGCAAACGGCACAGCACCGACTCCGTGGTTTAAAAAGTAAACATCCAGGCACTTTCCATCGGCTAATGAAATCGCGTAGACAAACGAATGATCTCCAACCAGATAAGCCACACTTTGATCCTGATTAAATGCAGGGGGCAGGCTAAGAGTAATCGAGGTTTCAATCTGAGAAATAGTTTCACCAGTTGCTGCATCTAGTATCAGCAAGGCCCCACCATCTTCAGAGGCAAGCGTCAGTGCTGCTTGATTGCCCACAGCCGACAAGGAAGTGATCTGCGGTTTCAACTCCAACTTCCAGCTAATATTCCCGTCCTCGGATTCTACTCCCAGCACAGTGCCTGACTGTTGATCCACAACAATGCTGATTCCACCAACCTGAACGGGGGCAATCTCCGTTTGAAGACCAACAAATTGCTGCCAAACAACACTGCCGTCCGCCACATCTAATGCGACTGCATTACCTCCGGCCAAGACCACAGCCACTCCCTGGACTCCGGGAATCGTTGCTCCTCTTGTTGACGAGGTTACTCCGGCACCATCAGCATCGTCGACCGGCTCATTGGATGCCTGCCAAGTAGGATTGGCCTTCCGCACTTTGGATCGTTCTGTGTCGATCATCTGAGTCAGCACGGAATTCAACCGTTGATCCCCTTTCAACTCAGGATACAGATCCAACAACTCACGGCGGCTATCAAATGCCTTGCTGACATCCCCACTATTGACGGCCAGTCCCATATCTTCCAACGCCGTGCCCAGATGAGTATCTCGGTCAATATGTCGCTTCACCGACGCCATACGCTCGTCTATCGATTCCAATTCACTACGAACCGCCGGCTCACTACGAGTCGTCCCCAGAGCTCCAGGCAAGTCGATTAATGCCAACGCATCGATCGCCAGGTCATAGTTCTCTTTTTTCTCGGATAGAATCGAAGTCGCTTCTGCTCTGGTTAGAAACACATTGACGAATTGAGGCAATTCGATTTTCAGTTCATTTCGAGCTCGACTTGAAAAGCCGGGGATATCTTTGCCTGCCGTGATCGTCTTAGTAATATCTGGAATGGCATCTCCCTGCTGGCTTTGGACAAGGAGGTGGATGTTACTGAGGTGGACTAATGCCAAAGCTTCATTGGCACGTTCATCCGCAGGAAAGGTATCTGCAAATTCCTGCATACTGATGACGGCTTGTTGGTATTGAGAACCATCGTAATCAGCCAAGGCAGCGTCAAATTTCGTATCTGCAGATTTGTTATTAATGATGAAGTAAAAGACGCCCGCACCACCGACTAGAAGCAATAAGACCGTACAGGTGGCATAAAGAAAGCGACGATCCCAAATCTGGTTATTAAATTGCTTATCCAGCAGGGTCGTAGGGATATCGTCATATCCATAGACTGCGGCCTCATCACCACCAATCGCATCTGTATAAGCTCCTGCTTCGTGCCCTTGCATTGCCTGCATTTCGGGCTGCATTCCCTGATTCGGATGCTGCGGTACAGTTGTAGCTGGTGGCTGAACGGGTGATTGCAATGCATTCGCCTGACTCAATTCAACTACGTCCTCGCCATCACTGGCGGAGTCACCAGAAACAGTGGCTGGCATAGCAGCTTCTAAGTCGATCACTTCTTCATCGTCGTCGTCGTCATTGTCGTCCATCACGCCAATACTAAGACCGTCAATCGACTCACTTCGTGCCAAATCCAGAGATTCGTGTGCTGCTGGCTGATCGCTTTGCAGTTCTTTGACGAGATTTTTGGCTTGAAATCGTGTTAGGTGCCCTTGGTCAACAAGGAATTTAACAACATCCTGTGGCGTCCATTGATTTCCATCGGCCGTCGCATCACGACGCAACCGCTGTAACAGCGTTTCATCGAGCAGGCCTTTACCTGCAATCTGGTCTATAAACTGTTCGACGCTCATTCGTCACATTCTCCGCTACAGCAGGGCAGGCTGCGATCGCAACCTGTCCCTCCCTTAGCTATTCTTCTGCACCTACTGCAGCACTAAATAATCCAAGATCCGAATTGTCCGTTGACACTAAAGGCTCATTTGGTCGGTTTGGCACAAAGGCAGTCCCTGCCGTCCTTGCCAGGTCAACTTCCCAGGAAGCATCCGGCTCTTTCACCAGATGCCCGGATACTGTCACCCGAGTCGTGTTTTGTTTCTGCCGGGAATAGATAACAACATTCCCAAATTTTTGTATCGGAGCGACAAACACGGCCGTTTGGAATTTCGCCCAATCTTTCTTTAGCTGCCCTAACTGAGATTGCACTTGATATTTCACGAGGCCTCTCCCACCCATATACAGGACTCCGTCTTTGGCTATCCCAAATTCGCGGATCGGATCGTCGTACTCACCTTCGACCGATGCCATTAGAGCCAATGGCCCAATAGGATTGGGGAGGTTGGGATCGACGTCATAGACAAATATTTGGCCCCTATCTGTCGAAACAAGCAATCTACGGCCAAAAACCTGAGGAGGCATTTTCACTAAGTTGTCCAACGTCTTAGAATCTTGCCCTCTGGTAAATCCATTCTCACCATGCTTCAAGACGTGTAATGTTGATCGTGATTGCCCGTTTTGTACGAGAATGATGTAGCCAACAGCATAGACAGCAGGAACAGCAATCGCATTGTCCTCATGGCCGACGTAATAAACGCCAACACAATCACCTGTTTGAGCCGAGATAGCATACAGATTGGAGTGATCTCCAACTTGGTAGATGATGCCGTTTTCATCATCAAACCCAGGTTCTACATGAGCTCCCATTGGATACTGTATCTGTCGCTGAACAACACCTGTTTCCGGATCAATCGTTAGCAACGAACCGACCAGTACCTCCTGTTCAGCGATTTCCCCATCCCCACCTTTGAATCGCAATGTTCGCTTTACGTGCGTGTTGCAGTAAAGCATGCCGTTAAACATTCGTGGTTGAGTAAATGCGCCTCCGATCGGGAGTCGCCATTTCTGTTCTCCGCTGGACGAGTCAACTCGGACAATTTCATAACGAGCTCCATCGACCAGTAGCGTATCGGATAACCCGTCATCCGAGACTCGAATGGGGTGATAATTTGTTTGCAATCCGACAAACCGCCGCCAATTAACACTGCCGGAAGACAATTCAATTCCATACACGCTATCTCCGGCTAGGACGGTGACATAATATCCCTGAACGCCCGAAATATTACTTCCGTTACGAGTCGCGACAATCACCTTATGCTCGGGAGGAACAGGAATCGGTTGATTGTTGGGCTGAATCGTCGGCTCGACACTTATCACACGACTTTGCTCTGCCTCCGAAATACGCATTACCATTTTTTGTAACGCCTTGTTCGACTGCAATTCTGCATAAGTACTGATCAACTGGTTACGAGCAATAAATGCGTCGTCCAAAGTGTCGGCTTCGATGTACTTTTCGATCTGAGCCAAAGTCGATTCCAGAGCCTCACTTCGATTGACCAATTCCTGAGCTTCTCTCATTAATCGTTTAATGTTATCGATGCGAGCGATGAAAGCATTGTCCTGCCGTGCGTCGCTTAAAACCCGAACTTCCTCGATAACGTCCAAGGTCGTTTGCGTCAGCGCGACGTATTCCTTTTTCTCTTCCATACCAGGTAAGATTCTGGCCGCGTTAACGTAATACTCCGCCAAGCGGGGCAGTAAGGATTTCAATTCGTTTTCAGCTTCCTGCTTAAACCCTTCCAGAGTGTCGCCATTGATCAACGCGACTCGAATGCGTTCGATGGAATCTTTACGTACACTCACCAGCTGAATGTGGACTTCCGACATAATGGCGTAGATTTTTGCGCGGTTAGCATTCCCGTCACTCGGAAACTCCTCGATATAACCTTCCATGCGACTCTTCGCCTGCTGGTAGGAACCGCCGGTATATTGTTTCAACGCGCTATCCCACTGATGTCGGGCCGCATTATTCGCCAGTACGATGTACAGTACAACTCCACCAACGCAGAACAGACCAAACAGCAATGCGTTGCCGATGATCATTAAACCACCCCAGTTGGCTTCTTCCTCTTCGTCAAACCCGCGACGGTCTGTCGTGCCACTTGACGCAGATTCTTCAGCAGGCGATTCCTCCGCTCCAAAGTCACCAAGATCGATCACTTCCTCATCTTCGGCTTCAGCGCCCGAGGCTTGACCAAGCTGACTGAGATCGATTATTTCATCGTCCTCGTCAGACACCGCTTCCGTAGAGAGATTAGCCTGAGATAAATCGATGACTTCCTCTTCCTGAGAAGGCTCCGCAGGAGCAGATTGCGAGGATTGGAGATTGGCAACGACTAATTTTGCCTGTTCACGCGAAATCTGGCCGCTATCGAGCAACTGTTTCAACAGCTGTTTGGGCGAAACCTGATTATTCTGGACTTCGGATTGATTACGCAAAGTCTCCACAGCACTGGCATCCAGTACTGAGAGCGAATTCAGAAGGTCCACAAACTCTTGTGCATTCATGCTTTGCATTAGCCTTAGTAATTAATATTGTCTTCCTGCACGGTCATCAACTGCACCTGGTCCACACCGATGACCATTCCTGCATCGATCGCCGCCACAACTTGAGCATGCAAAGACTCCTCGTTGGCCTCGACCACGATCTTATTTACCTCTCCCATATCGTCTTTCATCAACCGTAGTTGAGTGCGGAGGTCTTTAATGTCAGTGCACTCCTGATCCAGTCCGTTGGTTGCTGTTACCCAGAAGTTATTTTCCGCATCGACTTTGACCGTAATGAATTCGGGATCTTCATCCGTATCTTCCGGAACCGCATTGGTGCTGGCCTCTTCGCTCTGTGGCGTCGGCACCGGCAACGAGGTTTGAATCGTAAACGCAGCAGTCATGACGAAGAAAATCAGTAGGAGGAACGTAACATCGACCATCGGAGTCATATCCAGATCATCTTCTTCCAGCTTCTTCCCGCCAAAAGAAACTTGTTCGTTCATGTAGTCGTCATCCACAGTCAATGCTCTATCCTCGCCTATTGCCCAACCTGCTTCACCGCCACGTACAGACTCTTGGACGAATCTGTACCAACCTTACCAACCGCCTGGGCCACCTTGGATATATCACGATGCTTTACCAAGCCAGAGGCCTGTAACAGCACTTGCTTTTCCTCATCCACCGCCACAATCTGTCCAACATACTCAGTCACTTCTCCGGTTAAGGTATCCATATCACCGGAGAATTCCTTGGCGGGCTGATCCCATTGCTGAGGTGAAGTCACTTTGATGCCATCGCCTTGTTTCTCGATATTTAGCACTATCGCTTTATCAGCCATGATCGGCCGATTGGCCACAGCCGTGGGCAATTCTCCTGATGCAGGGGAATCCATTTTGGAAGCAACGAGAAAGAAGATCAGCAACAGAAAGGTGATATCAATCATCGGAGTGATATCCATTTCCGGATCTTCGATCTCCCGTTCCGGCATCAGCGGTTGTTCGGCTCCATCTTGCATCGTCATCTCAAAAACTCTTTCTCACCGTCATCAAACAATTAACACTCGTTACAAAACGTCTTAATCATCCATAACATGCTTCAGAGCAGGTAAGAATCGAGTCAGGCCAACCCCTACCATGTCCTCCAGCTTCCGAATCCGAATATTGATAAAGGACAAAAGCACAGTCAGTGGAATCGCGATAGCCAGTCCACTAGCGGTGGTAATCAACGCGACCATGATGTTACCGGCCAATACCGATGGGTCGACTTGATCTGCCGTAGCGAGTTTCCCGAAGGCTCCCATCATCCCGACCACCGTACCGAGCAGTCCCACCATCGGAGCACTTTTGATCACGGTGTTGATTAAGCTAGTACGGTTTTCCAGATCAGCCAGCACGTCGCGTTGGAAGCGATCGGCCATCAACTGGCGTACCTGAGCGTATCCTAAGGAACGATTCATGACCCCTAAGTAAATCAACTGGGCCATCGCTCGCTTGTTTCCATCACAAACACTCAACACTCCGTCAAAATCACCTTGCAATAACGGCTCGTCGACGACATCCATGAATTGATTCAGCTTCGCTTCACTCTTGAACCGCTTCGCGCCGACACGTCGCCAAACCATGACGACCAAATACAGCCCCCACAAAGCGATCACTGCAAGCACACCATAAATGCTGTTCCCTACATAATCTAAATAGTCCGAGACGGATGCTCCGCCGCCCGCTTCGTCCTGTGCAAATAACAAAAACGTATTCACTGTTTCCTCGTTTCTTCTATACAAAGCATTGAATCAATGCATTCAAACATCACGTTCTTTAACGTGGTGTTATTACTTATCTTCTAATCGCAACCTGATATTCCTGGTTGGTAATTACAAACTGGAATCCGCCTCCGGCACCACGCACTTCAAAGGTAGTACGACGTACTTCATCCATTGTCTTGCCTGCAGCCTGTGCTTTATCAAATTCCAATTTGGTCAATATGGCGTTTAGCTCTACCGGATAGGCATGCGTGGGGAACCGTCCAGCCGTTCGGATTCCAGCCTTTTCACATAGCTCTTTGGTCCAGACAATCGCGTTTTCTTCTGACGGGTTATAAACACTCCGTCCATCCGACTTTTCAAGTGAGTATTTCGTAGGAGCTGTATCCGAAAGATTTTTCGCATAATCAAACGTACTAACCCCTCCACCAAATACGACGCACTCGATATTAAACTGATCCAAAATTCTGGCGAAGCTATCGATATTCCGAGCTGTAATATTAATCTTCCAGCGATCGCTGTAGTCCTTTCCACCGCCACCTCCGGTGCCCCCCGGGCTTCGGCGATCCCCTAAACCGGAACCATGACTACTAGATGTCGCTCCGGTATTCATAGCGACTAGAGCTCCGGAAGTCGCTGTGACCGCATCCGTCACCGCGAGAAAAGTTTCTTCAATACGTGGTTCAGTGAAGTCCTGCGATTCTTCCAACCCTGGCGCTTCAACATCTTCTTCATAGCCTTTGGGATTATCCCCTGGAGGCTTCGGTTCCACCATGACAATCGGCACCGGTTCGATGCGAACAATCTGCACGGTCCCAAGCCACATAAAGAACATCGCGACCACAAACATTCCGATGAGGAAGTTCAAGGCAAAAAGAAAACTGGTAACCTTCTCGAAGGAGGTTATCTTGATCATGTCCTTATAGCGAACAGGACGACGACCTGGCAGTTCTAGTGGATTAACAGTACTCATAGATTGCTATTCTTTGTTGTCACCCGAGGCATTGAGCTCTACTGATTGACCCCAGTAACCCCATCCTCTTCCAACTCGGCTTCGGGACGCACTTGCAGATACCAATTCCGCCACTTAGCGATCGCTTCTGCCTTTTCTTCCGGTGACGGATCATCCGGTAAACCAAACCCATTGAGTCGCCGACTGATAAATCGCAGTGCGTTACGAGCTTCCTGCGTTGCAACCACGTCGGGATCGGTTAATGCGTACAACAGAATCGGTACGGCATCGAGACCCTGCTCACGGGCATAGGCTCGAATCGCGACTCTCCTTGCGGCAGGAGCCCCTTCCGAAATCATCGATTTCACTCGAGCGATCTGGGCCTTCCGTTCCTCTTCATCCGCTGATAATTCCAGCACTTTGGGGAACTTCTTCATGTTCTCAAACTTCTCAGGGTCCAGCCCCTCTAGCTGATCGAGAAGGTTGCCAATATCTCCCCCTAATTCCGTCGTCACGATTTTTCCATCGACGATACGAGCATTGGCTGCATCTT
>CALKCC010000348.1 GCA_938082855.1 uncultured Pirellulaceae bacterium | reverse complement strand
GACGTTCCATAATGGTGCCAAAGTACCGTTGCTCATGGCCGGTTCGATGGGAGGCAATTTCGACACAGGCCGTACTCTCGATTTTGACAAAGCAGATAATGACAAAATGAGTTCCCTCTATCTAACGATTCTGGAACGTATGGGATTGGGGCGTGAGTCGTTCGGAAACAGTTCACAGGCACTGACTGGAATTTAGTTTCTCCCCTCCCTCGGCTTTACAGGTTTTATTGGCGGTCTGAGTTTTCCTTAACTCAGGCCGCCTAAGTTTTGGAATCACCATTGCTGAGCCGTTAGAATGGCGGTTATGAAATATGCCATTCACGTTCTGCTCTTGTTTACTACCTCTTTGGCGATTGCTGCGGATGAGCTTCCGCATGGGGTGACATACCAACATCTCAAGATTCCTATGCGGGATGGCATTCACCTTAGCGCCCATGCATTTTTCCCCTCTGGAAAAGGTCCTTGGCCCGTGTTGTATGAACAACGCTATGCCGATACATCAAGCCGTGGACACCAGGAAGCGTTCGCTGAGATTGCTAAATTTGGCTATGCCGTGGTGTGTGGGAACTTTCGCGGAAGCCAGCAGTCCGAGGGAACTTGGATTGGTTATCGGAGCCTAAGCCTCGGCAAACATAAAGATGGTTATGACGCGATTGAATGGCTGGCTCGCCAAGAGTGGTCGACAGGTAAGGTGGGGACGTTTGGCAGTAGTCAGGCAGGATACGCACAGAATTTCGCTGCCGTAAGTCGCCCACCCAGCCTGGTCGCTCAATACATGATTGATACCGGATTGAGTTTGTATCAGGAAGGCTATCGGATTGGTGGTACAACACGCCCAGAGCGATTTAAAGGCATGGATGCTGTGTGCCGGGTTCCCGAGCATAATCAGGCATTGATGCGAGAGTGGTTTGAACATCCTACCTTTGACCGCTACTGGAAAGCCGAAGATACATCACGACATTTTAGAAAAATGAATGTCCCCTGCATGACCATCGGTAGTTGGTATGACTTTATGAATCAGGGTTCCATTGCCAGCTATATTGGTCGGCAACATCACGGAGGACCCCAATCACGAGGTCAGCAGAAGATGCTCATTGGCCCTTGGTTGCATGGTCGTTTTAACAAGGGGGCGTCTGTCGGGGAACTCGTTTACCCAGACAATGCTGCGGTCGATCTCGCTAGGCATATGGCGAGTTGGTTTGATTACTATCTCAAAGGGGAGGCAAACGGTGTCGATCAATGGCCTACTGTTGAATACTACGTGATGGGAGCAGTTGGTGAGCCGGGGGCTCCTGGGAACCAATGGCGAGAAGTGAAAGACTGGCCTAAGACGAGTCAGACGCAGCGAAAAGCTCTGTATCTCCACGAGTCTGGAAGCTTGCAGTGGTCACCGCCCAATGGAAAGACCGAAGGAGTGGCTGAATATGTTTCGGACCCGTTTGCACCGGCTGAAATCCCTGGGCGAAGCTTTCCCGGGGCCAGAGATGCCCGAGCCTTTGAAGAACAGGAAAATGTATTGGTTTTCGACACGCCAGAATTCAACCAGCCGATGGAGTTGACCGGTGAGATCAGTGCAAAGTTGTTTGTGACTAGTACAGCACCGGACACGGACTTTATTGTCAGAGTCAGTGATGTTTATCCGGATGGACGCTCGATTCTGATCGTGGACTATATTCAGAGAGCTCGGTATCGTCAGGGCTTTGAAAAACAGGTATTGCTGGAGCCAGGCAAAGTTGCAGAATTGGAATTTCATGTGGGATATCTGAGTCAGGTCTTTAACAAGGGGCATAAATTGCGAGTGACGATTGCCAGTACAGGTGCGCCACTCTATGAACCCAATCCTCAAAACGGTCGGCAAGCGACCATCGAGTTTCCCAAAGATGCTCAACGGGCAATCAATACAGTGTATTTCACAGGGCCGTTTCCATCCCATATCAAAGTTCCGCTTCGCGAATCAGTGCATGAAGGAGAGTCAGAATGAAGAGACGAGAGTTTTTAGGAGCCAGCGCTAGTGCGTTTGCAACAGGTGCCGTGGCTTCGAGTACGGCGGCAGCCAAGGATTTATCGATTGCTGAGGATGCGGTCTATGACATGGGCAAGCGTCGGGAATTGTTTGTTGACGATTACCTTGTGGACACTCTCGAAGGAGACCTTAGCTATCGCTTGCACGCTCCTCAAGCTCAGGAACTAGTGATTCGCCAGGACAAACCGTGGGAAGGAAACGCGAGTAGCTATCACACCGTATTTAAAGATGGTGACACATACCGGATGTATTATCGCGGGCATGACTTCACGTTAGAAGGTGGGCGATTAGGTTTTACCCATGGCGAGTGTACTTGCTATGCCGAAAGCAAGGATGGGATTCACTGGGAGAAACCTGAATTAGGTTTGTTTGAGTTTGATGGAAGCAAGAAGAATAATATCGTTTGGATGGGCGCTGGAAGTCATAACTTCAGTCCGTTCGTCGACGAGCGGCCTGATTGTCCTGAAGACGAGCGATTGAAAGCGACTGGTGGTCTGGCTCATAACGGTGGTATGCGGCTGTTTAAGTCAGCCGATGGGACAAAGTGGGAACAAGTTGGTGAGCAAGCTGTCATAACGGAAGGGGCGTTTGATTCTGCCAATATTGCATTTTGGGATAAAGCACTTGGGAAATATCGAACCTACTTTCGAGTGTTTACTGCAGGTACAACGACAGCCAAAATTTGGAAGCCTGCCGGGATACGTGCGATTCGTACAGCCACGTCAGATGACTTGGTGAACTGGACGGACTTTGAGGATTTGACGTATGGCGACTCGCCCCCACAGCAAATGTATACGAATAATGTCGTGTCTTATTCACGAGCGCCACATATCTTGATGGGGTTTCCAATGCGGTATGTTGAGCGAGGTTGGAGTCCGTCGATGAAGGCGTTACCGGATTTGGAAAACCGGGAATTGCGATCACAGGCGCATCTGCGTTACGGCACTGCCTTGACCGAAACACAATTTATGACGAGTCGGGATGGAGTGGCATTTAGGCGTTGGGATGAAGCATTCTTGCGACCTGGGGTGGAGCGTAAGGATTCCTGGTACTACGGCCATAACAACGTTGCCTGGAATATGGCATTAACCAGCAGTCGGTTTGAAGATGCAGAAGATGAATTGAGTTTCTATGCGGAAGCTGGAGGCTGGCATGGCTCAGGGAAAACACTCACTCGGCATACCCTAAGGCAGGATGGATTTGTGTCTGTCCATTCGACACTTAAAGGGGGGCGTTTGACGACGCGTCCTATCACCTTTTCCGGGAGCGAGTTGGAGTTGAATCTCAGTACGTCTGCTATCGGATATGTGAAGGTAGAGTGTTTAACGCCGGCTGGAGCAGTGATTGATACATTCGGAATTGAACAGGCAGACGAAACATTTGGCGATGCGTTGGATCGTAAAGTAACATGGGAGGGATGGTCTGGCTTAAAGAAACTGTCTGGTAAACCAATCCGTCTGCGTTTCACACTCAGCGACGCCGACCTGTATAGCTTTAGATTTGTTTAGGAGTCCATAACGTGAAGAAGTTATTACTCAGTTTTTTGCTGATCGTATTCTCTGCGGCACTGGTACATGCCCAGGACGTGCAGAAGAAGCGGCGGGATGCAGTTCTTAATGACAAGAAG
>CALKCC010000347.1 GCA_938082855.1 uncultured Pirellulaceae bacterium | reverse complement strand
AATCGAAAACTGTTTGGCATGCAAACCGCTTTACGACGGATTTGAACCTCGTAAAAAATACGAGAAAACGAACAATGCGTCCATTTCAGTTTGATACCAATGCCCCCATATCGGGTGGGAATAGCACTAGCTAGACTGTTACTTTATTTTAACAGATCAAGGACCTGCTTCTTCCGTTCGTCTTTGGTCTTTTCACTGATTTCTTCCTGATCGTTTATCAAATCACGGATTAAATCAATTAATTCGTTATACGTTTCCAATTCCAGCATGTTGTCCAAAATGGCGCTCATTTGCACCAGAATCACATCAGCTTGAGTTAATACTTCTACAGCGTGATCTTCGTTTGCCACGCCTTGTTCAATGGCTTTCTCCATCGCCAGTAATCGGTCATCCAGCGTGGGAAACTCGGCAGAGCAGACATGCTTGAGAGGATCCGAAATCAGTTCTTTAAGTCGGTCTTTTCGTTCTTGCGTGTCGACTCGATTATTGATTAATTGCAGGCGAATGTCGTCAAAGGAGACAGCTACGCCGAGCGATTCCTGATTAGACTTTTGGCTTTGAACGATGGCTCGTTGGATTCTCAAAAGCCGCAAACTTTCTTCTCGGCGTTGCTTTTCTTCCGGAGTCAGTGTGGGTTCGTCCCCCTGATTATCTTCCGGTTCACTTCCTGCATCACTGTTGTTCGCCCCTTGCACGCTATCGAGGACTTGTGCGAGCGAATCGCGCATCCCCTGCACTTCTGCGAGTATTAGTTCATAGCGTTGTCGTAGTGATAACTCCTGACGTTCCAAGATGGCTAGCAGTTGTTGGTCAGTGACGACATCGAGTGTGAATTGACTGCTGCTGCCAATGTTGGGGTCGCCTTCAAGGTCGTATTTGTCGCTAGCTTGAATCGACAACGTGATGGTCGATTCCGGTTCTAATTCTGTGGACTCGTCTTCAGCCCGTTGGGCTCGCAGGTCGAGTGGGGTTTCCAATTCCTCGCCGTTTTGAATTGGGAGCGGGAATGTCATAGCTTCCCCTTCCTGTGGCTTCACGTCGAACCAACTAGATGACACTCCATAATCATCGGTAACCTTTCCTTTGATCGGAATGATGGCGTTGGGCGTGATCGCGGACCCGATCCCCTGCAAGCTGATATCTAGGTTGGGCGGTTGGTCGGATAAAGCACCGATAGACACTAAGAATGGCTCGGTCGATATGATGGCATCCTGATCGTAAAGTGAGATCGTCAAGGCCACATCGTTGTATAGCGGAGTCACTGGAAACAGCAGCGTTTGTTCAGAAATGGCTAGGCTGGTTAAAACTCTTTCACCATCGATTGTAAATCCTTCGATGACCGTATCGGAATTAGTCGGCTCTCCTTGCTCGTCCACACTACAGAGTTCCCCGTCCTCGACAGAAAATCTTAAAGCTTCGCCATCCAGATTGGTTAGCCCCTGAAACAACTCTTTATGAATTGGACCTGGTTCAGTTTCAGGGTCAGCAGAAGCCAGCATGACCGCCAGATTCATAGGAGACTGTGTGCGACTGTCTGGCAATTGGAGATAGGCCACTCGGTACTGAGCAGTCAGTGGGTCGCTGATATGTATCTGGTCAAGAGACTTGTTGGCATGTAGTCGTATCGTGAGGTTGGTACCAAACGGCAACGATGTCCGTCCGGCGATCCAGGGCTGGTCGTTAAAAGGTAGTTTTTCGGTGTATTCAGGGTATTGGTAGTCTAGAGTGACATCCTGGATTTTTGGGCTGTCCACCACGTCGATGTAATAGGGGCCGATGCGATGATCGTTGCCAACGATTTCGAATTCGAGGCTGCCGGTAATACCATTTAGAGGATTGTCATCCAGCACAAAGTACTGGTCACCACCACCTGCTCCTCCCTCTTTGTTGAGATTACGGCGTCCGGTCACACCATCTTCCGTTTCGTAATACAGGACACAGGATCCTGGGATTTCTTTTTCACCTTTTGCATTAACCAATAAACGCAAAGTCGCACCGGTAGCCACTTTCACTCGATCCTCAACGAATTGTTTTTGTTCGTCGATGCCGAAAGTAAATCCAGTGAAGTTTTCCCTGACGACGGTGAGTCCGACAATTTCGATTTGGGTATTCCGTTCCCATTTGTCGCCCGAAAGCATGTAAAGTCGTTTGAAAGCCAGGTTGGCCATGGAAGAGTTCATGGCACTAAACAAAATGACAGACAGTAAAAGAATTGTTGCCAGCGTGATGCGTTTGGTTAGCAAGCCGGAATTGAACACTTCATTGACATTAATAGTCCCAATGGACTCCAACGCCATCTGTGAGGTCTCCGAAAGCATTTCGGAACTGTACTGTTCATGGTCACTGGATTCCTCACGGTCCTTCAAGGTAACGGTAGTTACCAGAGCATCCTGCAGGTCGTCAAATCGCCGTTCAAGCAGAAGGGCCAATGATCGGTCATTAAACTGTACAAAGGCTCGTTGGCCAACGAAGCGGAAGAGGATATAGCAGAGTACACCCCCTACGATCGTCAGAAGAATTCCGCGTGCTCCCTGAGCGAGTTCATTGGCTCCGACGAGTACCGGCAGATAATCAACAGCCAGCCCCAGCCAGAACATGACCCCCAGCCAAACAATCGCCAGACTGATGCCTTCAATCCAGACGTACAATCGAATCCGTGAACGGAGGCGTTGTAAAGTCCGTTGGATTTGAGGATCGATCTGTTTTTTAGTCTGGTCCATGATTTGTTACATAATCTGAGTTCGGGCTTAAGCTAATTTACACAATCTTCGAATGACCCATTCAATGCAAAGGATGCCGCTGATGATGGCGATTAGCCACGCCATGAGCATCTCTTCAAAGTCCTTGTCCGGTGTGCCAGGAAGTTCCGTCTCTTGGTCCCGTGGCACAATGGTTGTGGTAAGCCCCTGCACTTCTTCATTATTAGACGCACTGGCCGTGCTGGAAATTCCCACAAAATACGTTCCATTGGTTTGGCTAGCGGCGTGTGATAGTAAAGCGTCGTTTCGACGAGGGTTCTCGATTTCTAATTGAGGGACACGAACTCGGACATCACGAGTCAATAAATCAGCAGAACCGGGGAGCGGAACTTCCACTCGATAATCGCCTTCCTGAGTGGCAATGAACTGACCTGTGTACATTCCCTCCCGCGTGCCATCCGCAAGTAGCTTCAGTTGGATTTGGTCCCGAGTGCCATCAGGTTGGACCAGAACGGCGTCGACAGCATTGGCGGAGAGTGGATCATGCTGGGCGTCGGTCAGTACAGCCTGGATCGTAACGTGCTCGCCAAGAAAAGTTCTGTCTTTGTCCACAAGCAGGACACCTCGGCTTGAGTCGCGTAATAACCGGCCTTGGGAGACCCAGCGAATCAGTTTGGTGTAGTACTTTTCAAAGTAGGCTTCTTCGATGCTACGGAGACGCCACATTTCACCGCTGGCCTGGAAGAAGACTCGCCCTGCCCCATAAAAATGTCCTGCCATATAAATCGGGAGTTCATCATCGATGGCAGTGTCGGGGTCAGAGAATCGGCTATATACCTTGGCTCCAGGCTTCGGATCCTTGGCCTTGTAATAGCCATAGACTCCATCGAACGATGCCCAAGCTTGCTCGCTTCCCAATTGGCTATTATCAAGCCATAGGAATTCGGCACTTAGGCCATCATCTGAAAATTGGATCGGCCAGGCTGTGTCACCTCCGAATCGTCCCAAGCTCAGAGTCACTCCCCCCTGATTATAGAAAACGACCGGGTAGAGGTTTTTGATCAGGTCGATACCTCGGCGACGCCCTCGTCGCATGCGAGACCATTCAGGCGTGAAGACCGGTCCGGCCACGACAAACAGCCCCCCTGCTTCTTCGGACACCCAACGCTCGATCAGTTCAATTTGTCCGTCATCTAGTGCTTCCCAGTCCGGATCAAAGGCGACAATGGCATCGTATTCAAAGAGTTCTTCGTCGAGTTGCGGGAAGTCATAGATGACCTCATCGGCTTCCTGACTAATGGTGTCCTCGGCAGTCTGTAGGTAGACATGCACTTCAACTTCGTCGTCTCGATACAGCATGTTTCGCAGGAATCGATATTCGCGAGTAGGGCCACCGGCAACGAGCATGACTTTGGTGCGGCGGTCGACAATTTCGACGGTCGCAGAGCGTTGATTGTCACGATCGTTTTTATCATCGGCTGGCACTTGGACTCTAATGACGTAGTCACGTTTGCCCTGGAAATTTTCATCGGGCTCCAATTCAAATTCGACCGGTCGGGTCTCCCCATCTTCTGCAAGGTCGAGTTGTAGTTGGTCTTCGATTTTGTCCTGTGAAGTATCGTCAGCGGGCGTATTGACTGGCCGGCTGATTAAATCCACAGGAACTGAACGGTTGTCGATTCCATAGGCCTGTACGTAGCCAGTGATCTTGAAGCTGTCGCCAGGGTAAACCCGTTCAGGGGCCTCAATGTCGACGACGCGAATGTTCTTGGACTGCTGGTCACTCCCGATCCCCACAGGGTAAAGTGGAATGTTGTAGGTGCGAGCCGCTCGTACGGCGACTTCCAGGTCTTCACCGGAGTTACTACGTCCGTCGGTATAAACCACAATGCCCGCGATCGGACCGCCTCGTTCTTTGTTGACTAAAAACTGGACGGCGTCCCCGAGCCGTGTCTTGCTTCCTCGCGGTAGTAATGCTGTATCCCATTCGACTTCAGGCAATTCCACCGAGTCCGATTCTGTGGTGTCGTCAGTTGAAAAATCAGGTGTGGTAATCCCGAGCGTATCGGTGAAAGTAAGTTGCGGGTGCCGCAGGTTTCCAGCAGCTATGACGATCACTCCGGCAAGGACGAAAACCATACTCGCCAGCAGAGACCACGATGAAGCCTCCGGTTGGTCCTTTTTTCGGCCTTTGGTGAGGTAAAACAGAAGTGCCACTGCCGCCGCAACGATCAACCCAATCCCAATCTTGACCAAATCCCGAACGGAACTGATAGCGGCGTCGGAGAGTTGAGAGTCATTGCCTGAATCGACTCGTGCAATCCTAGGAAACGTCGCTATCTCCACCGGTCGGCTCTCTTCACTAAACCGATGTACGATGACGTCATGTTGTTGCCGAAGTGTTTCTAGTGTCGTTCCCTGTTTGAATTCATTGATGACCTGAGTAATCCGCGCGAGTCGTTGTTCGTCAGAGTCGTCGGTAAGTCCCATGCTTTGACTGGTGTCCACCAGAACGTGGACTCGGGAGTTC
Organism: uncultured Pirellulaceae bacterium; assembly: GCA_938082855.1. Lineage (GTDB taxonomy): Bacteria > Planctomycetota > Planctomycetia > Pirellulales > Pirellulaceae > UBA721. Next base: position 11,974 of record CALKCC010000347.1, on the reverse strand, counting down.
TTAATGATGGTTTCTTCGGTCACTCGCTCCAAATTGAAGAAGTAAAAGAGGATCCCAAGTAGGGCGGCACAACGTAATACAATCAACGTGATGGAAGTGGACTTACGTAGTTCCTGTGTGTCACGTTTGTAAATCCATACGACGTAAGCTGCAAAGGCCGCACAAATCAATACCAGCAAAAGCCAGTGCCAGGCTTCGGTCAGAGAATTGACGCGAGTGAATTGGAATTGTGTTTGCTGTACTTGAGCGAAATGGGAAGCTTGGGCTGCCTGTTGTAAGAATTCGGAAATCATGTTGCTACACCTCCTTTGGGAGTGTGGTAGCTCAACAGATAGGCCAGGAATTGTTCCCCGATCAGTCCGGCAAGTAAGATCATCATGAGCCAGAAGCTGGCAGTTCCACCAACGTTTTGAGAAGCACTGCCCTGAAATGCATCGAGGTCAGATAACTGAACGGCAATGGGTTCCAGCGAAGCTATGAGTTGTTCCTTTTCGATTCGGGCGGTATCCCCTTCTCTGGCGTTGACGTTCAGAGCATATCGTGAGTCTTCAAAGGCTCCGTCGGTTCGCTGGGTGACGACATCGTAAATGCCACTTGTGGTCGTCCCGGTAGTTGTCGTTGAAGGTGTGGCATCGCCGCCAAACGTGGCGTTCATGACAGGAGACTGTGGGTCAGACTGCACGGCTTCCAGTTTTTCTATCGCGCGGGATGTCGGATCATCTCCGGGTGTGAATATGGTAACCGTTTTATTGTATTGCTGGAGATCCAGAGCGATATTCAGTTCCGCGCCGACCGGCCAACGATCCAGAATTCGCTGGCTCGAGGTCAGGTGAGCATGGAGTTTCAGGATAACGACGACGAAACTGGGATCCTGCCCCCAATTGTTCCATTCGGGGTTTAATGTGGAGGTGAAACAGACGACTCGGCCATTGCCAAATTGCTGTTCAACAGCAAAAGGTTGCTGATTATGAAGTTTGCAAATGACACGCACCGTGGAGTCTTCGGGGGGAGCCCATTGCGGCGTTACTTGCATGTACTGGTCGATTGCGACTCGGCGAATGAGTGGATTTCGTTCGTTGAGAAAGAAGTCGAATACCGGGTGGTCAATGATGTCCAAATGAGGAGTGGCTTCATCGAGTGGAGGCACATTAATAATCGAACCGGCAAATTCCACCGGCATGAGTCCTTGTCCACTTCGATAGAGTTGATCATTGAAAAACTTAACATCGACCTGATCTCCGGCAAACCAAGCCAGGCCTCCACCGCGGGTTACGTATTGCTCGAGATTGGTAATGGCGTCGGGGTCGAGACGACCAATATCCATCAGATAGATGGCGCTGTATTTTGAAAGCGATTCGGCTGGCGTGTCTCGGAGGAATTCTACAGGCTGGACATCAGGAATGATTCCGGTGTTGGTTAACTGGCTGGGGCGAAACACACTATTGATGAAGTATTGATTGCGTTGGTCCGGCGTTCCATCTACGAGCAGGACGTGGTCCCCTTCGGGGAAATCGAGCACGGTATAACGGGAATTGTCAGCCAGGATGGAATCTTCTGGTAACTCGGCGTCCACCACATGTTTGCCGGCTTCTGGGAAGAATACCTGGACACGTTTGGTCGCGGTAACGCCTGGCTCAATGTTGTCAAACACGACGACGGGGAGTTCTTCGATTTGCCCAAGTACCTCAGCAGGTTCGGCTGCCTGAACTGTTCCTTTGGCATGGAAAATAGAACGCATTTTTACCTGAACGTTCGTTGCTGGTTCGGAGCCGTAATTCTTAACCCGCAAGTGCATGAACAGAGGCACGCCTGCAGCACGAGTGTCGTCGGCTGGGACGAGCTCTGTAATCGCTAAATTTGAATTGCCATTTTCTACGCAATCGACCAAATGAATTTCTTCACTTTGACTGCTGAGATTCGCCAGAGCTTCTTTGATTTCAGCAGGGTTTTCCCAGTCGTTTTGCCGGAAATCTGAAATCAGATAGACGTTGCGATGTTGGTCAGGGTTTCTTGCAACCAAGGTCTGTAATAATTGCAAGGCGGGCAAAGGACCATTGTCCGCCTGAGTCAGGATCATGTCCTTTTGGCGATCGGATAATCGCTCAGGGAAATCGGAGTCGACAAAGGCACCGGAAAAATCGGCGACATTGTCCATGGTGACGTCAGCGATTTCTTCAACCAGAGCCGTAGCTCCGCTGGCTTTCGAAAATCGTAGAAGCGTGAATCGCTGATTACTGCGTTCGCTGGCCTGAGAACTAATACGCCCAACGATCGTTAATGCTCGATCGAAAGCGGTGTTGCCATTGGCCAACTCACCCATCGAGTAACTGTCATCCAATAGTAGGAAGTGATGAGTTTCTTTGCCGCCAAAACGTGTCAGCCAGCTTTTGCCCGGATCCCATTGGGCGAGCATCGCTACAATGAGCCCAATAATGAATACTCTTAGTAGCAACAGTAAGAGCTGTTTGAGCCATACCCAACGGCGGTGTTTCTTATAACTAGCCAGCAAAAACTCCATCGCCGCCCATTCGACGCGTTTATGACGCATCATGTTGATCAGGTGGATCAACAAAGGCAACAGGGCGAGTAAAAAGCCCCACGTTAATGCTTGATAGGTGAAGTTCATTGGGTATTGGTTGCCTAGTGGCGGACGCTCATCCTGCTAGATAGGTATTTGGCGAGTACAGCGTCGAGTGGATCGCTGGTGCGGATCAGAGCATAGTCGACGACGTTTTGTGCACATTGACGACGGACGTTATCCAGAAACTGATGGAGTGCTTCGAGATATCCTTCCCGGAGTGCTCGTGGATTACAGTTGAGGAAGTCTTCGCTTTCCAAACCGTCGAATCGCATGGGACCATTGAATTCAAAGTCAATTTCATCGTCGTCCATGACATGAAATACGAGTACGTCATGCCCTCGTTGACGTAACAGTTTCAAACCTTTCATGATCCCGTCAACGTCTCCGAGTAAGTCGGAAACGAGCACGATCATACCCCGCCTGGGGACGGTTTCCGTGATGGCTCGTAAAACTTCGTAGACGTCGGTTTTGTCTTTGGGGGTTTCTACATTGAGGCTTTCGATGATCGAATGAATGTGATTGCGTTTACTGCGGATCGGAATCCGCATACGCACCTTTTCATCGAAGGTGATACAGCCAACAGCATCTTGTTGTTGCAGAACCAGATAGGACAGGCTTGAAGCAATCGTAGCCGCATATTCATATTTATTCAGGTCACCATTGCCGTATTGCATGCTTTTAGAGACATCCACGACCATGGTGCATCGCAGGTTGGTATCTTCTTCAAATTGCTTTACATACAAACGGTCCTGTCGAGCCCAGACTTTCCAGTCGACATGGCGCAGATCGTCCCCCGGCACGTATTCACGGTGCTGTAAGAATTCCACTGATTGGCCGAAATAAGGACTCCGATGCATTCCGGAGAGAAAACCCTCGACGATGTGTCGTGCCCGAAGATCCAGCCTGGCAATCCGCTTGATTGCCTCAGGATGCAAAAATCTTTTGGAATCGGGCATCGTTTGTCAGTTCATCTTCCTTGCTTGGGGTGACTTCGACTAATTGTTCAATGACGTCATCTGAGGTAACACCGTCACTTTCGGCTGCGAAGTTTACGACGATTCGGTGACGCAAGACTGGTTTGGCCAGTGCCTGAATGTCTTCGGTGGATACATGAGTTCTTCCATGTAACAAGGCTCGGGCTTTACCACCTAAGATGAGGAATTGAACGGCACGAGGTCCAGCGCCCCAGGCGATACTTTCAGAGACAAACTCGGGAATCCCGGGATGTCCAATTCTGGTTTGGCGAACGAGCGATAATGCATAGCGAATGACGTGGTCACTCACAGGGACTTCTCGAACGACTTGTTGCAACGCGACTATTTCCTCGGCGGTTAAAACAGTTTCAACCTCGTTAGTGGTCGCTGTAGTGGTTTGCCGAGCAACCTCAAATTCCTCGTCGAAAGTTGGGTAGTCCACGAAGATCTTAAACATGAAGCGGTCTTGTTGTGCTTCCGGTAAGGGGTAAGTACCTTCCTGCTCGATCGGGTTCTGAGTTGCTAGAACAAAGAACGGGTCGGAGAGAGGATGGCGAACCCGGCCAACCGTGACTTGCTTTTCCTGCATGGCTTCGAGCAACGCAGCCTGTGTTTTGGGAGGCGTACGGTTGATTTCGTCCGCGAGGATCATGTTACTGAAGATCGGACCTTCCATGAATCGACGTTCACGCGCGCCGGTTGTCTTGTTCTCTTCAAGAATCTCAGTTCCCGTGATGTCGGCAGGCATCAGGTCCGGCGTGAATTGGATTCGATTGAAAGACAGGTTCAAAGTCTTAGCCAACGTGCTGACGAGTAAAGTCTTGGCCAGCCCCGGGACACCTTCGAGTAAACAGTGTCCTTTACTAAAAATCGAAATCAGGATCTCTTCGATGACGTCCTGCTGCCCAATGATAATTCGAGACAGCTGGTTGGTGATTTTCTCACGTGCGTCGGCAAGTTGTTTGACGGCGTTTGAGTCCACTAGTGGGGGCGAATCGGTTCCATCGCTGGCCATGGTTTCCGGTATCCTTCCAGTTGATTGATAAGTGCCCACCGAATCGTTGTTCGGCAGGTTAAGCTTCTAGGTTCTCTTGCAATGGACCAAGTCCTAGAAAGAGACTCTTTAAGATAATCTTTTTCACTCTTAAATGCGCTATACCCAGCACGATAATTATCAATTCTCAAGTGGAATTCAGATTCGTTTCCTGCCGGCGGAATTGACAGAAAGCAAATTGGGTATGCTGTAGGTTTTAGATAGGCGGCCGGCGCAGTCCACTCAGGACACATCACGAAAAATGTTCCTGGCGAACGACTACGGCTTTGGCTTTTCCGGTGCTTCTTCCGGTTTGGGATTTGGCTTTGGATCCGGCTTTTTATCTTCTGGAGCGGGTTCTTTTTTCTCTTCTTGCGGTGCCGCTTCTCTTTGGATTTCCTTGGCCTGATTTTGCTGCTCAACCGCTTTGCCCACCTGTCCAAATGCTTCAAACAACCCTTTGGCAAATGCGTTTGCAGATCCTGCAGCACTCCCAGCTGCCTGAACATGCATCCGCACAGGAGCGGCAGGCCAGGTTGGATGTTCGGTCAGAGTAAAATTGAAAATGTGATTCTTGTCCACCACCACGGTCACCTTCTTATTTTCAAGATCCGAAATGACGTTGAACACGCGGATGTAACCGGGGATTTCGCGAGGAGGCATCAGCATGCGGCCATCTCTCTTGTCCATGCAGAAGACTTCGGACCGAATGCTTCCGCTGGTTCGATTCTGAGTCGAAGTGGGATTTAGCTGTCGGATGAAGGCCATCACTGGCGAAGAAGAAGATTGCGACATCGGTAATGCCCAACCCTCTACTGCCGCGGGAGTTTGCCACAAAAATTCGCCGGTTTTCGCATCTAACGCGTAGATGTTCCCGTTGATTAGGTGAGTTTTCATGCCGATCGACGGAATCGTAATTCCACGTAGGGTGGCACTGCGATTCGGAATGACCAAAAACTGATCTGCGTATGGAATGACATACAGATTCGTCATTTGAGGTTCTTCGGGCAGCGTTTGCTGCACGACGGGTTCACCAGTCAGCAGATCTCGGATTTCAAATTTTCCCGTCGGTTGCATGAGGGCTAAGCGTGAACCCATCATTTGACCTCGCAACCCGGTTATATACGTTTGTTGCCAAATCATCTCTCCATTAGAGACGTCCTGAAGGCCGATCATGATGTCCGTCCCAGTGAGTTGATAGACGAGCGACTTGAACCCTTCTATTGGCCATCGCTCAGAACGGGTAATTCCTTCGATTTGTTGTACTTCGGACCCGTCAATCAAGCTGTATTCTGTGGCCACAACCGAATTCGGAGCAATGACGATTATGCGATTACCCTGAGTATAGATCTCGCTTCCTGTTTGGATGCCGTTTCGAATCCAGATTGTTTCCCCAGTGATCGGGTCGACACAATTCAGGTCGCCCTGTTGTTGGTAGACAATCCCGTTGAGGTTGATGGCACCGGATAGCCCCAGCTTGTTACCACTGGCATCAACAGCGTTATAACGACGAGTCCCCCAAGGGGTGGTTGTCACTCGCGAACGTAGTGGAATGGAAACCGAGCTGTTGGTGTTTACCGGTAGAATTGGCTTACGCCATAGAATTGCTTCGTTAGGGTCATTGCTTTCGTTTAGCAAGTCAATCGCCAGAACTTCGCGACCGATAAAGGTAAACATGTAATGACCGTAGATTTTTGCATAGGCTACGGTGTACTGCGTTCCAAAGACTTGACGTCCGGTGTTGAGTGAGATTTCTTGAACGATGTTTCCGTTGGCCGCACGAATGGCGATCGCATTCTTCTGCTGGTCGTAGCCAACCGAATACCCCGTGGGCCATGGACCTCGGATCTCTTTGATCGGAATGTTGTAAATTCGTTGGTAGCTTGGGAATTGCCCTTCGGTATCGGTCGTCTTTTCAACACTTGTAAAACCGTGAGGCCATGCGCTCGTTGAACTGGTGATGTCTTGGAAGTGTTCTGCATTTAGCCGGTTGGCTGCAAATTCACTCCCGGTCATTCCCCCATCTACTGGGACATCAGCCCAGCGTGTCTGAAGCTCCATGTAATAATCATGTGATTCAGAATAACGCTCGACATTTTCATATAGTTTTGCCAGCTCCACATGACAGCGACGTTGAATGTTCTCATCCGCGGATTCGAGTTGAAGTGACACTAGCAATAATTCGGCTTCCACGGTTTCCTGAATAAAACTGGATTCTGAATCCACTAAGGTACTGGCTAGTTCGATTCTCGCAGTGTCCGCCAGCGTATGCGTGCCGAAGAAGCGTGTGAAGTCGCGGAGCCGATTGACATCCTGATCCTGAATGGCTTCATCGAGATACTTGGAAATGCGAGTTTCAATTTCCGATCGCTGTTGATCGTTACTGGCTGCTAGTAGCGAACGCAGTTGACCTTGAACCCAACGGTCGGTACGAACATGTACTCCCTGTAAAGTTAGCTTCAGGACTTCGTTGACATTCGCACCGGCTTCTTCCGATTGACGAGTATGGTCGATCAGTTGCAAATACGTATCAAACGCAGCGATCAGTTCTCCATTGGTTCGTTGCCCCAATGCTTTCGTTTGCAGTAGGTTGTCCACCTGCTGCCTCGTCAGTGGCATATCTTCCAGTTCAGCAATCAGATTCTGGTAGCTTGCATAGTCCTGCTGGAGTAACCGCAGCATGGTACGGATGAGTAATTGCCCAATGGATAGATCATTGGGAGCGAGTTCGACGGAACGTCGGAGCGTTAAGAGTGCACCGTCGTAGTCACCTTCCTGAAGCTTGAGTTCAGATTGGCGGGATAAGGCCCAGATGTCGTCAGCATCTGCTTCAAGTCGCTGAGCCACTTGTTTTTTAAGAGGTTCAAGTTGGTAGTACACCGAAATCGCATCCGGTGTTTGAGATATTACCTGTTCCTGAAAGCAAACCAAGTTTCCGAAAGGTTCATTGAGTTCAATAGTCTTGAGCGTCTTGCCAGAGTTGATTTCGATCTGAATGAGTTGCTTGTTTGACGTGGGGATAAAGTAGGTGTCTTCCGATCTGAATCCTCGCCCGTTTACCACTCCTCGTTCTAAAACCACATCTTCTTCCCAAACAGACTCTCCCGTTTCCACTGAAATGGACGAAATCTTGGATTGACCGACGATTAAGGCTAGATTGTCGACCACACATCCGACGTATAAGTCTCCGGTTCTCGGTACGGGCTTCCAACGAGGTTTGCCAGTCAGTAAGTCAAGACAGATGAGGTTACTGTTTTCAGTAGGCGTCGCCACAACGGTCCCGTTGGCGATCGTAATGGTCGAATCGATCCATTCCTGCTTCTTTCCACTGCCGTTGTTATAGGGAATGCCATTAAATTGCCGAGCCTGTGTGAGATTGCGATTCGCGTAAGTGTACCCCCAAAGCAGAGTTCTGGATGAGATGTCAACTGCCACAAGTGCCCCAGCCGAAGTTGGGCAAACCAGCACTCCGTCGGCAAATGACGGCGAAGCACTCGAGAGTCGTCGATTGGAATCCAGCGTGATCTTGCGGTTGTCTACATGGGCAAGTTGCTGCTGCCATTCGAGCTGACCGGTCATTGCATCAAGGACTAGAAGTCGAATTTCACCGTTCTTTTCGCCAATCACATAGAGTTTTTCGTAGAGCGGTAACGGAGGACCTAGAAAGAAAACGCCGGCTAAGTCTGCAGAATCTTCGCCTGTTTCCCCACCCACAATCCAATTCAAGCTCCCTTCGCTTTCGATATCTAGCGAAATGAGTTTGTTCGTCGATCTTGGTCCACCCGCGTTGGACGAACCTGGGTTAAAAACAAAACTCCGGCTATTGGTTTGCTTGACGATTTCCAGATCCCATAGGGCAAACACCTGTTTTCCATCACTGCATACCTGTCCAAAGGCATGGTCCTGCATCAATCGCTGACGTAGCTCGTTCTTTCGGCTGACATCCGCAGTTCCTACATTCTGTGTGGAGGTCTCCAGCAAACTGTCTTCATCTTCCGTTTCAAACCACGGGAATTCCCATTGTCGTTTCCCCGTTTCAAAGTCGATCGCGATTACACGTGATGGACTACGCGTTATAACGGTGTTTCCTACAACCAAGGGCTGAACCGACGAGATAGCATGTCGTTGCTGTAACTGTTGAGATTGAATGAGCGACTTTAAATGGCCTTCGTCGATCCGATCAGCGCCGGTTGGAACTTTCCAGCGAATTGACGGCAAAGGAACGCCGCCCTGACTGATAGCATTTCGGTCCGGTGAACCGCGGAATAAAACCCATTCGATGTTGTCATGGATTGAAAGGACTTCACCTTTGCCTGCCAGTCGATTTAGCCAATCAATTGGGTTTTCCTCAGAGTTGAATATCTCACGTCGCTCACCACCAATTTCAAAGGTGGCACCTGGTAGCCCATTCTTTAGCTCCAATAGGGTCTCCGAAGCTTTATTAGGAAGCTGAGCGTGGAGCCAACAGGTGGCTAATACAAGTGAGAGTTCTGGATCGTATTTTTTGCGAGCCCCGGGCGTGTTGTGTACTCGTTGAAAATTAAGAGCTGCCGCTAGTGGGTGTCCGTTGTCTAGATCACGATAGGCAAGCAAGATGGCGGATTCATACCCAGATTCAGTGTGGAAATACTTTCGAGTGACTTCTGTCAGTCCAGAGATATTCCCTGAAGATAGGGAAGCATTGAGGATTTGCTTGGCTTCCGTCCCGTATTGAAGCTCGTAAATCTCCAATGCCTGAGGAGGTAGAGAGCCTAGGAGTCGTTGAGCTTCCCCTTTCAGGCTTACAAAGGTACCTGGGGACTCTTCCAATTCTACAAAATAGTCCTGATTTTCATCGTTGCTTTCTTCGTTGGCGTTGGGATCTGCATTTGGAGCGGCCTCTTGCTCAAAGGAATGGGTAAGGATGGTACCCAGATGGGAGACCGCATCTCCAAATTGCTCTTCCTCTATAGCACGTTTGGCGCGACTCAGATGTTGTTTTACGACACGAGGTGCAGGCAAAAAGACATTGGTGGTGGGTTCCTGAGCTGACAATTCCAAGGAATTTGAATAACCGCAGGCTAATACCGTCAGCACGACTAGTAGAAGTCGGTGCATCGACTTAGCTTCGTTTAGGTTACCTAGTGCAGGTAGAAAGCTTGAATTTGAAGGTTTTTTCATCCTGAAAACCTTGGAAATAGAAGTTTTTTTAAAAAAATCAAATCCCTCAACAAGTACCTGATTTCAACGAATCCAGACTCTCAGTGGGACGGTTTCCTCCGAATAGTGGCGGAGATACGTCATTGTACGCATTTTCAACTTAAAAATCTCGTATTCGTCCATCTGGAAGGGAGGAATTCGGGATGCGGCTACCCATTACTTGCTCATCAGCGAGCATGCTCAATGTCGGTGAATGCGATTAAAACACTGTATTTATAGTGTTTTATTAGATAAGTGACACCCACTCGATGGATTGGCTTTCTTTGAAAATCGAACGCTCTCACAAGCTAACGGTGCACTCAACCAATGAGTGATTTGGGGCTTTAGAGGCTATTTTTATAGGAATCTCGTCGGTATTTGAGGGTGTTTTCGAATGAACAGCGAAGAAGAACGGTGTTGTTGTCCGACAAGACCATTAAGGGAGAGGCTGGATTAGTTTTTTAGGTTTTATTGCCTTTACTATTGCATTTATCGTGCAAAACCGGCCTAATTATCCGCAGGTTGAAAAATTCAACAGATAGAAAACACGTCGTCACACGACTCAATTTCATCGTATTTCCTTTCAAGGAGGACAGATACATGGCTAAGGCCCCAACCAAAACTCAGGTATTGAATACTGTTGCTGAATCGTCCGGTGTCAGTAAGAAAGAAGTAACTGCAGTGTTAGACGCACTTGCAGGAATGATCGGTGACACAATCAGCGATGGTGAAACCCCATTCACAATCCCAGGTCTTTGCAAGATCGTTGTTCAGCATAAAGAAGCAAAGCCTGAACGACCTGGTACCAACCCATTCACTGGTGAGCCTACTATCTTCAAAGCTCAGCCAGCAAAGAACGTTGTTAAAATTCGTCCTTTGAAAGGTCTGAAAGACATGGTTGGCCAACCTGGTGCATAACCATTGCCTAGCTCCTAAGCTTAGGTACATAACATTGAAAAGCGGCGTTCCTCGAAAGAACGCCGCTTTTTTTGTGTCGGCAATAACCAAATCGCTTATTTTACCTAGCATCTGCAAAAGCTGATCGCAGGCCAGCTAAACTAATTCGTATGACTCCTCATCAGATACTCGTAGGCCTATTAGTACTTTACCCCGCCCTAGCCTGGTGGCTTTTTCGGGTATTGTGGGTGTCCGAAAGCCGCCTTCGAGCAATTCTTCTCAAACTAAGTCTGCTAATAGGTTCGTCTCTGTATTTGTTCGGAGCCTTGGAATACTACTTCATGCACTCGGTTGCAGTCTCTGATGGGTTCGGGCAGACCTTAATGCACCGTAATTGGATTAAACAGTATGGTGATCACCCTAAAAACTCATTTGGCTTACGGGATGCCGAGCCTGTTATAGAGGACAAGCCGACGCTTTACGTAGTCGGAGATAGTTTTACAGCTGGACACGGTATTGATGATCATCGAGACCGTTATGCCAATTTGCTGGAGGGCCATCTCAATGGGGATTGGGACTTGATGTTATTAGCCAAAGGGGGCTGGGGGACAGAAAAGCAGTTGGAAGTGTATTCCGAATGGTCCAATTTGAGAGAAGACCGAGAAGGTGTCATCATTTGGCAGTATTACATTAATGACATCGATGATGCTGGCATCGCCACTGGACTGACTCGTCCTTCCATTCATTTTGGAGCACCTCGGCTGCTCAAGCCGGTCGTCGACAATTACCATGTGGCGAACTTCTTCTATTGGGGAGTATTTCGGGCAATCTACGCCCAGCAGCTGGGTGAACAATATCTGTCCTACCTGACTAGATGTTACGAGACTCAGGAATCATGGGATCATCATCAGCAGCAATTGCAGCGAGTGGCAGACTTGCGACAGCGAGCCGAGTTAACCACGGTTGAAGAGATTCCTGCTGACCGAAAATTGGTTGTCGTGGTTTACCCGAATCTAAAAGACATCGAGGGTACGCGCAAGATGTCCGAAAAGGTAGTTCGTTTTTTTAGGGCCAGAGATGTCGATGTTGTGGATATGGCCGAGTTGCTTGCAGGCTATGAATCAAATGAAATTACAGTCAATGCACTCGACGGCCACGCTAACGAAATGGTCAATCGATTATTGGCAGAACACTTGTATCAACAGTTTTTTCAGGCCAAAGACGCTCAGTAGCTTGGCCATGCCTGAATGCCATTTAGTTCTTTAAGCGTTAAATGGTGGGCAATATGGCAGAAAAAAAGCCTGCTGACAG
>CALKCC010000346.1 GCA_938082855.1 uncultured Pirellulaceae bacterium | reverse complement strand
GTAGGAGAGCCACGCTCCCATGCTCGGACGCCCAGGCATTTCAGATCCTGTCAGGAGGAATGTGATTGCAGGTGCATGATTGATTGCTTCAGAATACATTGACCGCACCAGGCAAATGTCATCAGCGATGGAGCCCATATGCGGAACAAGCTCTGACATATAGGTACCACATTCTCCGTAGGGACGAAATTTCCACGGCGTAGGCAGTACTTTGCGTGCCTTCCCCTGAGTCATCGTGGTAAGCCGTTGGCCCTTTTGGATGGAATCGGGCAGATCGCTTCCACGGTACTGCTGCATGTCAGGCTTATGATCAAATAGATCGACGTGAGTTGGCGCTCCGTTTTGGAAAAGGTAAATAACACGTTTGGCCTTAGGGGCAAAGTGAGAAATACCCGGTAACTCTTCGCCCGAAGCTCCTTCATTGAGCAGGTTAGCTAAGGCTGCGGTACCGATTCCAGCGCTACTTTTCCCGAAGAAATGCCGACGAGTGATAGTCTGATTGTGTTGATCAATTGGATTCATATCGAAGTTATTCTTTGGTTATGAATTCGTCTGTATTGAAGATGATATTAGCGAGATTGGTGTACGCCGATAATTCAACAGTATCTATGGTAGGGTCGGGCTTACTGGAACCCACGCTGAGTAATTCGGCCGCCTCTTCTGGTTTGTCTTGATAGTGTGCGGTCGACACAGCCACGATGTTCTGCATCAAAGCAATTTCCTCATCCGTTGGCGGTCGTGAGAGTGCCTGCAAAAAGGCATTGTTGTAACGGGCCGTTTCATCTTTGGATTCGAGGATGAGTTTCTGAGCAAACGCTCGCGCGGCTTCTACATAGGTTTTGTCATTTAATAAAGTCAGAGCGTGTAGAGGTGTGTTGGTTCGTCTTGTGCGCACCGCACAGGTTTGCCGATTGGCTTCATCGAACATGTTCGGAGGCGATAGAGATCTTCTCCAAAAGGTATAGAGACTACGGCGGTAGAGTGCATCACCGGAATCCTCTGTGTATTTAATTTTTCCGAAACTGAAGTCGGCCCATAACCCCGGTGGTTGATATGGTTTGACGGAAGGACCGCCAAGTTTTTCGACCAGTAAGCCAGATACTGCGAGAGCGTTATCTCGAATCGTATGGGCCGCCATTCGGAACCGAGGGGCGCGTCCCAGTAAACGATTGTAAGGGTCGGCTTCCTGTAACACCGGGCGGATGGCGGAGCTTTGACGATACGTGGCACTCGTCACAAGCTGATAAACCAGACGCTTCACATCCCAGTTGTGCTCTTGGAAATCAACAGCTAGCCAATCCAACAATTGAGGGTGACTTGGCAACTCACCCTGAGAACCGAAGTCCTCGGTCGTCTTGACGAGGCCTGTTCCGAAGAACTGTTGCCAGAACCGATTGACGGTAACACGACTGGTGAGCGGGTTGTCATCAGAAATAATCCAGTTTGCCAAACCAAGCCGGTTCTTCGCTGCGTCTTCTGGCATTGGAGCCACGCTGGAGATAATATCTGGCGTTAGTTTTTCATCGTTGAGCGGGCTATCGTATCTTCCGATGACTAGGATTTTGGTGTCTCGCGGAGTGGCACGGTCTCGCATGACCATCGTGTCTTGAAACTTCTCTCGTAACCGATCGTGCTCACTTGAAAATAATCGTTCCTTGGCCACCGCTTGTATGGACTCGATGGTTGAATCGCGATGGTATTCTGCGACGGTAGTTGCTTGAGCTTCATTCCAGTCAGATTCCTGTGTGCTCAAAATCGCTGTTACATCACTTGGTGGAAGTGTCTTTGCTTCCAGGGTTGGTTCCGGTGAGCCGGTCGTGGCAATGGAAAATGCGCCGAGTATGTGTTTGGCATGTTCCGAACGGTGCTGCAACGACAGGATCAATTTGGAGTCGGGGGGGACTTCGAGTGATTCTGCTAACGTGAAAATAGCTTGTCGGTCGACGGCTGTTTTCGTTTCGCCGTCCCAAACCGCCCATCCACCTTTAGATTCCGGGGCGAGTGCCTCGGCAACATTAAACCCATTCTGTGTAAAGTCAGCCTTCGCACCACTTAGTTTTACTGGAACAGGTTCGGCGTCCCCTGTCTTAAGAGAAAGTTCGACTCCAGTGAGAACAAAGTTGGCACTACGGCCGGGTCCCTTGTACTGTAGTGAGTCGTTGGTTAACGCGGACAGGCGAATGGCACTGAGCGTTCCTTCGGATACTGGTAAAGTAACGGTGTAATCGTCGTAGTCAGGAAACTTCCCGCTGATAACGACTGTTCCACGAGGTTCAACATGAGTCGTCGCTCCTTCTTTCGAGGTAACGGATTCCGGTTGGAGCACATTCCAATATTGAGATGTGTCCTCTGCCAATGCCGTTTTCCATTGCGAGATCCAGGCTGAACGAGACTCAGTTAATCCCTCGAGTGGCCGAGTACGGATTAGGGTTTGATCACGAAGTCCCTGCTCAAGTTCAGCGACTCGGTCCCGCTGTTCCAGCGTGGGGACCTTGATGACAGGATTGGCGTTGCCCCCAGCATCCACTCGGCCTGATTCCTCGATGCTGTTAAAGTAGGCATACATTTCATAGTATTCGCGTTGACTGATGGGGTCGTATTTGTGGTCGTGACACCGCGCACATCCGACGGTGAGTCCCATCCAAACAGTACTCGTCGTTTCTGTCCGGTCGAACACATATTCCACTCGATTCTCTTCTGCAATTCGACCGCCCTCTCCGTTAAGCGGATGGTTGCGATTAAATCCAGTGGCAATCAATTGCTGGGTGGTAGGTGATTCAAGAAGGTCCCCAGCAATCTGTTCGACTGAAAAATCGTCGAACGGCTTGTTGTTGTTAAATGCTTCAATGACCCACGTTCGCCAAAAATAGCTGCTGCGTGTACGGTCTCCCTGATAGCCATTGGTGTCGCTATAACGAGCCGCCTCGAGCCACGCCCATGCCATGTGTTCTCCGTATCGGGTGGACTTGAGTAATCGTCGAACGACTTTTTCGTAGGCATTTTTTGAGTCGTCTTGTAGAAACGCCTCCACTTCCTCTGTCGTGGGTGGAAGTCCTGTAAGATCAAAGGTCACTCGGCGAATCAAAGTGCGTTTGTCAGCCGGTGGTGAGGGCTCGTACCCCTGTTCATGAAGTCGGGCTTGAATGAATTGGTCGATCTCATTGTGGACGATGTTCTGCGGGGCGACTTGAGGAGGTGCTGCTTTGATTGGCTTAGCAAAAGACCAATGCACGGAATATTCAGCTCCGCTAGCAATCCAACGTTTAAGAATATCGATTTGTTGAGGAGTTAACTCCCGATTCGAATCAGATGGGGGCATCTTCAAGTCAGCATCGGTGGTGGTAATCCGGTGCAAGAATTCCCCAGTGGTCGCATCTCCTTTAATTAGCAGCGGTGGATCCCGTTGTTCAGAAATGCCTTCGGCTGTATCGAGTCGCAGATCGGCCTGGCGGGCGGCAGCGTCCGGACCGTGACACTGAAAACAGTTGTTTGAAAGAATCGGTCGGACATCTCGATTGAAGTCGATTTCCTGAGCAGCGACAAAGGCAGGTGGAACGAGGAATGTCGAGCATGCAAAGAGTAAAGCGTAGCGACGTGCGGTCATGACACGAAAACCTGACAAAGGGACATAGGAGTGTTCTGTGCTCTCATTAAACTCTCATTTTATTAAAAACTTAGGCATTTGCGTACTATTGGTGACCAGTAAGTTTGCTAGCGGCATTTTGGTAGATAAAATCACGGAATGCTAGAAATTCGCAATCTGAAATTCCGATATGCCGAGAGTTCCTTCTATCTAGAGATTCCTCATCTAGAAATCGCAGAGGGACAACATACAGCGATTACTGGCGCAAGCGGGTGCGGGAAAACTACATTACTTAACCTGTTGGCAGGAATTATTCCCTTGGATTTGCCCTCGTCGTCGCAAATCTGTGTGGCTGGCGAGTCACTCGGTGAAAAATCTGAAGCAGAATTGCGCAGGTATAGAAACGAGACGTTAGGATTTGTGTTTCAAGATTTCAGGTTGATTGAATACTTGAGCCTCAAGGACAACATTATGCTTCCGTTTACGTTGTCATCACGGCCCGTGACTGCTGAGATTAACCAACGATGTGATGACTTAATCGAACGAATTGGGCTCAGTACGCACGGCGGCCGTCGTGTTACTCAACTGTCTCGAGGCGAACAGCAGCGGGTAGCGGTGTGTCGAGCGATTCTTGGCGAGCCAACTTTGATCCTTGCAGACGAACCTACAGCTAATCTGGATCATGACAATGCTGAGGGAGTGTGGGAGTTGCTGTTCGAATATGCTGCAGATATGAACGCTACGATCGTAGCAGTGACTCATAATCTAGACGGCGTGAAGGGATTCTCACAAGTACTACCGTTTGCCGAGATAAATGTGGAGGGGAATCTATGTCCTCCATAATTCGACTAGCTGTGGCTTATCTGCGATCGCAATGGAAGCTGGCTGTGACACTGATAGTCATTGTTAGTCTATCGGTCACGCTGCCTATCGCGACCAGTCGTGTTACCCAAGAGTACGAAAGGGAATTGGCTTCACGAAGCGAAAGCCCTCCACTGCTCTTAGGGGCACGAGGTGACCGATTTGATTTAGTGCTTAAGTCACAATTTTATGTAGGCGAGCTACAGCAAACTCTAACCTATGGTGAATTCCATTCGATCGACCGAAATGAGGAATTAGTTGCGACACCGTTACACCTTGTTCACTCGACTAATCAGGGGGAGTGGCCTGTGGTTGGTACGACAAGTACTTATTTGACGGCTCAGTCTCTGGTTCTGAAGTCCGGCCAGACATTTGCTGCACTTGGCACTTGTGTCATCGGTGCAGGAATTGCTGAAGCGTTACCAGAGGCGACCAGCCTCAAGACCGACCTGGCAAATCCATTCGGGTTGGGAGATATGTTGCCCTATGAATTGGAGATCGTGGGGGTGCTAGAGGAAGCCGATTCCCCCGATGATTTCGCGGTGTTCATATCGCTCGAAACAGCCTGGGTGCTTGATGGTTATGGCCATCTACACGACGAGGCAGATGTTGGTTCCGCGGTCGATCGCAATTCGTTCTTAAAGGGAGTTGATGGAATTCACATTCCGTCTTCTACTCAGACGAGTTTAACAGCGGGAAATCGTAACAAAGTTCACTTTCATGGCGATCAGGATGATTATCGAATTTCCTCGATAGCAATTTGGCCGATGCACAATGAGGCTAGTGCATTGTTACAAGCCAAGTACATTGGCGACCGAAACTTGCAGGTGCTCGTTCCTTCGGAAGAATTTCAGAAACTGATGGATTATGTGTTTCAGGTCAGACATGTTCTCAACGTCGTGTTTGCTATTCTTGCGGTAACTGCAGTTGTCATGGTCGTCACGTCCATCGTACAGGCATTGCAACTTAGGAAGCAAAACCTGTTAACCATGCAGTGTCTTGGGTGCTCGCGACTTAGGGTCAATTGTCTTTTGCTGACCGAACTCAGCATTCTGGTAAGTGGTGCACTGATACTGTCATTTATTCTGGTATTGATACTGGAGTCGACTGCGCCATCGCTATTGACGCTGATTTGAATTTGGCACGATGACTGAGATAATTGTGTAGAATTCACGACAGATACCTCAACACATAGCTACCCAGTTTGTAAGAAAAGTGTTCGGAGGGTGTTGTCACTCTCTTTCGCAATGAAGGATGCCTCTAATGAATCGAACTCAGCCTTTCTTTCATTCTCTTCGATTTATCGCGTGTATGATCCTGTTGGCTATTTGTCTGAACGGTCAGGCTCTAGCAGCCAAACGACTCAGTCGGATGGAGATTTCAACCGGGCCTGTTAATAGTGTCGTGATTCGCGGAGACAGCGAATCGGCTGTTATTTATGGTGGGGCTGACAATCAACTGGAGGACATCGATTGGGTACTGCTGGCGCATCATCGCAGGGATGTGGTTTGGGCAGCAGAAGGTTTAATCGCTCAGGGCGCGAAGGTGATTGCTCCAGCTGCAGAGCGAGAGTTAATCGAATCGCCAGAGCAGTTTTGGGAGGCATTTCAGCAGGGACGTTTCCATGATTATGCCCAGCAATCCACCAAAATCCTTGCTAAGGGATTGAAGGTGTCTAAATGGGTATCTGAAGGTGATGTCCTGGATCTGGGAGGAGTGAAGCTCACAGCGTTAGAAACTCCGGGGTTTACGCGAGGGAGCATTTCTTATGTGACTGAATTAGGTGGACAACGGATTGTGTTTACCGGCGATTTGATCGCGGGAATGGGGAAGATTCTGGATATCTATAGCTATCAGGATGCCATTGAATCGGCAAATATTCGCGGCTATCACGGATATGGCGGCCGGTTTGCAGCGTTACTAAACAGCATTGAGAAAGTGAAACAACTAGACCCAGATATCCTAGTGCCCGCTCGAGGTCAGATCAT
>CALKCC010000345.1 GCA_938082855.1 uncultured Pirellulaceae bacterium | reverse complement strand
GCCAATGGAGTTACCTTTGACACACATCAGGAAGTCTTTCTGAAGATCCCTCGACCAACGGACATGGACGTAGATGGGAGTGGTCGCATGGTGGTTGCCAGTTGGAAAAACGGGAAATTTGCTTACAGCGGCGAAGACGTGGGTTTTGTTGCGATGATCACTCCCACCGGATTTGTTCCCAAACCGTTTCCCATCATGCCCGAACAATCCGACGAGCAGCTACTAGCTCATCTGAATTCACCAAGTCACGTGTATCAGATTCATGCACAACGTGAGTTATTACGTCGAGGCCCAACGGAAGCCCGAGTTTCTGCTCTGGCAAACCAGGCGGCAGACTCGAAACTGCCGTTACATGGACGCGTCGCTGCAATCTATACCCTAAGTCAAATCGCAGAATTAGAGGCCAGAGACATTCTTCTGGCTCTGGCGAAAATCGCTGACGTTCGCGAGCACGCTTTACGTGCACTCACCGATCGCGATCATAAACTTGTCGACCTTAGTCTCGATCCGTTTATTGATGCACTCAATGACAGTAATCCGCGTGTTCGTGCTCAGGCACTTATTTGTTTGGGGCGAATTGGAAATCCGGCAGCCGGAGAGGCGATCATTCCTCATACGCTCCGGGATGAAAACTACCCGCTACCGATAGGCGAACCTTTATACAAGCAGGCCGATCCTGGCCGAGTTCTATCCCACTTGGCCGTACGAGCATTGGAAAACTGTCAGGCGACCGAAGCATGTCTTGAGGCTATAGAGGGACCTTATTCAGCGGGAGCTTTTTGGGCTCTGAAATACCTACACAATAAAAAAGCCGTGGATGGTCTGATTAAGATTCTTAGCACCACCAAAACCGAAGCAATTCGCCAAGAAACGATTACGACTCTTATCCGTCTATACCACCGCGAAGCGGATTACGAAGGTGGCTGGTGGGGCACTCGCCCCGATCTAACCGGCCCGTATTATGATCGGCAGACGTGGGAGCAAAGCGAGTCGATCGCCAAGGTTCTCAAGACGGTTGTCCCTGAATTAAACGACGCAGGTCAAGCCAACGCCGGCGCGCAACTCGCCAAACACAAGGTCGAAATTGATGGCCTACAAGACTTGGTCGCAGATGCCAATAAGCGAGCTGAAATGGCACCGATTAAGATTGCTAAAGCCGATCCTAACAATCCTGACCTAATCGCCAATCTCGAACTCGATATCTCCTCTTATCGAGCCAATGACTTCAAGGGAAATCCTAAGAAAGGTGAACCGCTGTTCAAACGTCAGAACTGTATCGCGTGTCATACCACGGCAAATGGGCAAGTGCCTAAGGGGCCTCACCTGGTTGATATAGGTAAACGCTATAAGAAACATGAGCTCATCGAATCGATCTTGGAGCCAGAGGCTAAGATCGCTCAGGGCTTTGACACTTATGCATTCATCACAGTCGACGGCAAAGTCATTACCGGTTTTATCACCAGTGAAAGCGCGGAGGAAGTCAATGTGCGTCAAACCAACGGACTGCCGCTGGTCCTCAAGAAAGAAGACATTGATGTTCGTAAAAAGTCAGAAGGATCGATGATGCCCAAAGGCCTTGTGGACAATCTGACTCCTGAACTGCTCGCCGACTTAATCGCTTACCTGCAATCGCTCAAATCGAAATAGTTTTCCAAACGACTAGATGTAGGGTTGCTTCGGCCGTGCGGCCTACGCAATTGTTGGGAGGCCCCATTGATCCGACTTCGTCCTTCGGACTACGACGGACGAGCTCCCTGAATCTAAAGCACGAACTCGGTAACTGAGGACAGGGTTTATCCGCCGAAGCCTGAAAGGCGAAGGTGGATCGGACAAGCTCCTTTTACATTTAGCCATCGCTCGTTAATGGATTAACGCTTGAGCCCAATTGTATCAATTGACAATTGTTTAACTGGCTAAGTGATTAAATGCAAAAGGAGTTTACCCGTCGTAGTCCGCAGGACGAAGTCGGGCCCGTGGTCCAAACACTCTCTGCGTAGGCGGCGCAGTTCGCCGAAGCAAATTTAGATTACTTCTCAAAGATCACGACTGAATCATCACACCCGACCTAGTCGAAACACAAATCTACGCCAATTGTATAAATTGACAATTGTCTAACTGTTTAATTGTCTAAATGTAAACTGGTCAATTGGCTAAATGGTTAATTGGTTAAACGTCTTTCCGTTTACCTAAAAAACTCTTTGGTTGTGATTTGTTCGCTGGCCAGCAGGCCTTTCTCTGCCGCGTCCAATAGAAACTCGCGTCCGTCACCACACTGAGTAAAGTGGATATTCCCTGGACTCACTAGTCGATTCCAGTGTTCCTGAAAACATTCAGCCAGATCTTTATTTTTCGCCAGTACTTCCGGCACGGCGTGTAACATCACCAATTGACGGTCCACTTCGACATGCTCATATTGTTCAGCAAAGTACTTCTTTAATAGCTGAGGCAAGATACCCGCGAACCATGGATACCGCGTGCGACTCGAGAATTCCTTCATGTCAACGAAGCGTTCGATCACGTAACGGGCTTCAAGCGGCGGCGAGAATACATCCTTGAGGGCTTGCGTAAAGATGTCGACCTCTTCTTCATTTGCTTCCTGTAGAAATACACGGACATAGCCTCCAGCCTGCTCACCCACATATAGTTGCTCCAGCAACGCAGCACTGCCCTCCCACTGTATCAGTCCTGAATCACGCAATGCGGCAACAATCGCTTCAGAAACACTCTTTGTGAGTGACTCTGACGTCCAGGCGGTTGTGTCCCCAGTAAAGGGTGGAAACCCCAGACTGGAGCCGGCTCTTTCTATGGGAATCTGAATGGACTGAGCAGCCTGCCCCTTAAACGGTTTTCCAATCCCCCACAACTTATGATTCTTTACTCGATTCCCGGCTCGCTCTAGCATCTCTTCTGAAATCAAAGTTGCGACACGTTCGACGCCTCTTGGTTTGATTTCAGTAAAGGCCGGATGCACGTGCCCGACTCCCTTTTCGATCACGCCATCATCGGTCACTCCATAAATCCGAGTGTGTTTCTTACAAAACCGTTTGTAGTCCGAGAGTCCTTTGAGGAATTCGGGAGCCAAACAAACAACATCCCAATTATGCGCAAGCTTTTGCGGCACATCCGGGTCCAGGCGTATGGAACGTCCTCTCAGTTGATTGACACTCATCGATGTTGTCACAGAGGTCAAATCAACAAGCACATTGATCTTATTGGCATCCCACCCTTCACCTAGTAGCCCGCGAGTCCCGACCAAACACTTGGTGTAACCAGCCTGAAAGAATTCGGTTATCAGTTGAATGTAAACTCGCGGTACCCAATCCGTACCTCGTGCCTTCAACAGACGGTAGCCATCCTGAGCTCCCCACCGCAATTCAACTTCAAAGTCCTTTTCCTGTAGCCACTGCGACGCGTATTCATGAAAGATGAGATACAAATCATCATCAACCAACACGGTGGACCCGGTCACTAGAACCGGATCAAGGCGATCTGTTTCTTCATCTTGAAGAAGAGTCCGGAAGGCAGCGACCGCGCCCCCCACCTCACTGTCTAATATATGACTGACTTCAGGATCAACAGCGGAAGTTTTTTCATAATCGCAGACGACCACCGCGCGAATCGAATCCCCCAACATCTCCTTTTCCCGTTGCAATATTGGGATTAACGCCTGTGCCTTGCTTTGAGAGTACGCCAAAATCCGGTTCACAGGCGATGCGCATCTTTGATTACCCGTTTCAGTAATTTGCGTCCCTAAAAGGCGTAAATGCCTTTTAATACGGTCTGCTAATTCAAGGTTCTGTGCGTTATTGGTCCTCATCAAATACAGTCGGACATAGGGATCGATCACCGGCACACAATACGCCAATAGGTCTTGGCACTCGTCAATCTGCTCCTGTGATAATTCGCGAGCATTCCCAGGAAGTGCAACATCATTTTTTGCCAATAACACTCTGGCTGCCCAAGCAAATGAGGCAAACCGTTTCTCATACTCCCCCCAGTTGCGTGCTGGGCGAAGAGGCAATTCCATCTTCTCCAACGTTTGGTAGGCCCATTGATTTAATGAAAGTCGATCCTCGTCGGCATCAACGTGCTGTAATACATCGAGCAGCTCCTGCATGTGCTCGCTCGTATTGGAGATATACTCCAATTCCTCAGCCGTTGGTCGCACAAAGTAACAAAGGTCTTTATAGGGTGCTAGGAATCCATCTTTGATAACAGCCGGAACAGGCACATCATAGTCAATCTGATCTAAAAGCGATTCGTAAATCGTCCAGTCTTGAGCATCCGCTTCTTCTGGGTCAGGAGGAGTTGCTGTTAAACCCACTATCACAGGGTCATCCAGATACTCGGCAATTCCATTGAGCACTCTGCCCCAATGCCCGACTAAGTGATGACATTCATCGAGAATCACCAGCTTGACGCCGGCCTCACGAAGGCGATGTAGGTTTTCGAGTGAACTGGCGTGCAATACAGACAACGCATCGTTACCGCGAGTAATCTCTTCCCGAATTTTCTTTGTGTAGTATGCCAGTCGCTCTTGGAAATAATCTGGATTGTGTTCATGCAGATCTCGAATCCAATGTTCTGCTTCTTCTTCTGTATGTGCCTTTTCTTTTTCCAGCAGCGTTTGTTTCCAAAACTGTAACGCTGCGTCGCTTAAGTCATTACTGCCTCGGGCCGGCATCGTTACAGACTGATAGGTCAGTGACGTAAAGAGCCCCGGCTGTTTGGGGTTGGACGAGAGCAGTTCATCCGCAATCGGCTGGCCATCCTGTTCGAACAGATCCATCCTCGCAAGCCACTGTGACTGAATCGCTGAATTCGGACTTAAAACGACAGCTGGGCACTTAAACAGCTGAGACCACAGATACAATCCGGTTACCGTTTTACCGGAGCCGGGAGGAGCATTAATATAGAGCTTACGTTCTGCCTGCGCGAGGTGAGTCTCCGCAACGTTCAAAACCTCCAATTGGCTTGGGCGTAGTGTGCTCTTAAAGGTAATCGCCGGGAATGCCATAAACGAACCGTCTCCTCTTATCGACGATTCATTTTAACCACAATCCCAATGAAACCCTAACTACTGAGGCAAGTTGAGTCCGGGTGGCAGATTTAATCCACCAGGCAATCCGCCCGGTAAACCACCAGCTCCTGCAGGCGGTGCCTCAGGCTCATCCGTTTTTTCTCGGATCAATTGAGGCCGACTAAGTCGCAATTTGTCGTATTGAGCACCAGGAATGACATAATACCAAAGTGCAAATCGCCGATTTAAGTCGGCGGCCCTTTCCTGCCCTTCTTCAAGCTGGCGTTCGTAGTTTGCCAACTCAGTCGTGTAACTTTGTTGAGCAATCTTGAACGCGTTTAGATCTCGTTCGTATTGAAGCTTCAACGCTTCCAATTCTGCCTCGGGATCAACCTTTTCCTCTTCTGCTACTTCACTCTCAGG
>CALKCC010000344.1 GCA_938082855.1 uncultured Pirellulaceae bacterium | reverse complement strand
GTATTGCTCGACCTGAGCGGAATCGACTTTCGCTTCCGCCGAATAGTACACCATCCCCATCGCTCGGCGGTGGCGGGAGTTCGATTGATTACCATTGGCTCGATGAATGGTCATGGAATGATGGACGAGCAGATCTCCCGGTTCGGCATGAATTGCAGCTTCCTGTTGAGTATCTTCTGACGAATAATCCCGGATCCCTTGTGAGAATCCGAGCGTGCCGGACTTTCCATGCGAACGCATTCCTCGCAAATGAGAACCGGGGACGTATCGAACACAACCATTTTCTTCGTCAACATGATCGAGCGCCAACCACATGGTCAATGCTTCATTGGGATCCAGCATGAAGTAGTATCCATCCTGATGCGGAGGTGTTGATTTACCAATCGAAGGAGGCTTGTTGAAATACTGCATATTCTTGGCAACCACATCTGATTGCAGCAGCGCCTCGGCTAAGGGGCGAAACCGTTCACCACTCATCTGCTTGGCGAAGAACGAATCATGCTCACACATGCGGTGAATCTGCTTGAGCGTCAACAGATCTGATTTGTCTTCATAAAATGCTTCCTCCGGAGCTAACGTCGGAATCACATCTGCTACAAATCTCTGGACTTGTTCGAGCATTTCAGCAACTTGCGTGTCATTCAGGAATCCACGCAGGACGATAAAGCCTGTTTGTTGAAATTCCTGTACTTGTTCCGCTGTCACAGTCATGAATCTTATTCCTGAGCCAGTCGCTGCTTTAATTGCTGAGATAACTCAGAAACTAAATTCTGATTGGCTTGTGCGATGTTTTTTGTTTCTGCTGCCGGCGTTGAATGATCATAGAGTTCGGCAAATCCATCGCGATGGAGAATCAACCGATGAGTTTCTGTACGGATGGTTTGGGCACGATTGGAATACGCAATCGCAGAATGTCCTCCGACAGATGGATCATTGAGGATCGGCACCAGCGATTCACCGTCAAGCTGGTCTGGTGTTTTCAGTCCCGCCATTTCGCACAACGTTGGGTAAATATCCAAAGTCTCTACCATGGCATTCGTCGGCTTCCCAGGTTGCTTCATCGTCGGAGCACTGATGATCATTGGCGAGTGAAGCGATTCTTCGAACAATGCGTGTTTCCCCCAAATGGCGTGCTCACCTAAGTGCCACCCATGATCTCCCCACAGCACGACAATCGTATTCTCACGTTGTCCCAATTTCTCCAGCCGGCTAAGTAGCTTACCCACCTGAGCATCTGCATAGCTAACACAGGCTGCATATGCTTTGCGAACATCCAATGCGAAGGCAGCGTCCGAATTTGGATTTCTGCCCCAACGATTGTATTTCATAAACTCACCGGAACCATGCCAGGTCGTCTTCCCTGCTGGCTTAGAAGGGTGAGCGGTGGCCGGTAAGGTCACATTTTCATAAAGAGCGTGATACTTTTGAGGTGCTCCAAATGGAAGGTGCGGTCGCAGAATACCTACGGCTAGGAAGAACGGTTTTTCACTGTCTGCCAGAGTTGTCATCTGGCTCAGCGCTTCATTGATTGAAATTCCGTCAGGATAGATTTCATCCGGCCCCGCTTCCGCTTGGAATAGATCCATATCTTTGGCATTTTTACGAATCTCACCATGAGCTAAACCATGCATCCATCCCCGCGGGTGCTGCCAGTCTCCTGACGGTAAGAGATGTCGATCCCAACTGTTAGGCATTTCGAGTTGGTTTTTATCATCCCAGTCCGGTCCTCCTCGTCCTCCCGGATGATGAGAGACTTTACCGACTGATACCGTGGTATATCCGTGTTTTCTAAACCAGGCTGGCATGCTGGGAGTCACCTTGCCGGGATCAGATTTAACACGACCTGCCCGACTAAACAGAGCTCCGTTTCCTGCTGGTCCGTACTGTCCGGTAAGCAGGGTATAGCGAGAAGCTCCACAGGTAGGAGCTTGCACAAAATGATGATGAAAGGCTCGGCCCGCTGCGGCTAACTGGTCGATGTGAGGTGATTGAATGTAATCGGCACCAAAACTCTTGAGTTCTGGTCGTAAGTCGTCCACACAAATTAGTAAAACATTGGGCCGCTCGGTTGCTGCCGCAATCGTGGGAACGAAAGAAATGACGGTGAGCAATACTATTAGTGACAGGTGTTTCATAGAGAGCGATCTTTCGATGAACGCGAGACGGCAGCTTAAGTAATCTGTAATTGAATGTAGCAAAAACACTACAAGGCGTGGAGCATCTGTCCCAAAAGTGAGGACAGACAGGTGGTGATGACGTCTTTAAAATTAACCGACACTGATTGTACGGCTCCACTCATGACTAAACAGGTAAAAGATATTGCAGTTCGTCGTACCTACGCTCGTCGCTTCAATGCCAGTCACAGCGTCTCTTGCCTTTTTCAAATATGAGAACTTCGAGACCTGGTTTTATAACATCCAGGGTTTGGAGCAGATTGCACTGTTATGGGGCGGCATCACCGTAGCGGTAACTGTTCTCCATTTAACGGAATTTCTGGTGCGGATTAAAATCGGAGCAAGGATGTATTATCCCTGTTTTGCGACGGCTTCC
>CALKCC010000343.1 GCA_938082855.1 uncultured Pirellulaceae bacterium | reverse complement strand
GCATGTCCAAATACGTCACATATTGACCGGCTGCGGTGACCGAATCACCGAGAAAGACGACTCGGTTACCAGGAGCAAATATCTCTGCTGACAGATTTGATGGCACCAATGCCAGAAAGCAAAGAACCACACCACTGAAATACCTAGCCATTACATATCGCTCCCGCTACAAGAATTTATGGAACATGCTCGCAAATCGAGTTGTTTTGCGAGCATTTGACTATCAGCATACCCACTCAAACAACGTGATGAAAGAAACTGCCTCAAGATAATCCACTCGCATAAAGTGAAAACCACTGCCCAATGGGCTATGCTAACTATTGACTAGTAATGCATACAAAAAGCAGACTAACTCCAATCTGTAATACCTCCTCCCAAGTAAACCTTGTCCCATTCAGATAAAACGCTATGAAATACACAACAAATCGTCGCAAGTTCATTCAATCTACAGCGATCGCCTGCTCTAGTTTTCCACTCATCCAAGGCTCGGCCCAAGCCACAAGCTCAACGAACCAAAGTCTCAAAGACCGACTGTTTAAGACTTTGAAAATCGGGATGGTCGGCGAAGGCTCCACACTAACCGAAAAGTTCAAGGCTGCTAAAGCTGCTGGATTTGGTGCTATCGAGTTAAATGCTCCCGGCATAAACACCGCCGAAGTGAAGAAGGCAATTGCCGATAGCGGGTTACCAGTCGACGGAAGCGTTTGCGGTTCCCATTGGCAAATCCGCCACACTGACAAGGATCCGGAAGTCCGCGCCAAGGCATTAGCCGATCTTAAGAATGCTCTCATCCAAACTGAGGCTGTTGGCGGCAAGACGGTTCTACTTGTGGTCGGCCATGGAAACGATGGACCTGAAGATGAAATCTGGGATCGCAGTGTCGAAAACATTTCAAAAGCTTTACCGCTGGCGGGACAGCTTGGTGTAAGCATTGCCATCGAAAACGTATGGAACCAGTTCTGTTATGACCATGGCGGAGATAGTACTCAATCTGCAGAAAAGTATGTACGCTACGTCGACGAATTTAACTCTCCTTTGGTTGGCATGCAGTTTGACATCGGCAATCACTGGAAATATGGCAGCATGGGCGATTGGATCCGTCAGCTTGGGAAACGAATTATCAAGCTAGATGTTAAGGGTTTCAGTCGAGCGGAAAACAGTTTCAAGAAGATTGGCGAGGGCGATCTCGATTTCGCCGACGTACGTGACGCATTGAACGAAATTAACTTCTATGGATGGTGTGCTGCGGAAGTGGGAGGCGGAAATATGGAACGCCTACAAGAGATCTCTGCGAACATGGATCGAGTTTTCAATTTGGTTTAAGTGCTAGGAATTCTAACCATGCAACGTATCGCGCGTAATCTAACTGTCCCTGTCTTTCTATTTGTGATTTGCAGTTTCACGCTGACCGCTACAGCTGAGCAGAAATTCACCCTCTTGTTCGACGGTACTAATCTCGACGGTTGGAAACAGTCAGGCAATTGGAAGATCCAAAAGGACCAGAGCGTTCACCGTGTAGGTCCTGGCGGGTCCCTGACTTATACCAAATCCAAAATTCCCGATGATTTTGAATTGCGATTTGAGTGGAAAGTTGGTGAAGGTGCTAATAGCGGAGTGTACTATCGTCCTGGACAGTACGAATACCAAATCCTGCATAATCAAAAGCATGTCGATGGCAAAAATCCTCGCACCAGCGCTGCCTCGCTCTACTTTTGCATGGCACCCTCGCACGATGCAACAAAGCCTGCTGGACAATGGAATACGGGACGCATTGTCTGTAAGGGTACCGTCATTCAGCATTGGTTAAATGGGAAAAAGGTCATCGACTTTGACTACACGGACGAACGCTGGGCTTTCAATGTCGACTTACTTGAAAAGCGTGGTGCAAAATTGACCGCACGTGGAGGACAACTTTCTCTGCAAGACCACGGCGATCCGGTTTGGTATCGGAATATCGCCTTACGAGAAATAGGAGACGAAGAACCTATCTCTCATAAGACCGTAACGCCCGAAAAACTCAAACCGGAAGTGCTCGAAGCAGAACAAAAAAAGCTGAACGGCATTCTGGAACGTCGAAAGCAGAATGCTAACTAGTATCCTGCATGATCCATTGTATGTGGCCTATTGAAGAGACCACTTAATAACCCACGATGTCTGGTGAGGGGAACCATAAATGTTACGCCTACTTACGATTGTTTCATTCTCGTTCCTTGCTACCTCTGGATTTGCACAACAATTCACCGAGGTGACGGCCGAAATGGGACTCGACGGGTTTTCCGGTGGGACGGTCTCCTTTGTTGACTTCAACAATGACAACCATATCGATATCAATGCTGGCCCTCAACTATGGATCAACCAAGGTGACGGCACCTTTCAGCTTCTCCCCGACACCGGACTGCCAGGTAATTGCGTCTGGGCAGACATCAATAACGACGGGTTTAAGGATGCATTTTGCTATTCCGGGCCAGGCTACCTATTCCTCAATGAAGCCGGCAAGTCACTTAAGAACATCAGCGACAACATCCCAGACACTCCGACTAAAATTAGCCTCGGTGCGACGATGGGTGATTTCAATGGAGACGGGTTAGTCGACATCTACGTAGG
>CALKCC010000342.1 GCA_938082855.1 uncultured Pirellulaceae bacterium | reverse complement strand
TGACCTGGAACCTGCTGAAGCCATGGAACTCCTGCTAGGCAAAGTCGCCAAATCGAATTCTAATGCAGAATTCCTGATGAGTATCAATCCGGAAGACTAAGCTGGTTTTTATTGAGGAATGGTTCGAATGCCACGGACTTTTGAGAGTAAGTCAGATAACGTGAACGGGAAATTTGCCGTTGTCGTGTCGCGTTACAACGACAACATCACAGGACGATTGCATGACGGAGCGTTGGCGACTTTGACGGCTGCTGGAATTGCAGAGAGTGATATTCAGGTGGCATGGGTACCAGGTGCCTGGGAATTACCTGTGGTCGCTAAACAATTCGCAGCTACCGGCGAATTCGCAGGGATCATTTGTTTGGGAGCTGTTATCAAAGGCGAAACCACTCATGATCTGTACATTAACACTCAGGTAAGCCAGAGTCTGGGCAACTTAAGTCTCGAATATAATCTACCTGTTGGCTTTGGATTGCTCACATGTCAGTCGATGGAACAGGCAATGAATCGTGCCGGTGGTACGGTTGGCAACAAGGGTGAGGAAGCTGCAACGGCTGTATTGGAAACGCTAAGTGTGATGCGGCAGATTCAACAGCTGGACAGCTGATCGCATCCATGCTCCGCATTGTGTCGATGATGAGACCGAGAAATCAAAGAGAAGATTCAAGTTATGTTTGACCAAGAAGATGATAACCAGCCATTGACCGGCCGTAGCCTTGCTCGGGAAATTATCGTTCAGGTACTATTTGAAGATGACCTGAATCCTAATGGCGATCAGCAGTTAGCCGATCAGTTTGTCAGCGAGCGTATGCAGGGGAAATCGGTTGGACTTTCAACCTACACTCGTGAGATGCTGGAGAGTATCCGGCAGTCCAAGTCGCTGGTCGATGCGATTCTTGAAGAGAGTGCAGATAACTGGTCGTTATCAAGAATGGCGCCCACCGATCGGAATATTCTGCGACTAGGCGTTTATGAACTCACTCAAACGGATACGCCCGGACAGGTTGTTATTCATGAAGCTGTAGAATTGGCCAAACGGTTTGGTACGCAAGACTCACCCCGTTTTGTCAACGGCGTATTAGATCGAATCTTTGATGCGGAAGAAGCAGAAAGCTAATTGACTTCTTCTTCAATTAATCCACTCACGAATGCGTCTGCATCAAACTGAGCCAGATCTTCAGCTTGCTCACCTTGTCCTACAAAGAGAACGGGTATTTCAAACTCCTGACGAATTGGGATGATCACGCCCCCTTTGGCCGTACCGTCGAGTTTACTGAGGATAATCCCAGTACAATTGGCCGCTTCAGAGAATCCCTTGGCCTGACTCACGCCGTTTTGACCGGCGGTGGCATCGAGCACAAGAAAGACCTCGTGCGGTGCATCCGGAATTTGCTTACTCATAACGCGGAAGATTTTCTCCAGCTGCTTCATGAGATTCGTCTGAGTCTGCAATCTGCCTGCCGTGTCAACAATACAGATATCCGCATTTTGTTCCAGAGCTGTGGCGACTGTTCGGTGTGCCACGCTGGCGGGGTCCGAGTTGGCTTCGCCGGTGACAATCTCGGCCCCTAATCGTTCGGACCAGATGATGAGCTGTTCCACTGCGGCAGCGCGGAATGTATCGGCCGCGCCTAGGACAACTTTCTTACCTTGGGACTGAAAGTAGTTGGTGAGTTTTGCAATCGAGGTAGTTTTCCCGGATCCATTGACGCCCACCACTAAGATGACGGTGGGACCCGAATCGGCAAAACGAACCGGCTGAGGAGGTTGAGCCAGAATGTCCTTGAGGTGGTTTCGTATTTCAGCCAACGCTTCCTCGAATTCGATCACTCGACCGGAAAACTTAGCTTCGATATTGTCGCGAATCTCAGCAGCGGGACGAGCTCCCATGTCCGTCTTCACTAAAATCGCAAACAAGCGACTGAGGAATTCCTCATCCACCAACTGCCCTTCGGACTTAAAGATGTCACGGATATCCGTACGTAATACATCTCGAGTTTTTTTCAGTCCCTGTCGCACTCGGGTCCAAAGCGAACCAGTTTCTGCGGTCGAGTCTTCCGGAGTCGATTGCTGAGTCGGTTCAGTCGGGGCTGCTTCACTGTCGTTGGGAGTCGTTTGTTTTTTGGAGCGTCTAAATAGTGCCATCGTCTTATGAGCGGAATTTGCCTAACCGGTTTTGAAGTGGGGGGGATGTCTGAGTCGAATGGGGGTTGGGTTTAAGTATATCAATAACCTACGGCGGGCAAAGGGAGGCAGCGTATTCAGGTAAGAGCTGCTCAGGCCAGGAGATCACCAATCTAATTCCAGCCAGATTGTCTATTTGAGTGTGAAAATGCGTTTAGCTGTCGCACCGAATGCGAGGAATCGGTGTGAATTATTTGTCAAAACTGACGCCGGATTGCCCGCAAAGTTTCTCCTGTTTCTCTAGTTTGACAGTGTTGAAGATGAAATGTCTGGCTAATCCGCAAGGTTTAACGCTAGAAACGGAATAATTGTCATTTCAGTTAGAAAGTTATGGTTTTGAGGTTAACGAACGTCATGTAAAGCTCCGAAAAACTGATTGTGTAGCAAAAAGTACATTTTGCCTGTTTGTATTTATGGATGAATACCAGGCATTAGTTGTGGGAAATCTAGGCTTAACAAGTTCTACCGAACATGTGAGGCGGGCCAAACGTTTCCTAAGCACTAGTTTTATGGAGGATATTGGGAAATGAAACTCAGTAAGTTTGCTCTACTGGGCGCTTTTGCATTCGCTATTATGAGCGGCAGTGTATCTGCTGATGAATTGCAACAGCCCGTACTCGAGCCGATCGCTTACACCTTGCAGGATGCTGCTGACTCACCATCTGATGATGGTACTTGGAGCCTCTTCAAGCGTGACGGTGAAGGCCTTGAAATCTCTGGTTGGACACAAGTCGGTTACCACGACCGTTCCACCGGATTGTTTAACACTGATCCAAAGAAAGTAGGCGTACACCAGGTTTGGTTTGCTTTTGATAAAGCTTCCGACGCTGACGCTGAAGGATTTGGACTCGGTTACCACTTTGACCTGGTTTATGGTCGTGATGCTGAAAACACCAACGCTTTTGGTAATCCAAATGCTGGCGCTGCTGGCGACTGGGATACAGAAGAAGATGATTGGGCGATGCCACAGTTGTACGTAACTGGTCACCTGGGTGACTGGGACATTACACTTGGTAAGTTCTACACATTAGTTGGTTACGAAGTAGTTACCGCTCCTGATAACTTCTTCTACAGTCACGCTAAGACTATGAATAACAGTGAGCCATTTACTCACACTGGTGTTCTGGCTAGCAAAACCACTGAAACTGGTTTAGATCTGACTGTTGGTTGGACCGCTGGTTGGGATACTGGTTTTGATTCCAATGGTTCCAACGGAATTATCGCTCTGGGTAAATCTCTTGGCGACAATGTTGGTCTGAACTACGTAACTACTTTTGGCGATATCTCTGAAACTGAGAATGGTTACTCTCACAGTATCGTAATGGATATCACTCTGGGTGAACGTATGTCTTACGTATTCCAAAGTGATTATGTTGATACTAACGAACGATATCAAATTGGTGTAAACCAGTACGTCTTCTACACTCTTTCTGATGACATCGCTCTTGGTGCTCGTCTGGAATGGTGGAGAGATGGTAACGACCTTGGTGCTGATAGTGAATATGCATTCACTACCGGTGTCAACTGGCGACCACCATCGAGCTTCGACTTAGTTCTGCGTCCAGAAATCAGAATCGATTGGGATGACTCAACGACTGATACTCGAACTGGATTCGGTGTCGATGCTATCTTAAGCTACTAAGCTATAAGATACTCTCACAACTAAAAGACCACCGGTTTTCACGAACCGGTGGTTTTTTTTGCGCGCTACCAAAACAAGGATCCGAGTTGGAATTTGCGAGCCAAGTCGAAAATTGAAATCGACGTGGCTATGGAGCTAGGAGAGAGCCAGAAGAGAGCCAGGGAAAAGTAGGTAAATACAGGGGAATACTGCTAATACGGAGATATGGAATTTCGAGAGTCTGAGGATCTGGGAAAAGCGAGGGATTTATTGGAGTAGAAGGTGATTACGGACGATTTGAACTGACGAATCTCTGTGGAATTACCTTGGATTCGCCTACCTACTAATTCGATCCGATTGAACGAAACGATGCTTCGACAAAGAAATACTTGTTTACTCGCTTGCCTGTCTCTGGCTGTTCTGGGACTACTTAGTCTGCTCGGGACTGGTGGGGAATTATCTGCCCAAGAGTCTGCCGGTCTGACCGACAATGGAGGTTTCGGGCAATCAAAAGAAGTAGAACTGGGTGACGCGGCTGCACTGGAACAACCCGAGTGGTTTAAGAGTGTCACGTTCCAGTTGTCAGCTGACGAGAATCAGGACGAGGCATCGGATTCTCCTGGTGCCCCAAAGGAAGACACTCAGGCAACCAAGCCTGTTGGAGATGCTGAGATCCTAGGCGATCGATTTGGGTTGCTCTATCGCCTGAAAAACCGTGAGCGGAGTCAATGGAGTCTGCAACCACGTTTTTCTGGCTGGACGTCGATCGGCTATCACGACCAAAACAATGGACTATTTAATAACCACGCTCATGGCGTAAACCTTCACCAGTTATGGATGACCATTGAAAGTGATGCGTCGGTCGGGCAGGGGGATGGAGATTCCGAGCCAACCATTGGTTATCGTGCCGATGTCGTTTACGGTGTTGACGGTCCTGATACCCAAGCCTTCGGAAATCCATCTGGAACCTGGGACTACCAAAACAACTGGGGAAATGGAAAGAATGGTTGGGCGATGCCTCAGCTCTATCTGCACGGACAGGTTGGCCGATTCAATTACAAATTGGGACACTTCTACACGCCGGTTGGATATGAAACGGTTACCGCGCCGGATAATTTCTTCTATAGCCATGCTCAAACGATGTTCAATAGCGAACCCTTCACTCATACGGGTGTGCTGACCGAATTCACTACGGAGAGTGAGTCGACGGTCTATTTGGGGTGGTCGCTAGGCTGGGATTCTGGATTTGCCCAATCAGAAAATGGTAGTAACGGGATTGCCGGAGTTTCCAAGAATCTGACCGAAGAAATTGCGATGACCTACATCACCACCTTTGGAGACTTAGGCTGGCGCGGTGAAGGGTACTCTCACAGTATCGTGCTTGATCTCGCATTAACCGAAAATCTGTCGTACATCCTTCAAAGCGATTATGTGAACACCAGTAGCCTGTTCGATGCGGGCGACGATATCGGCTTGAATAACTACTTAATCTACTACGTGGACGATTGTTTAAGCTTGGGAGCGAGGATGGAGTGGTGGCGAGATAACTCAGTCTCCAAGAACTCGTTTACCGTGGGAGCCAACTGGCGACCTGGCAAAGGCCTGTTTCTACTTCGCCCAGAAGTACGTTCAGACTGGATTCCAGCCGAAAACTACTCAGAAACAGCATTCGGCATCGATGCTATCATCGAATTCTAATACGAGCCTCTTTCGTATCCACTTAGGGCTCTAATCTGCATGCAATAAAAGTGTGCAAGTTGCCTGCATCTTAGACAGGCAGATTTTGCGGGAAGAGTAGTCCTGAAAAAAACGCAGTTTTAAAAACAACTGGTTTACTGCGTATTAAGAGTTTTTCTGAAAGGTTTCCCGTCGGTCGCAGCGAGTTTCCTGTTTTAAAACGTCAAATGGCACGGCCATTGCATATTACTCTCGCGGAGTACTATCTGCTCTTTTTTTGAGCAGGTTGGGAACCAGGTATCCACGGAAGGCGGCTTGACGGAGCCAAGTACCTGAACACCTGCTCGAAAACTAATAAATGCCAACACTGGCGATGAAGGTTGTGTTGGCGAGATCCACTGGAATCGGGAGTTATAAACGATGTTATCTTTGAGTATAGATCAAAGTTGGCTACGCAAAATGATGTGTATGCTGGCATTGATGATCGGCACAAGTACGTTTGTGCCAACTGCTCAGGCTTTTCAGGACGAGGAGCCTGCAGCTGAAGTTGTGGAAGAAGCAGCTTCAGAAGATGTAGAAGTGACAGCTGAAGAAGAAGCTGCACTTGAAAACACGGAAGAAATGGAAGCTGGCGCATCTGAAACAGAGGCCGATAATCTGCCTTATTACACTAAAGGCGAAGCCGACTATGTAACCAACACTCTGTTCATGATGATCTGTGCTGTGTTGGTGATATTGATGCAGCCTGGGTTTGCTTTGCTTGAAGTTGGCCTGAACGCCAAAAAGAACACAGTTAATATTCTGTTTAAGAATGTCATGGACCTTTCGGTCGGTGTTCTCCTGTACTATTTCATCGGTTGGGGAATTATGTACCCAGGCGATTTCAATGGTTATTTTGCCTATGCAGGGCCCGGTGTCGCAGCAGATTCTGCGGATCTGGCTTATGGATTCAGCAATTCGGTTGATTTTCTGTTCCAAGTTGCCTTTGCTGCGACTGCCGCAACGATCGTATCTGGTGCAGTTGCCGGTCGTATGAAATTTGGTGCTTACCTTACATTTAGTGCTGTACTAACTGGATTGGTTTACCCAATCAGTGGTGCTTGGAAATGGGGTGGAGGATTTCTTGATGCTGCTGGATTCCAGGACTTTGCTGGTTCGGTAGTTGTTCATGCTGTTGGTGGTTTTGCTGGCTTAGCCGGTGCCATTGTTCTTGGGCCAAGGCTTGGACGCTTTAGTGAAGACGGTAAGTCGACTCCGCTTCCTGGTCACAATATTACTTACGCTGCCATTGGTGTATTCCTATTGTGGGTTGGATGGTACGGATTTAACCCCGGAAGTCAACTGACTTACGGTGGTGTTGCAAATTCTGAAGCAACAACCTACATCGCGTTAACTACTACATTAGCTGCAGGTGCAGGGGCAGTTGTTGCCATGATTGTTGCCTGGGCTATGTTCGGAAAACCTGATGTCACCATGGCTCTTAACGGTGTACTTGCTGGTTTGGTCTCTATCACGGCGAATTGTGATCAAGTATCAACTACGAACGCATTAGTCATCGGTGCTATTGGTGGAGTTTTGGTCGTCGTCGGTATTGTTCTCCTGGACAAACTGAAGATTGATGACCCCGTTGGTGCATGGCCTGTTCACGGTCTTTGCGGAATCTGGGGTGGTCTTGCTACTGGTCTTTTCGGGACCGGAAGTGACCTTGCTCGTGGTGAGTACATCTGGGTTCAGCTGTACTCCACTGTCATCATCTGTGCATGGGCATTTGTAACAATGTTTGCTCTGTTCTATGCATTGAAAGCTGCTGGCATGCTACGCGTGTCACGCGAAGAAGAAGAAATGGGACTCGACTTGTCAGAGCACGGAATGCGTGCTTATGGCGATTCACTGTCCTAAACCGAAGCATGACCTGTTAGGACCTGGGGTGATTCGAAACACAAGTAGTTAGTGTTTAACCGCCAGCAGGGACAACAATTGGCTCACCTCGAGTTCTAACAGGTTACGGATTGTTCTCGATCCGGGAGGATACCCCATATGGTTCTGGATAAGTAACCGCCTTGCTTATCCAGAATCGGGGTACCACTCTTATGCTTCAAAATCCAAGGAGACCGGTTTCCTAACCCGAAACCGGTCTCCTTTTTTTCTTATCCTCTGCCTTGTACAATGGGTGGAAACCGAGCCTTACTCACTGCCGAGTCACACGCAATGAAGCTAATTATCGCGATTATTCAGCCGAGCCGCCTAGAAGACGTCAAAGCCGCACTGACGGACGTCGAAGTGTCGCGTCTGACAGTCATGGACTGCCAGGGATTTGGGCGACAGAAAGGCCAGACTGAGATGTATCGTGGCCGCGAGTTATCGGTCAATCTCCTGCGTAAAACGCAACTTCAAATTGCAGTCAACGATGAATTTGTAGAGCCGACGATTCAGGCCGTGCTGACAGCGGGGCGATCGGGTGAAACTGGAGCGATCGGTGACGGTAAGATCTTCGTGCTTCCAATGGACGACTGCGTACGTATCCGTACTGGTGAACGTGGGCCCGACGCTATTTAACTCGGCCCGGTCCCTGATTCACAACCTCTTATTGCTGGCTCTTTCTTACCATTTGGCCGAGGTATTTATCTCGCACCGGTTCTGGCAAGGGACGATCAAATTCAGGCGGTCGCATGCCACCAAGATCGGTTCCTACTTCCGGAATAGAGTACGGATCAAACAGAGCTGCTCGATATTGTTGCTGTCGAATTTCACCACGTGGCTTGGATACTTGCTCCTGAACATGCTGACAACCACCAAGGAAGCTTAGCAGTAACAGCACAGAGGATAGTTGTAAGGAGCGTGTCATAAGAATTCGGTTTGGTCTAAATCGTCGGTTAAAAACCGTGTACCGGATAAAGGCACGGCGGATTATAGTGCTCAACCCGTCCTGAAGATATACCATTGTCTGAATCCGGGACTTCCTTCTGGTGGTGTATTACTCTCGTCGTTTTACTTGTTAAACCACCTTGAATCTGGTCACATATCCCCGTTTGGCTTCTTGGTAATCCAGTGGCCCCATGCTAGGATTAAACGGAGACCTCGCGAGTACCTAAAGCGTATTCGTTTCCGCTGATTCGGCAGCTTCCTTCCGTATTTATTTGGGGCCTTTTCACAACTGTGAAGTTCTGATCTGGCCGTCTGTTTTTTAATCCCGCGTTATGCCTGTGATGGCTTAACTCTTTCCATTTTTTGGAATCAATTATTTTTTAGTTATGGCTAAGAACCCCAAAGAAGATCTATTTGCAGATTCCACCATGACCTTTGGTGAACATCTGGAAGAATTGCGTCAATGTTTGTTTCGCGCAGCGATTGGTCTGGTCGTCGGTGTTGGATTTGGACTCTTTTTGGCAGATGATGTCATCCAGCAGATTCAAGTGCCACTCAAGAAGTCACTGCGTGGCTATTATCAAATGCAGGCTCTGGACAAGATTCAAAATGATGAGCTAGCCAAGGCCGAGCAGGCGGGTCTGATTACCGATGAGAATTACGTCTCCAACGATATCGAAGTCGAGTTAGACCAGCTCATCCTGCGACTAAAAGCAGCGGTTCCGAATCAACTGGGGGCCTTAAATTACTCTCCATACTCCTTTGTCGCAGATGACTTTTATCTCGAATCCGACAGTGGTTCGGAGCATCGGAAGTTCTTTCAGCACATTCAATCTTCGCTGGATGAAGAGGAGCCGTGGGCTACCTTTCTGGTAGGCCTGCTTGATGACACTCAGCTTGAACAATTTAGTCGAGTCGTAAATTCGATTGAGAATCCATACGACGAAGACTTAAGCGATGCAGTCGAATTGCTGAACGCTTGGGCCAATGATGCGAGTGTCTACGACAATGCTTCGATTCGAAGTCTTGTGGAGTCCACCATTGAGGGACCGGACACCTGGTGGGCACAGTTTGATACAACTACCGATGAAAACCAGGTGGACATCGATGAGGTCTTCAACAATCTGACCGCCAGAATCAATGACCCCAAGGATGGGTTGTCGACCGCGGACATGACTCGTCGTATTAACAAGTTTGCTCTCTCCAACGCCTTCCCGGACTATCTCCGCTCGGCACGTCCAGCCACGATCACCTTGCCTGTCTGGGAG
The DNA here is from genome assembly GCA_938082855.1 of uncultured Pirellulaceae bacterium. Lineage (GTDB taxonomy): Bacteria > Planctomycetota > Planctomycetia > Pirellulales > Pirellulaceae > UBA721. The sequence continues at coordinate 22,497 of CALKCC010000342.1, read as the reverse complement.
AAAAAGGACATTCGAGTCCAGACGCTTAACGCACATGAAGGATTTATGATCTGGTTAAAAGCAGCCTTCATCGCTGGCTTTGTCATTGGAAGTCCCTGGATCTTTTTCCAGTTATGGGCGTTCGTTGCCGCAGGCCTTTATCCTCATGAGCGAAAATACGTCTACATCTACCTGCCGTTTTGTCTGGCACTGTTCTTTGGAGGTGCCGCCATGGCGTTCTTCATCGTGATGGAACCGGTTCTGGACTTCCTGTTCAGTTACAACCGTATGATGGCCATTGACCCGGATCCGCGTATTAGCGAATGGCTGGGATTTGTTATGTTCCTGCCGATCGGATTCGGAGTTGCCTTCCAGTTACCCTTGGTGATGTTAATGCTACAACGCATCGGCATGTTTACCACAGCGGCTTATCTTGCCAAATGGCGAGTGGCGATTCTGGTGATTTTCATTATCGCTATGTTCCTTACGCCGGCAGACCCATTAAGTATGCTCTTGCTAGGTGGCCCGCTAACGGTCCTCTACTTCCTGGGCATCCTGTTATGTAAATTCATGCCACGTAACAAAAACCCATATGCTGAAAGTTATGACCCGGTTTAACCGTGGATCCTCTGGTTTCAAAAACTGATCCCAACCACGCCGTGAAGTGCTAGAGAATGCACCGCGGAGTGAATTTATGACCCTTTGGGTTGCTTACCTCGCGAGTTTACTCGCTCGTCTTCTGAATTAGAAATCAATCGTCATGAACAGAGAATCTTCTCGAAAGCGAACTCGCGGGTTCGATCAAAGGCCGGCACGGACATCCAAACGTGCAGCTGACGGAGACTCCGTGCGGTTACAGAAAGTTCTGGCAGCAGCCGGCTATGGCAGCCGTCGACATTGTGAAGAACTAATCACGGCGGGCCGAGTTCAGATTGATCGACAAGTGGTAACCCAATTGGGGACCAAAGTGGATCCGGAGAATCAGGAAGTCCGAGTGGATGGAGATGTTATTGAGCGTCCCACTTTACGATACTATGTCCTGAATAAGCCGCCAGGAGTCCTTTCGACCAATAGCGATCCGGACGGACGAGTACGAGTGGTCGATCTGATCGGAGACGCGAATCATCTATTCACCATTGGACGATTAGACCGGAGTAGTCAGGGACTAATCATCGTGACGAACGATGGGGAATTGGCTAACAAGATCGCTCACCCGAGCTATCAGGTCAGCAAAATCTATACGGTTCGAGTCGCAGGTAATATTCAGCGAGAGCAGCTTGCCGAAATTCGTCAGGGAGTCTATCTATCAGACGGGAAGGCAAATGTAGAGTCGATACGAGTTAAGAAGCGTCACAAACAGACCACCGAACTCGAAATGATCCTAGCCGAAGGAAAGAATCGGGAAATTCGCCGTGTGTTGGCCCGCGTAGGCCATAAGGTACTTCAATTGAAGCGGATTGCCATCGGCCCGGTCCGGTTAGGTGAGCTACCTGAAGGCGCGTATCGGGAATTAACCATTGCCGAAGTTAAAGCCTTGAAGCGTCTCACCGCCGAAAAGACGAAACCGGGAACGCGTCGTAAGTCGGTAAAAAAGAAGACCTCTACTGGAAAAACAACGCGAAAAGGCGTAAAAAAGACTCCGCGTCGACGCGGAGCGAAGTCCGGCGATGCACGCGGGAAGTCCCCTGGCTCGACACGAAAGTCGTCACGAGGGGCTGCTCGGGGAAGTAAGAGCAAATCGTCCACGAAAGGTGGCTCGGCTAAACGCAAGCCAGCCAAAAAACGCAACGTAAGGAAACGTCGCTAATGTCGACCGATCATTGTGATAATCCTCTGCATGCTGATTATTATGCAGACTCTTCAGTACACCACTGTGCAGAAGTCATTGAAAATGTTCAGGTCGCCCAAGGCACCTGGCGAGTACGATTTCGATGTCCCGAAATGGCCTCAATGTGTAAGCCAGGGCAGTTTATCATGCTCAAAATCACAGATCGTGATGATCCTCTGATTGGCCGCCCACTGGCTGTTTTTGAAATCACTCCGGACGAACATGGTGTCCCAACCGACTTGGACGCGGTTTATCTTGTCAAAGGAAATCTCACCACTCGATTAGTTGATGTGAAGGCAGGGCAATCACTGGACGTCTGGGGGCCGTTGGGAAATGGTTTTCTACCGCAGCCAACTCGACATCTAATTATGGTCGCGGGAGGCATTGGTCAAACTCCGTTTGTTACTCTGGCTAAAGAGTATCTTGGCTTGGCCAATTATGGACGGGATTGTCCCCAGGCCGACAAGGTAACGCTCTGTTATGGAGCTCGAAACAAGGAGCTGCTGGCAGGTGTCGAGACGTTTGAAGCGGTACAGGGGCTCGATGTGCGACTGTGTACCGATGATGGAAGTCTTGGGCATCATGGACTAGTAACCGATGTACTGAAACAGGTATTAGAGGACGACAAACAGGCTCATGGTTCCAATGAAGGCGTACGAGTAGTTTGTTGTGGTCCTGAGCCGATGATGGAAGCTGTCGCGGCTGTAAGTAAATCCTGGGAAGTGGCGTGTCAGGTTTCACTCGAAACGCCCATGGCCTGCGGTATTGGTATTTGCTTTACGTGCGTTACTAAAGTCTTGCAGGATGACGGCTCCTGGGATTACAAGCGAACTTGTGTTGAAGGCCCGGTTTTTGATGCCAGCAAAATAGTATGGCATTAGATCACTAGCTAACTAGTTGACCGCCGACTCTCTTTGTATTTCGTTCCCTACGAATTGAATTCTCGCACAAACAGGCGCATAAAAAAGTCCTACTCGATTTGGAGTAGGACCTCTTTATCTCGATCCGGAGATCGTTGATCTCCGAGGATTGTTTCTCTTAGCAGTTACGCCTTGGCTTTTTGGATTCGAGCCTGAAGACGTGACTTGGTGCGTGCTGCTTTATTGCGATGAATCAGGTTCTTGGCACCAGCTTTATCCAGCTTCTTTTGAGCGGAAACGTAGGCATCGTTGATACTTGCCAATGCGGCATCTGTATCGCCACCATCTGCACGAGCAGCCTGATAGGTATCGATTGCTTCATTCACTTTACGAATCGAAGTACGCAGATCACTTCGCTGTCCACGGTTACGTTGACGGCGGGTTTCGTTTTGACGAAGTCGTTTTTTGGCACTGGCAGTATTCGGCATGGTTTTCCTGTTATTTGCAGCCTGCAACTAGTTATTTAGCTTTTTGATTATCCCTCATGGCGCACTTCGCCTAAGTGGGAACTACTTTTATCGCCTAAAAAATAGAGTTTGTCTAGGCGCTGATTTGATTAGTTATCGGTAGAAACAACGATTTTTTGGGCCAGATCATCGCATTTTTGGCATAATGTGGCCTGATTCATCGATGCGGCTAACGTTTTTATCCGTTTTAGCGATCGTTGCATCCCCGATTCGTTTTCCAAACCAGGAATCTGAGCTGAAAGCTCCTGATCCACTTCGTCAGGCCGTTCACATTGCGTTAGCGATTCCAGCAATTTGGTGAACGTTTCAAGAGCATCATCAAATCGTCGAATCGCTTGCTGTGACTCTGCTAGTCCCAGTTGCAGGGCGATCTCCTCTACGGTGGTAAAGGTGCAGTGATCTGCCTCAATTCTTTCAAATTGCTTGATCGCTTCGTACCAATTTTTTGTACCGGTCAAACACCAACCGAGTTGAATTTCGGCCCGAGCCTGATTGGGGTACTGCTTTGTTTGGTTTTGATAATATTCCGTACGAATTCGCCAGACTTCATGCTGTAGATCATCGAGTAGAGAATCAGAGGCCTGTAGATCCAGATGAAATTGCAATCGGGATTCGGCCTGCTGCAGTCGCAGCTGGAGGCTCTTTTGGGACCAACTACTTGTATTCCCGGTGGCCTGTTGAGCAAGCTGTGTGGCTTCAATGGCCTGCCCATAGAGATTGAGTTCTTCGAGTATCTGGCAAAGTTGCTCCCACGTTGTTTCATGACTTGGGTTTTGTTGCAGTTCCAATCGCAAGGAATCTATTTGCGAGATTAACTCACGCCCAGGGAATTGTTGAGTAATGACCCCAGGCAGGGCTCGGAGAATTTGTTGCAGGAGTTGATCATCTGCTGATTTCGCGACATGAAACATATGATCGTTGGCGTCATCAAACCGGCCGGATTGATAGAAGGCATGAATGATTTGGACATGTACATCGCAAGAGCCAGAAAAGTACTTCAGGGCAAACTCTAGATAGGTCCATTGAGTTTCGACCGCTTCGATAGCCTGAGCGGCAAAGGCAAGCTCTAGTAACAGCTTTTCATTACGAGCATTGTGATATAACGCATCCGGTGCCTGTTGCAGGGCTTCGTGCCACTGTTGATTTTCGCAGAGTTGTTCGATGCGGCTCACTAATTTGAGATTGCGCCGTCGTTGACGCCAACCATGCTTATACAAACCCAACTCATACCCTTGTTCTAAGGCTTGTAAGAACTCAAACGTATAGACTGCACCCATGGGGTCGGCTTGCATGCATTTGGCAAAGATGCCCAGAGCTGTATCGTAAGCAGGAGGCTGTTGCTCAAGCCATTGCAGTCCCGTCTCGAATTGGTTCTGCAGTTCACGCCGTTGTTGACGAGAAAAACCTCGCGCATATTTTTCAACGCCAGTTTGCTGGTTACTTGCAGATTCAGGAGTGGCAGGTTCCAATCGAGTAAGCCCTTTCAATTAGGCAATCATCGGAAGCAAATAGGGATACATTGACTATGACTCAGGATACATCATCTGACGGATTTGTGTATCTGGTAGGAGCCGGTCCTGGGGATCCTTCTTATATTACGCTACGTGCCGTGCAGTGCTTAAAACAGGCTGATGTCGTGCTATATGACTATCTGGTTAATCCCAGAATCCTGCAGCACGTTCGACCGGGAACGGAATGCTTGTGTATGGGGCGGCATGGTACAGGAAAAATCTGGAAGCAGGATGAGATTAATTCAGAATGCATCCGTCTGGCACAGCAAGGGCAGCAGGTTGTACGGCTCAAGAGTGGCGATCCCGCGATCTTTGCTCGAGCAGCGGAAGAGGCGACTGCTTTTGAATCCGCAGGCATCGGATATGAAATCGTACCCGGAATCACAGCAGCCCTAGCATCGGGCACATGCGTGGGGATCCCTCTAACGCATCGCGATAAAGCCTCCGCCGTAGCGTTGATTACCGGGCATGAACGTGACGGAAAAGGCGAGTCTTCACTGGACTACGACCAGCTGGCTCGTTTCCCCGGAACGTTGGTGTTCTATATGGGCGTAACGACGTCACGTAGCTGGACTGGTAAGTTAATCGAACATGGCATGCCTGCTTCGACTCCAGCTGCGATAATCCGCAGGATAAGTTGCCCGGATCAGGTTACAGTAAGATGTACGCTAGCCGAGGTTCCGGAGCGGTTTGAAGGCGAGCATCGTCTACGTCCTCCGGCTATTGTCATTGTTGGTGATGTCGTGAGTGATACAAGTTTGAATTCCTGGTTTGAATCGCGGCCTCTGTTTGGACAACGAGTATTGGTGACTCGAGCAACCGCTCAGGCCGAACAATTTGCAGCTAAACTCAGTGATCTGGGAGCGGAAGTTGTCCTCCAACCGGCAATCGAAATCGTCGCCCCATCTGATTTTGCTTTGGTGGATCAAGCCATTCGTCGATTGGCTCAGACAGACTGGGTCGTTTTCTCGAGTGGGAATGGAGTCCGTTACTTTTTGGAACGGGTGCTCGAATTAGGCTTGGATGTGCGAGCATTTTCCCAGACACAATTAGCGGCCATTGGTCCCGGAACCGCCGCTATGTTGGAGAACTATCACCTCAAAGCGGATCTGATTCCGGACGAGTACCGGGCCGAGTCCATGGTGGCTGCATTAACGCCTCATGTTGAAAACAAACAAGTGCTTTTGATTCGAGCCAATCGCGGTCGTGATGTATTGCCAAACGGGCTGCGGGACGCGGGTGCTGAGGTGGACGAAGTTGTGGTCTATCACAGCCAGGATGTTGATGAATTATCCGTTTCGACCGAAGAGGCACTCGAAGAAGGGATCGATTGGATTACATTTACAAGTTCTGCGATCGCTAGGTCGTCGATCAAGTTACTAGGTGACCACGTTCAAAGCATGAAGTCGGCAAGTATCAGCCCGATTACCAGTGAAACGATGCGGGAATTCGGTGTGACGCCAACGGTCGAAGCCTCGTCGCATAATTTAGATGGACTGCTTCAGGCGATCCTTGAATATCGGGATGCTTAGAGCAGTGTTGCTCTAAGAGTTCGATTTAAAACTCTTACCGACTTAAGTCTGCCTTGATTTCCGGTTGGGATTTTACGGTAGAATATAGATATTAGTATTCCCTTAAACTCGTGAGCTATGGTCAGGAGATTATTAGTGACGTTCTCATCTGTTAACAAAGACAGGCGACAAGCATTAAAGTCGATGACTGCAGCAGTGACTTTGCCAGCAGCAGGTTTGGCTCTAACCGGATCCAATTCAAAAGCTCAGGCAGCCAAGATTAGGCCTGAGTGGAAAACGAGCATTAAGAAGGGACTGGATTGGGTCGTACGCAGTCAGTCCTCATTAGGGCACTGGACTGCAGGTACTTACCCAACGGCCATGACGGCATTGGCAGGAACGGCGTTAATCTGTTCCGGTTCGACGACTACCCAAGGACCTTATGCCAGAGCGATTCGTAAGAGTGTCGATTACATCACCACGAAATGTCGTAGCAACGGACTGATTGGTGATCCTTTATCAGATAATCGCTATACCTATGGCCATGGTTTTTCGATGTTGTTTCTTTCGCAAGTACTAGGGGAAGAAGAAGACTTAGAACGCCGCGAAGAATTGATCGAGATCCTGAAGAAGGCGGTCGAGTTTAGCGCCAATGCTCAAACACCATCAGGTGGTTGGGGATACGTAAGTGCCAAAGATGGTAATAACTTTGACGAAGGGTCGACAACGATTACTCAGGTGCAGGGACTACGTGGATGTAGAAATGCCGGAATACCAGTCCCCAAACAGGTCATCGATAAAGCCAAGGAATATATCTATAGCTGTAAAAACCCAGACGGAGGAATCTCCTACAGTTCCAGAAACCGAGGGTCTTCCCGGCCTGCCATCACAGCGGCGTCGCTAGCCTGTCTCTACAATGCAGGTGACTATGACAGTAAGCATGTGCCTGAGATGTTGGCGTATACCAAGAAAAACCTTCATAACATTGGCGGTGGTGCGAGGTCCTTTGGGCACTGGCATTACACCTATCTTTATTACGCTCAGGTTGTGTACCGACAGGGACAGAAAGAGTGGTCGCCGTTTCGTGATCAACTGTATGGGCGGATTGCCAACGAGCAAGCAGACAATGGAAGTTGGACAGGCAATATTGGTCCCATTTATGTGACAGCCTGTAACCTAATCATGATGCAGCTCGATCATGCATTCTTGCCAATCTATCAGCGGTAGACAGTCATTAGCGGTAGGTAACGCTACGTCCGCGTGACGGTGCAAGAAAAGACTGGTTACATCGACTGAAGCCGACTGAAGATAACTGGTGTCCATCACACCGGACAGTTATTCACTCATCAGAATCGATGTGTTATCTCTGTTTTGCAGTAACAACAGTAAAGTGTCCTGATCGAAAACTGCTGGCTGGTCGGTCTTGAAGAGTAGCCGCGGATTGTTGAGTGGCGGCCCGCCGATCAACTCCAATTTATCACTCCAGCTATTCATCAATGCTTGTTGAATCTTAACTCGCTCTGGGGCGGGAGAGACAAATTGGTAGAGATCAATTCCTTCCTGAACTTGCTTGTACTCCGGAAGCTTCTGCAAGGATTGCCAAGTGACATAGCGAGTGGCAGCATAGTTGTCATTAAGCAGTTGGACCATCAATGGTAAACGCCAATTGGTCGGCGAGGTTTCCAGCGTTGGTTCCCAGGTCATATGCCAGGAGGCAAGAGTGCGTTGGACGGCATTGCCTTGAAGAAGCCAGGTCACGCTTGCGGCAACATCCTGATGAGGTTTGTTTAGTTCGATGGCATCATGACCATACCATTGACTGAGAGTATCCGCTGTCCACTGTAAGGTCTCGTCGAGATGACACAGATTACAGGCATTGGGCTTTTCGTTTATCTGTGGTTGTCTCTGAATTCGCGGAGAATCAATAAGATGACTGCGGATGCCTCCCATTAGGGCATAGGAAGTGTGGGGCATATGGCAGTTAAAACATTTGCTGCCTTCTGAATCGGTAAGGTGGTGAGTGTGTGACGCTAGATCCGTTGTATATTCTGGTTCTTTATGACATTGGATGCAGGCCTGATTCGAATTGAGTCCCAGTCCCAGTTGATTATCGGGTTCTTCCATAGAATGCAGGCTGTGACAACTCAGGCATGTCATTTCGCCCTGAGTGAAACATTTACTTTTGACCAGGGCTTGATATTCACGTCCTCCGATACGCACTGTGCCGTCGTTCCAAAACATGTTGTAGTAAACCAAACCAGGGTCCGTGTCTTCATGGAAAATCATCTGACGATTTTTGATTAGGTCATTACCCGGTTGGTAATCCAGTCCATCTTCGAGAAACGTCTGAGGATGATTGGATTCGAAGAGGCTGTGACACTGTCCGCAAACCTGAGCCTGCTTATGTTTATCGAGTCGAAGCGGGTTGATGATCGAAGAATCGGCGTTTCCGGAAAGCTCTACATTGGTGTTGGCCGAGAGCAAAGCCTGATGTTTATCGACATGAGGTTTTCCGGGTCCGTGGCAGGCTTCACAGGAGATTCCATAGTCAGCTATGTTCGAATGGAATTCGATATCATAGAGATCTTCTTTCGTTTGAAAGTGAGGTTGTCCGCCGACGGCGTGACATGCGATACAAGATTGGTTCCACACGGTTGGTGGTCGGCCAAACTGAGGGTCAGCAATGAATGAGTCTTCGTACGGGATCCATTTTTTCTGTTCAATCATGTAAACCCAGGGGAACAGCCACATGGAATTATTATCCAGATTTTCGGCGTTGGGCTCGTCATCGGAGTGTTCCCAGGACATCCAGAACATATGCATTTTGTGCGAGCCGGTAATCATGACGATACGTTTATCGGCCATCTGAGGATTGGGATGGTTTCGAATTACTTCGGGGCGTTGTCTCAATTCCCACTCAGGATCATGAGTTCGAACCCAGTACTCTTCGCCTTTGCGATAGATTTTATAAGTGGTGTTACCCAGTTTCATTTCACGGCCATCGAAGTCGGCTCGGATAGTCTCTGGCGACGCGATTTGAGTCATGGTGCGATGGTAGGAGGAATGCCAGGACTTGTGTTCTTCCTGATGGCACTTCGCACAGACCTGCGCTCCGACGTAGTCGTTGTGGTCTGTGAGTTTTGGAGTTGCCGCTTGTAGTTGTACGTCATTAGTTGCCTGACGCACATTGAGTGTTTCAGGCGGTGGTTCGTACTCGGCCAGTTCCGTCTCGTCAGAAGAAAGCCAAAAAATGGCCGCCACCGCTCCTACGGCTAGGACGGCGAATAATGCGACGATACGAGATTTCCCTTGATGGCGAATTACCGCAGGTACACATGCCAGCGGCAAAACCAAGGTTGCCAGTAATAAGAACAGGGACTGCTGCACAGTTAACTCTGAACTAGAAGGAATCGAATCAAAAGGGGAGGTGAACTACCTACTTACAGTTTCGGTATTGGGATTCGGGGAGCATTAGGCGTATTTGGTCGAGGAGGAGACGGAGCGCGGTAAACAGGCATTACTTCGAGGCCAAATCCTCGTTTTAACTCTTCGGAAGCCCTTTCAGCCCATGGTGTGCCAGGGTGCAATTCGATGACTTTCTCGAATAACTCCGAAGCTCGATTGATGTAAGGACGGCTTACTTCCTCGGCAGAAAGTTCCAGACGCCCTCGCAGATCCCAACGGACCAATCGACGATTGGGGGGCATGACGGGAGGAACTTGCTTGGGATTTCGAATAAATGTTTCTAATGCGGCACCATACTCATAAACCCTTGCCTGATAGGCGATTATCTGAGCGTAGATTAAGTCATAATTAGCTTGCCAACGGGCATTTAGTTCCGACTCGCGGTATTCGTAAGCTTCTTCGAGCACGGCTTGAGCATTCGCCAAATAGGTGATGTAGACTTTTGCTTTTTCCTGTTCCTGTCTTGCACGCCGGAGGAAGGCATCCGCTTGCAGCGGGAAGGTCATATCTAATTCAATAATTTCGGCGGTTGCTTCATTGAGTGGATTTAGATCGACAATGACCTGCCAGATAAATGAACGAAGAGGATACTCACTGCGCATGGTGAGCTGTTTTTGTCGACTATCTAAGTCTGGGAGATAGGGCTTCATCGCTTTCAATTCATAGCGACGTTTATCTGCCTCTCCACCTACGAGTTTTGTTTCCACCGTTGGAAGCATGAAGAAAATGCCTCCGGATTCTCGAGCAATGCGGCATTGTTCGTAGGGGCCAAAGCCACTGGAAAATGCATCCCGGCGTCGGCGAAAACCGTTGGTCTGTAACTGTTCAACAAAAGCGGTTTCCGGCCCGCGGTCGATTTGCAGCCAGTGGTTCACTCCTGTTTGCGGATGTCTCCAGTTCATATAGGCATGGGGATATCCAAAGACTGCTTCACGACCTAAGAAGTATGTTCGGCAATTCATTTCCTTAGCTGTTGCTACAGCCATTTCCAGCGTCGCCACATTGTTATCGGGCTCTCCACTCTCGTCGGATACCACGATCAATGCCATTTGCCGTTTGCCACGAGCTCGGTAGGACTCATGGTCATTGATCGCTCGGGTGATTGCCGGGCACATGACTTCATATCCAGAAGGATCGATTGGTACTTCATTGATCGCTCGGCGAATGAGCTCTAAGTCAGACGTCGGCCGTTTCGTATGTTTGAGATAGCCTGAGCCATAGCTGGCGATGGCGGTTAACAGGTGGTCACCTGAGGCCGCATCGGCCAGGCCTAATTCCGAATAGACTTTATTGATTCGTTCACGTATTTCCCGTTGATCATCCCGCATGCTGACAGACTGATCAAATAACCAGACGACCAGAACATCTCCTTCTTCAAGCATGAAGATGATTTCCTGAGTAATTCGGTCGATGGCCTGTTCAAGATTGTCGACGACTTCCCGTGGATCGCCGTAGGAGCCAACTGGAATATCCGTCATCAGGCTGGCTTGCAGGCTGGCAGGAATCGTCAGAGTCGCCGGTTCGACTCCAGTTTCTTGTTCTGGATCCTCGAGTACTTCGGTATCAAAGGTCGGCTCTGAGAACTGGCTAACTCCTTCAGCATTCGGTAGCCCTGCTAATGCCGATGATTGTTGTGTGTTGGAGAGATCCTCTGACGGCGTCGTGTCTTCGTCTAGCTCCACCGTGATGAGTTCTTCGGGCTTTTCAATTTCCTCGAGTGGAGGTTCTACCACAATAATATTGAATTGCTCCAATATCTCATCGGTGAGCGTGAACAGTCCCAGCACAATCAAGATGGCTGCATGGACAAATGTGGAGATTCCCAGGGCACCAGCGCCAACAATCAGATCCTTAAGGCTCTTGGAGTCGTGATAATCTTCCGGGGTGAGGGGAGCCTGTTCCTCAGACAGCGAATCAGCAGCTCCATCCTGGAGATGTTCCGGAATCAAATTGTCGGATAGGCTGGCCATGGTTCTCAGTGATGGAACTCGCTGTTGGATTTACTCACCTTAATACGGTGACTTTGGTGGACTGGCTATCTGAATTATAGGTAATAGGCTGGATGCCGTCTTGAGTAATTACGTTGGATGACGGTTGTTTAAATTCGCGTACACCATCTGAACGAGTTATCCCGATTACTTCGCGATTACTTCAAGACTTTCGATTGGGACTCGTCATCTAATTGCTGATGTGATTAGAATGAACTCGACGGGACATTTAGGTTATGTCTTTACGGTCGTCACCCCAATGAGGAATACGTCTCGCTGTCCCGGCAGAGCATTTCAGTGTAAATAGGGAAAACTACGTTAGTAGCCGATGAGTAAGATTGCAGTTTATACCGGATCCTTTGACCCCATTACTTTGGGGCATTTGAACGTGATCGACCGGTCTCGTCAGATGTTCGATACCTTGGTGGTGGGTATCGGTGTCAACGTAGATAAACAGTCGCTCTTTACACCCGAGGAACGGAAAGATCTGGTCCGCCGAGTTACCTCTCAATGGGAAAATGTGGTTGTCGAGACCTTCGATGGATTGGCCGTTGACTTTGTGCGTGAACAGGAATCCCGAATTATGGTTCGGGGAGTACGACCACTTACCGACATTGCCGGTGAATTCACCATGATGATGGCCAATCGCCAGTTGGCGCCTGCGATTGAAACCGTTTTTTTAATGGCCGATGAAGAATTCGCTCACGTCTCGAGTTCTCTGATTAAGCAAATCGCTCAATTCTCGGATGATGAAATGCTGGCTCGGTTTGTCCCGCAGGCAATCATACCGGATCTGCGTGCCAGAATGAGTTCATAACTCGGCTTCTACGCAGGTCAGGCAGACAGGTCAAGCAGCTGGAATCTGAAAGCGTTGCTTCGTCTGTTGATGTCTTAGTAGAGTGGCGGCAGACCGAATGGGCGTAATGTCGATTTTGCCCCGTGTCTTCATACGGACGAGCGATCGCAACAGGCCCGCGATTTTCTCTAAGGCCACTTTTTGTTGCAACAATGCCTGTACATCGATTTGAATGTGTTGAAACGCCCGCGGTGATTTAAAGTGCATGGCCGACCGCAGGACTAATTCTCGTACTGGGTGAGTTAATTGTCTCACCCAATGTAGAGGAGCCGGGACTTCCCAGATTCCAAATCTCAAAGAGCGGGGCTCAATCGTTTTCTTTAGAGTGCCCGCGGTACCTTGTCCACAATGGTGATTCACCATAGAGATACGATGCTTCACAAGCAGGTTTAAGTTTTGTTCCTGGACGCTTTCAGGAAGGCTTAACGTGGTGATGCGAACTCCCAGATTTCGCCCCTTTGTTAGCCGATCGCTTAGCGTTTGTGAGAGATTTTGTCGTTGGGCAACACCCTGTTCTCCAGTTACAACAACAGAGAATTCCTGGGGTAACGAGCAATGATTATGAATCTCCAGGACGTCATTGAGTCCGGGGTCGTGGATGAGCCACGTGGCGACGATCTCGTGATGATCTAATTCACTAGCCAGAAATTCAATGACTCTGGTGCGGTATGCTTGTTGATCGGGCCTAACCGCCGCGTTGGTAGGGATATTGATCGACAACAGTATTTGAGGAATCATCGTCTTACAACAAAAACTAAAGAGGAAAGCTTCAGTCTGAAGCTGAGTGTTCAGGAAGAACATCAGCTGTGTCTTAGGGCTTTAGTCAAGAAAGCGATGGCGAGAGATGGAGAGCCCGATAAAACCAATATCGACTTGGTTTACCTCTGATAGTGAGAGTCGATCGTTTCGAAGCCTGCTCAGCCGTGGTGGCAGGTCGTGTTGTAGCGATTGTGATGATTGTGGCGGGGCAGATAGGACTTTGGGCGTGGGGTCAGCCGGTGGCCACAAACTCAAAAGACGAAGGCCTGGGGAAGGCCAGCGTTGCTGAGTGTTATTTCACACTACGAATTACGTTCAGCAATCGATCCAGATCGTCCTGATTGTTGTACGCATGCGGGCTTATGCGCAGGCGTCCATCTCGATGGCTAAGAACGATTCCGGAGTCGAGGCACTTTTGGCGCAAGCCCGCCAACGCGACGCCAGGAATCGTGAAGCAAGTAATCCCACTTTGATGCTCAGGATCATCGGGGCCGAAGATTTCAGCAGAAACACTTTGCAGGAGTTGTTGTGCATGTTGGGTGTAGTGCAGGACCTGAGTGCCGATGCTGGAAGTGTTATAGTTTGTCCCCAAGTCCATCAGCATTTCTAGGCTAGCCCCAAATCCCATCAGGCCCACCATATTTTGAGTACCACCCTCGTATCTAGCCGCTTGCTGACGCGGATTCCAGTCGATGTTACTGAAGTCGAACGGAGAGGCAACAGAATTCCAGCCAACCATCAGAGGTCGAAGCAAATCCAAATGTTCCTTCCGCAGATAGAATAACCCGGCTCCTTCCGGACCGAGCATCCACTTGTGTCCGTCGGCTGCTAGAAAGTCGACTTCCAATTCAGCCACGTTGATCGGAAAAACTCCCAAGCCCTGGATGGCATCAAGCATTACCAAAATTCCCCGTTGATGCGCTTCCTGAATGAGCCATTGGAGCTGTGATTGGCTGAATCGATAACCACTGGAGAACGACACCCAGCTAATTGAAATGAGACGGGTTGAGTGATCACATGCGTCGAGCAAACGCTCGATCGAAGGAGTTCCGTTTTCAACCGTGATCACTCTGGTTTCCACTCCACGTGACTTGAGGTTCATCCAGGGGTATTGATTGGCGGGGAATTCATTTTCGAAAGTGACGACATTGTCTCCCTGTTTCCAGGGTAAGCCTTCGGCTACTAGGCCAATGCCACTTGATGTGTTGGGGACAAATGCTATTTCGTCATGGTGAGCGTTGATAAGTCGAGCGGCACGTCGGCGGATTACTTCAACTTGCTTGGCCCATTGAGGCCAACAAAGATCTCCCTGGCTGGAAGCTTGACTTAACCAGGTGGAAATCGCCTCGTAAGCAGGTTGAGGAATGGGGGAGACGGCGGCATGATCGAAGTAGGCCAGCTGCTTGGCCACGGGCATGAGTGCTCGCATTTTCTGATTGACGGGAGTCTCGATCTTCGACATCGCTTTGCCTAAATTTACTTTGATATAAAGAATGGTTTATGTGATGGTGATATTTCTCTTTGCTATATTTATCCACCAACATAATAGACGATAGAATACACAGGATTTCTGAACGAAAACTACTAAATCTGTGTCGCGTTAATCATTTTTCGTGGATTATACTATTTGCTCATTGCTACCACTTTGATCATTAAGAAATCCAGTTGAATCAGATTACAATGTGTCAAAGCTAGCGGAGCAACAGGACTTGGAACAGAACTAGGTGAGGAATTTGAAGAGTGTCTAAAATCATGTGTATCTTTGGATTGTCAGTAGCAGCGTTGCTATTGTTAGTCTTCACACTTGATCTCGCAATTAAAATCCCATTTTCCAGAGCAAGTATGTTGATGGATATTGGAGGACTTGTGGGGGCACTGGGACTAGGAATCATCAGTTTTACGACATTGCGTGAACAGTCCTGAACGTCACCCGTCGCCCGACCGAATTGCGACAGCCTATGGGCTTCTTTCCCAAAAGAGACATTGTTGTGCCTGCGTAACATCCTAGTTGGGATGTATCTGAAATCAGCACGAGCTCAAGTATCAGGTTAAGCTTCAGAGCGTTTGGCGGTAATTTCCACAGCCTTTAATAGACCACGGGCTTTATTCAGCGTTTCCTGATATTCCATTTCCGGCTGGCTGTCTGCCACAATGCCAGCCCCGGCTTGCACATACAAAGTGTCATCTTTAATGACAAAGGTTCGCAAGGCGATACACGTATCCATATTACCTACGTAATCGATGTAGCCGACAGCGCCGGCATAAGGTCCTCGTCGATGCCGCTCCAACTCATCAATCACTTCCATAGCTCTTACTTTGGGAGCTCCGGAAACCGTACCTGCCGGGAGACAAGCAGCCAGGGCATCAAAGGCATCTTTATCTTCTCGCAATTGTCCCGTCACGTTGGAAGTAATATGCATGACATGGCTGTATCGTTCGATGACCATGACATCAGACAATTCAACACTGCGGTATTTGGCGATTCGTCCGACGTCATTACGACCCAAATCGACCAACATGACATGTTCAGCTCGTTCTTTAGGATCAGCTAAGAGTTCTTCGGCGAGTTGGTTATCTTCTTGCTCTGTCGCGCCACGGGGCCGAGTACCAGCGAGCGGACGCACTGTCACTTTACCGTCTACAACTCGACACATGATTTCCGGTGAGCTTCCCACGAGTGTTACATCACTAGTCCGCAGGAAGAACATGAAGGGACTGGGATTGACCACACGCAATGAGCGGTACAATTCGACTGGGTCTACCTGTAGATCCAGTTGTAGGCGTTGACTGATGACGACCTGAAAAATGTCTCCGGCCCGAATGTATTCAACACACTTATTTACGGCAGCTTCGAATTCACTTTGTTCAAAATTCGAAGTATATGACAAGTCATCGGTACCCCCGGCCGTATCAATGTCAGCCATCGACAAGGCGGCAGGTGCGGCGAGTTTCTCGATGAGTTGGTCCACTCGTGCAACGGCTTCTGTGTAGGCAGCCTCGGTATCCTGAAATTGGTCGAGTCGCGCCATCACAATGACAAACATCGTTTTATTGACGTTATCAAATACCACCAGTGAATCATAAAATCCAAAGGTCATATCAGGGATTTGACGGTCATTTTCCGGTGGGTTGGGTAGGTTTTCAACATATCGGATGACGTCGTAACCTGCATAGCCGATGGCTCCTCCGTTAAAAGGAGGAAGTTCTTCGAGTTGGGGAGCTTTAAAGGAGTCAACCAACTGTCTCAGATCATCGAGAGGATTGTCAGACGTGCGACTTTCCGTTTCTCCGTCTCGGGATATCGTCACATCATTCCCGCAGGCATTGATGATCATAAAAGGATTGACCGCCAAAATGCTGTAACGACCGACCTTTTCCCCGCCGATAACACTTTCAAACAAGCATGCATCCTGTCCATCGTCCAGTTTTTGAAAGGCGGAGACCGGAGTAAGCCCGTCACTCAACATGCGTCGGTAGACCGGCACCAGATCATGGTTGGCTGCTAGCTCTGCAAAAGCTTCAAAGTTTGGCGAATGTGACATAGAACGCAGGATTGATGGAACGATATAATAAAGGTGCTGTCGGGTATTCTTGACAGGGTAGTAAGCACTGATAGAATCCTAACAGTTATTACCACACCACGGGAACAGCGACTGATCATGAACAGTCTCAGTTCCTATTTTGAACAGGTTTTTAATTTGCTGATACTCCCCTAGAGACTGGTTTTTTCTAAAAACCAGTGGCAAATGGAGAGTCAGATTTAAAACTGTGGATAAAGCTAAATGAAGTGCCAGCATTGCGAAAAGCCAGCGACCTTCCATATCACGGAATTGACTGATGAAGTTCCGGAGGAATTGCACCTCTGCGAAGAACATGCTCGCACTTACCTCATGCAGTCCGAAGTAAAAGAAGACGATGTGCCTTCCATTGCCGGCGCTCTGGCTCAACACCTGAAGATCAACGAGGCAGCCGAGCAGCTAGCCAAACTGGACCAACAGGCCTGCCCGTTATGCGGGATTACTTTTTACGAATTTCGTCATGTTGGCAGATTGGGTTGTCCACATGATTACATTTGTTTCGAAGAAGAAATCGACCCGATCATTTCCAATATTCATTCAGCAACCGCGCATGTGGGTAAACAACCTCGAAGTGGCGCAGCAGGAACCGATCAACGGACAGACCTGATCCGCCTGCGACGTGAAATGGAACAGGCAATTGAAATTGAAGATTATGAAAAAGCCTCGCAGCTTCGCGATCAAATCGCTGGGTTGGAAGACGAGCCGACAGGTTAAGAGGTGAATCATGTTTTTAGATGAACTAACAGGCAGCGGAGGCGAATGGCTCAAGGGGACAGGCCCCGAGTCGGATATCGTTATCAGCTCGCGTATTCGTCTGGCGCGAAATCTTTCTGAATTTCCATTTGTTCGAAAGTGTTCTGAATCCGACAAAGCATCCATCGAGTCCCGGGTTGCCGACTTGATTAATCAGGAATCCAAATGGAGTGATCCGGTCAATTACTTCCGGATCGACGAAATGAACGATCTGGATCGTCAGTTTTTGATTGAGCGTCAGTTGATTAGTCGCGAATTAGCTGAGAGTAATGGAGCACGTAGTGTTCTGATTGATTCAGACGAGAAATTCAGCCTGATGATCAATGAAGAAGACCATCTACGAATTCAGGCCGTCCAGAGCGGACTTGATCTGACCGAAGCCTGGCATCGCATCAATGCGATTGATGATTTTGTCGATTCCTGCCTGACCTATGCCTTTCACCCACGATTTGGGTATTTGACAGCTTGCCCGACCAATGTTGGTACCGGAATGCGAGTCAGTGTCATGCTGCATTTACCCGCGTTGGTTATGACAAGAGAATTGGAAAAAGTTTTCCGAAGCCTGCAGAAAATCAATCTCGCCGTACGAGGATTGCATGGAGAGGGTTCTGAAGCGATGGGGGACTTTTATCAAATCAGCAATCAAATCACGCTGGGGAAAAGCGAAGTTGAGCTTGTTCAACAAGTCAACGAAGTGATTCCTGTGATGATCGAATACGAACGGAAAGCACGGGACTTTCTTTTGCGGGAGAGTCGGGATGAACTTAGTGACCGAGTAAGCCGTGCTCATGGAATTCTACAAAACGCGAAGACGATTAGCAGTGAAGAGACAATGCATCTGCTGTCCAGCATTCGTCTGGGAGTCAATCTAGGATTGATCGAAGTGGATATTCCCATGTTGAATCGCTTGTTTCTGCAGACGCAGCCCGCTCACCTCCAGAAAATGGTTGGTGGCAAGTTAGATATCGCCGATCGAAATATTCACCGAGCTAAGTATCTGAAGAAGTCTTTTAATCTCGGGGACAATTAATTGCCTTCTGAGCGAGCATCCCATTCATCTGGAGTATCCAGATCGATCAGCGGTGCGTTACTGGGCACTTCAAACGTCCGGCCAAAGTAGAGATCCCAGAGTGTATTGAGACCCTGGTCGTCGCGCAATTGATAAACACCGGTCACAAATGGCCACGGAAACAAAGTAGGGTGCCCTTTGGTCCCTTCAAAGCTCGGGGCGATAAGTGCCGCTGCATCCGGAGTATGTTCGGCAATGACCTGATCGATTAGCCAAGGTGATAGGAATGGCATATCCGCGGGGGCTAACAGGAAGGCATCGTTCACACCCATGGGGTAATGTTCAGCTGTATACTGTACGCCGGCGAGAACGGTGTCTTTCATTTGAGGCGGAGGAGGATTGGCAATTGCGACATCGACATCAAACTCGCTGAGATGCTGCTGCAATTCCAAATCGTCTTCACGAACGACGATCACGACTCGATTGACCCGACTGGCAAGCCAGGCTTTTAGAACATGATTGATCAGAGGCTCACCGTCAAATAGCTTGAGCAGCTTGGGTTCCCCCATTCTGCGACTGAGTCCGGCTGCCGGTATGATGGCAACAAAGTTCATTCAGGTAACTCGATTCTGTCAGGTCTACCCGGAACGAATCCGTCCCGATTACGATGGGAAACCAACTCGGCACAGATGCTAACAGCAATTTCAGGAACTGTTTGTGAACCTATGTTGACTCCCAGCGGAGCGAATACGTTGTGGAGTGCTTCCTTGCGGACTCCGGCATCCACAAGATCGTCATAGATCAATTTGATTTTACGTCTTGAACCAATCAGACCTACGTAGCGTGCTCCGCGATCTGCCAGATGATAGAGCGCTCGTTGGTCATGATTATGTCCACGTGTGACAATCAGACAGTAAGTATGAGGAGTGATCTCCAGTGTCGGCAGGATCTCTTCCATGTCTCCTGCTATTCGGAGATGCGCCTGTGGAAACCGTTCAGGAGAAATTATGGACTCCCGATCATCCACGACCACAACTTCAAAGTCCAGGTCTGCCGCCAGGTTGGCAACTGCCTGGCCGACGTGTCCACCTCCGACAATGACGAGACGACATCGTTCCAGGGTAGGGAGGTAGGCGAGTCCGTTCTGGTGGTAGGGTCGAGGGCGATCATCCAGCGAGACTAAATGCTCGAGAGCCTGTGTCTGAAGTGTCTCGTTACTTAAATGTAGTGCGGCTTTTAATTCATGATGCACATCAAACAAAAGCAGAGTGGGGGGCTGCTGACTTTCATCGTCAAATTGAACCACTTCGGTAAATCCGGTCGCTGTCTGCAACAAACTGACCAGATGCTGGATGTAAGCTCTGGAGGTTTCATCCTTAATAGGTTGAATCAGAATTTGCATTCTTCCGCCACAGATCAATCCATCATCCCACCCATAATCATGATTGAGCTGGAATTTAGCGATGGCTGATTGGTTTTCTTCCAGGTACGTGAGCGCTGTCCGTTTGACCTCTGCCTCAACGCAGCCGCCTCCTAACGTGCCGGCTTGTGAGCCATCGGGATAGATGAGCATCGTGGCGCCGGGTTTTTGAGGAGTGCTTCCACGGGTTTCGATGAGTCGACAATACACGGCTTCCTGTTTGGAAGTCGCGAGTGCTTCGAGTTGTTGAGCGAGTTCACGCATTGTGTGGTAGCCAGCTAAAAAGACTGGGCAGACTAGGCAGGTTGTGTGATGCGAAGATGTCCGTTTTCCACCATGTCTTTGACGCGTTCGCGATAGGCATTCATGTGGGGAGCTACCAGATGTGCTTTCAGATCATCCAGTGATTCCCATTTTTCAACGATCACAACGACGCTGTCTTCCAGAGGAGCCTGACGCTCGATGCCTGTGTCGACGTCGACCGTGGGGCCATATTCAATGCAGCCCTGTTCCGCCAGCACTTCGGGGACGATGCCGTTGAATTCGGCGATGAAGTCATCGCGTCTGCCTGGAGCAATAGTAATAGTACAGATGACGTGAATCATTTAATCTCTCCTTGTTGCTAACAGCAGTTTCCATCGGGGGAACAGCAGTCAGCGATCGGTAAATCAGAATGGTCTGTTGCTTGAGTGGTCTGGCCGTCGGCTTCGAGTAAAATCAGGTCCTGCTCAAGAGGGGCGCCTTGGTAAGCCTGCATCTGTCCGGTCGTGATGGCCATTCGTTCTCCACGCATGAGGACGTTTCCGTTGTCATCGACGACTTCTTTCCACGGCCCACGATAAATGGCAGATTGACCGGCGTCTAAACCTTCTTCATCGTGACGAGGTTTCCAGGCTCGGATGGTAATACTACGAAATTCGATTCCTTCCACAACCTGCCAGGGTTCGGACTGCCAAGCCAGGATTTCAATGTTACCAAGACCAGCATCGGCAAATGCCTGGATGAACTGGTGGTCTTCAAAGGCGCCACTGATGCATCCGCTCCACAACGTTGCATCATCCTGCAATGCAACGGGGACGGGTTGGTTGGCAACGATATCACTGATGACCGCTCGGCCGCCAGGTTTAAGCACTCGATACAATTCGCGGAATAACTGGTGACGGTCGTCCGGTTGTACGAGATTCAGGACACAGTTGGAGACTACGACATCCACACTCTCATTCTCAATCATCGGACTGCTTTGGCGCAATTGCTGAGCATGTTGTTCGGCTTGTAGCCAGCTGTTGGCATCGGTTACCGAGTGGTCCTTCAACCAGGTTTCAAACTGATCCAAATCCAATTGAAGGTCCTGGATTTTGCCTTTATGAAATGTAACGTTGTCCCAGCCGATACGTTCCGTGATCTCAGCCTGGTACTGCCGAGCCAGAGCTAGCATGTCATCGTTCATGTCCACTCCGATGACACGGCCATTTTTGCCAACTACCTGTGAGGCGATATAGCAAATCTTGCCTCCTCCGGAACCCAGGTCGAGTACGTGGTCGCCTTCCTGAACCCACTTGGAGGGGTCGCCGCAACCATAGTCGCGATCGATCAAATCCTGAGGCAGGACTTGAAGCCATTGGGCGTCGTAATCAACAGGGCAACACAAAGCTGCTTCTGCTGCTTGAGAGGCTTGAGAGTACCGTTGAGCAACAGCGCCTTCAATATTGAGATTCGATGTATTCATGGAGCGGATGTCCTGAAAAGAAAACGGTGATTAAGAATCCATTGCAGCCGTTAGTTGATCAGCTAATTCGCCAATCTCCGCGAGTACTGCCTCTTCACCCTTTTCGTCGACTTCCGCAATTTTGCGAACGATTGCTGAACCGACGATTAATCCGTCAGCGACGGGAGCCAACATTTTAACGTGCTCAGGCTTGCTGATTCCAAACCCGATACAGATAGGAAGATCCGTACGCTCTTTGAGCCAGCCTACCTGATCTACAACTTCAGGAGGCAATTCTGTGCGCTCACCGGTAATCCCTGTGACGGAGACAAAGTACAAGAATCCAGTGGAGGTTTCACAGATTTGCAATGCTCGTTCACGTGGTGTTGTCGGAGTTACCAATTGAATCAGGCTGAAGTCTTCACGTTGACAGATTTCTGAAAACGCTGCGGATTCTTCCACAAGCAAGTCCGGAACAATCGCCCCAGCAATGCCAGCTGCTTTGGCACGTGCCACATAATTCTCCAATCCCTGTCGGTGCATAATGCTGTAGCTCACCATCGAAACTATCGGAGCTGACAAGGCAGCAGTCCATTGCGTAGCCGCGTCCAATATATTTGCGAGTTTTTGTTTTTGATCCAGAACGCGAGTGTAGCTGGCCTGAATAACGGGGCCATCGGCAATCGGATCACTGTAAGGGATGCCAAGTTCGCACAGGCTAGCGCCACGTGCCACAAGTTCCTGAAGG
>CALKCC010000341.1 GCA_938082855.1 uncultured Pirellulaceae bacterium | reverse complement strand
CTCTACCAGGCCTGACGTATTAACCGGCAGGTTCGTCTCTGGCAGCTGGCTCGAACACTTAAAGGGCGAGCACCGGCTTCGTTCGTTCATAATCAACGTCGAGAATTCACCCAACCTACAGGACAAGAATTTTGCCTTACTAACGCTTCATCCAATCCGTCATCTTGTCATCGAGGGCAAGCAAGACTTTAACCTTAGTTTCATCTCGAAATTACATCACCTTGAAACGCTAAAACTTTCTAAGTTCCATGCGCACACAAACGCACGCTGGTTCATAGACTGTCCAAACTTGCAGGACCTCGAACTACAGGACGGAATCCTCGATGCAAGTTTGCTATACCCTCTAAACGACATTCCAAGCTTAACGACGCTCTACCTAGACGGCGTTGAGGTAAATGACGGAATTTCCATGGCATTACGTCATGTAACTTCACTTCAAGACATTACCATTCTTGGTGACCATGTTGATAGAAGTGTATTTGAACTGCTTTCTTATTTACCGGCCTTACAGTCCTTCACAACCTCTGCTGTTCCCAATCATGCCGACTTCCAAAAAGTAGCTACAGCAACGGCATTGAAAAGCCTTACGCTAAAATCAGAAACGGTTATAGATCCGGAACAGATCCGTCCTATTCTCCAAGATAGACCCTATCTACATATCAATGTCGTTGTCGAGTCGACTCAAAAGAGGTTGATCATGGCCCGGTTAACGGCGGAGACACTTGAGTACTGGATCACTCAACTCAATTGGGCAACAGGAAACGAATAATTACTACTCGATTATTAGTTGCCTGATAGCTGAGTCAACGAATTCACGGGCACGTCCAATCCCGTGTCCTTCGCCCACTAACTTGTAATGAGTATACTTCGCTTTTGGATAGGAATATTCGAAGATCCCCGGGCCAACAGGTTTTCCATCTGCATCATCCAATTGGGGACCGTCATGGCCAAAAGCCCTAGCAAATGCAAAGGCGGTATCCTGAGCGGAAACATGTGGTACGTTTCCACGATTACCGCCTTCATACGGTACTATCCTGTCATCGGTACCATGAAAATAAAGGACTGTGGGACCTCTCATTGGCTGCTTCTCTAGATCGTAGAGATTTTGTCCATCCTCGCTCGATACCCAGAATTTTCCGCCATGGTACTGTTTCTCTATCATACTTGCGACTAAACACACGGCTTTCTGAAATGGCTTACGATCCATTTCAATCAATAGCCTATGAATCAAACCACTCCCATTCGAGGAGCCGATAATCGTGATATTATCCACATCAGCGTAACGGTTTCTGGTTCTAAGATAATTAATGATTTCCTCTATGAATTCAACATCCGGAGCTTCGCTAGCTTCTCCAAATACATTCCAACTTCGCCGATACCCTTGTGGGCAAACAAATAGGACATTGCCCAATTGCTTAAATTGATTAATTGCATTTTCTACTTGCCCGCCATTTCCGTGAAGAAAAATGACTACGGGCAGCTTCTCGGATGCTCCTACTGGTGTTCTAACGAGCACACGCCGAGCCCAGCCTCCTGATTCTTGTGGCCACACTTGGCGAATCCTGAATTCATCAATTCTTGTCTGTGGACGTTCTACGGGAGCAGGTTTGCCCATCGCAATAATGTGTTCCCTAACCGATATCTTCCCATCACCATTCCGATCGTTCCTGGGAAATAGTTTTCGCAATTCAGCAGGAACTTCCGAGATCACCAAAACGCCATCGCCATTCTTGTCCCACGACTTAAAGATCTCCAATGCTTTGGTTTGGGCGCTCGCGACGGAGCAAATTACCGTAGAAACCACCAAAGAAAATAAGAGACTACGTAGATTCATCATTACCGTCTTTCAATATGAGGAGAGTGTCTCAATCGGTGATTAACATCGGTTCACCAAAACCGAAGCAGATAGCCCTCCACTTGGAAACCTATCTTAGCGTAAAATAGCTCTAACTGTTTATCCAAGCTAGACTAGAGATATGACCATACCAGCAAAGCCAACACGTCGACGAGTTTTTCAAGCCGGAGGTCTAGCTCTTGGTGCATTATCACCAATCGGTCTTTCTGTCGAACAGGTATTACGCGCCGAGGCGGAATTGCCGGACAAAAAACAAATCAATGTGATCTTCATGTTTCTGCAAGGTGGCGCGAGTCAACTTGACATGTACGACATGAAACCGAAGGCTCCAAGCGAAATCAGAGGTCCGTATTTCCAGTCGAGCACAGCAATCCCTGGGTTCCACCTCAGTGATCAATTGCCCTTATTGGCACAACACACGGATAAGTTTTCTCTAATTCGCTCCATGCACTCCTTTACTTCAAAACATGGAGAAGGAGACGTCCACATCATGTGTGGAACTCCGGTGGACAAGAATCTTCAAGGGCCCGGAATTGGTGCCGTTCTAGCCCAACAACAACCGCAGTCAGCTCCGGTCCCACCCTTTATCCACTTCGGCGATATGAAACATCCTCAATATTCAGCGCCTGGATTCGCTGGAATTTTGGGGCGTGCGTACGATCCTTTTGTAATCCGACAAGATCCGAACTCGCCGGATTTTAACGTCAGAGAATTCGACACCGCTGACGATATCAACGTCAAAAGGTTAGGGGATCGCAGGTCCTTACTAAAATCGCTCGACCTCTTTCAAGCCAAACAGGAAGAGCAACTTAGCTTCGCCAAGGAACACGACCAGTTCACTGAGCGAGCACTCAGTTTATCTACCAGCAGAAAGGCGAAGGAGGCCTTCGATCTTAGCTTGGAAAGTGATCATATTCGTGATCGTTACGGTCGGAACCGCGTGGGGCAAGGTATGCTTATGGCCCGACGGTTGATCGAAGCTGGCGTCCGATTCGTGACAATTCAAGGTTACGTTGATACCGGCATCTACGCCTGGGATCACCACTGGGGAATATTCCCGCACCTAGATATACAATTGCCCATCTATGACCAAAGTTATTCAGCGTTGTTGGAAGACTTGGATGCACGTGGGCTATTGGAAACCACCTTAGTCATAACCGCAGGTGAATTTGGAAGAACGCCGCGCATCAATGACAACAAGCGAGGGCCCGGACGCGACCACTGGGGACGTTGTTTCTCTCTCACTTTGGGCGGCGGCGGCGTAAAGACGGGCATGGTCGTTGGTGCCAGCGATAAATACTCTTCCAGCCCCGCAGAACGTCCAGTTTCCGTTCCTGACTTTGTAGCAACCATTTATCAGGCGTTAGGTCTCGATCCTACGACTGAAGTTTTCAGTCAGGGACGCCCCGTTAAAATGCTTCCCGATGGAAGCCCGGTACGTGAGTTGCTATAGAATTCTACAGCACCTAGCTGCCAAAAAGCTCTCGGATCGGTTTACCTTCCGCCAGGCGGTGTGGCCTTCCCGTTTCATCCAACATCTCAGTATTTGGATCAATCCCGAAACGCCAATAAATCGTTGCAGCTAAATCACCAGGGGTGACTGGTTTATCGATTGGATAGGCGCCTATTGAGTCACTTGCACCGTGGACGTACCCTCCACGTACTCCGCCACCTGCCATAGTAATGCTGTAGCAGTCAGGCCAATGATCCCGCCCGGCCGTTGCGTTTATCTTTGGTGTTCGTCCAAATTCACCCATACCGATCACGAGAGTTGACTCAAGTAATCCACGTTCCTCCAAATCGTTTACGAGGGCGGTGAATGAACGATCCATCGGAGGTACCAGCCGATCCCGATGTTCGCTGAAATTGTTGTTATGTGAATCCCAATTTTGCCCCTGCACACGAAAGTCATAAATGTTGACGAAGGGGACTCCGGCTTCCACGAGTCGACGAGCTAGCAACAGGTTCTGACCTCGAATCTGATACCCGTGAATATCCCGAACGCCTTTTGGGGGTTTGTCGGGATAGAGTCCGTATGCTTCCCGAACTGCCTGCGGTTCTTTTTCAATTTTCAACGCATCAATCAAACGCTCTGACTGCATCAGCTCTAATGCCTTTTTTAGATGGCTATTAAATCCGGAGGACTTGCCTAATCCAGGATCGCCTGATCGCTCTATCAGAGTTTCTAACAACGCCTTACGCCGTTTTAGGCGTGAAATGGGAAGATCATCGGGCCTCTTAAACGCATCCGCGTCGAAGGTGACCGTTGATGGATCCCCACTGATACGAATGGGATCGTAACGATTACCAAGAAACCCTCCCCCCTGACATGGAGTGTGGACAACATTTCTGAACACCCATGGAAGTGCCGCAAACGGGACGTCAGTCGCCTGGGCATTGGCAAGCATTGACAGCACGCTTCCATACGCTGGGTAAAATTGTCGTATGGGTGCAAATTCCTCACGATCCCCCTGTGGAGATTGCCGGCCTGTCAGAGTCTCTGTAGATGCCGAGTCATGCAATCGGTTCTGATGAGTCATACTCCGCACGATCGCAAACTTATGCATGATCTTCGCGTGTTCGGGTAAGAGCTCGCTCAGGTGAATACCCGGTACCGATGTGGAAATTGGCGAAAACTCCCCCCGAATGTTGTCAGGAGCAGACGGTTTCATGTCGAACATATCGAGATGGCTCGGCCCACCATAATAAAACACGATGATGCACGCTCGTATCTTATCACTCCCTGCAGCAGCGTCTGCTTGAGCGAGCCATGGCCACATAGATCCACTCAAGGCCAACGAACTGGACGCGCGGGACAAAGCCCCTTGCACAAATTGTCGTCGGTCTTGCATTGCAAATCTCACTAAAATGATTTGATGGACAGGTTAACAATGATTTTAATGGGACAAATTGCGATTTGTACAGTTAACCAGCTAAACTCCCCATGGCGTATCTAGTTTTTGTCATCGGTATTCTCGAATTTTCGGCCGCAGTGGTGTGTCTGGCTGCACCCTCATCAGCACGCGTCTTCGTCGCGCGAGTGCTCGCGAATAGCACACTGGTCACTTGGTGTGGATGGATCTTTATGACCGCTGCAGGAGCCGCTATCTTCACCCACAACACCACAAATGCCTGGTTTGATTACATTGCTTACGGACTCGCCGGCATCACAACTTTCAAGGGAGCCTACCTCATTATTGCCCCACGAGATTCGTTATCCTTTTTTCGGAAGTTTTATGCAGAGCTTTCCGACAACGGTTATCGTGGCTTGGGTATCCTTGCAATTGGCGTTTCGCTACTTTGCCTCTATACCGCTAACAAGCTTTCGCTTTAGCAATACCGAGGCAACTTCGTCAGCCACAAATCGGTTTCCTGTTGAATTCCAATGTGGATCGGTTCTAAAGACCAAGGGAAATTCCTCTGCGTTTTGAAACGCCGGCAATAGGTTAACGATCTCAAACTCGGATTCCTTCGCCATCTCATCGAAAAATTCAAAAATAGCATTTTGGTGTTCGAGCGATTCTCCGTAGACCGAGCGTTCCCAATTTTCAGGTGACTCTGTGGAACTCCAGTGATGGTATCTGGGCGCTATAAACAGCACGAATGGTACGCCTTGTACCTTACAAATTTCGGCTATCTCACTAATGACGGTATATGTCTGATCGAAGAATGGTCTGGTCTTCGACAAGGGATGACGATAAATGAAGAACCTATCGGTTTCGATTTCACCATCCACCGGAATCTCAAAATGATAGTAATCAAGCGGGTCGTGCGGCACATGATTGCTACTCACTCGCTGCAGTAACTCGATTGGTGCCAACACGATTGGATGGACAGGTTTCGCAAGACGCCAGAGTGCCCCAAAGTGAGGGGTAGGACGACTTAGAACTTCACCGGCGAAAGGACCATTTTCGCGAGTCGAATCAAAATCTTGTAAGTAGTGGTAATCGTCACCTATGTCCGTACAGTCAAGCATCAGCGTCACTACCGTTGGCTCGTACTGCATCAGCGTATTGAGCAACAACTCCCTGTGCAACACTGGTGAATAGCTTAACATCCCTGCATTGAGAACTGCTACATCTTGATGACTTGATTGGCGCAGATTGGCCTCCAATTGAGCTGGATAGGATTCCTCACCGTCAACCCACGCACCAAACGTAAAGGAGTCCCCCAGACAGACAACTCGATCATCGAACTTACGAAAGGCCTGCCTGGAATACTCCGTTCTCAAGCCATCAGAGTTAGTTTGCACCGTAATATACCGACCTTCAAATCGGCCCAAATCATACTCTGCATCTGGTAATAGAACATGATGTTGCCGTGACGATCGTAGAAACTCAAATTCACGCAACGCTAGGGATGGATTCAACCAAGATAAAGATGCCTCCAGTAGTACAACACACAGGGCGCTAGAGAACGTCAACAGGACGATTTGCTTCCACTTTTCTCGCCAGACTGCAATTCCCCAACACAGGACTGACCCAAGAATCCAATAGAACGTTATTGCTAGGAGTGCAATTTCACTGTTAGCTTCACCATCATTGGATAACCCATCTAGTTTGCCGGATAGGACGTATCCAACGGCTGCCAGCGTGAAACACGTTCCTATGCAAAAAAGCACTTTTGACAAACGCTTCACTCTGAGCCTCCAAATACCCTAATCAGAAATCACGGCGAGTGCCCTAACGGGTCCACAAACAAAATATCCCAGCGGTACATCATCGAGCGTCGTAATAAGCCAGGTATTGTTTTCATAAGAATTCTGCGTGCGACTTGCACCTGAGGCGATCTGTCCATATACCTTCGGTTTACCGTCGTAACCAATCCATACGACTTTGACTGCCTTTTCCGTTTTGTTCTCAAAGATCACCTCTATATTTTCACCACCTCGGGAGTGAGGGGCGTCCGCTAAGTTAGAAGATGGTACAAACTTAAGCGTTGAAGTCGGCTTGCTTTCCGGAACATTCGGATCTGGGACCTGAATGGTATCAAGATCAACTCCGGCAACCACTTTCAATTCGGGCAACTGCACTTGAATCTTGCTGATTCCTTCCGGCGTAATTTTTGATTGCCAAACATATAGATGGGTCAACTTCCGATTTGAATAGAGCTCCTGCAGTCCAACGTCTGACACTGATGTCCCAAACAAATTGAGATACTGCAATTTCTGTAATCCGCTGAGATACTGGGTCCCGCGGTCGTCTATTTTTGTTAATTCAAGGTGCAGCTTTTTTAGCGAATGCATCTGCGAAATATGTCGCAAATCATTATTCTTGATATTCGTGCGTTTTAGATTCAACGATACGACATTCGGAAGCTTTGCCACATGCGATAGGACATCCGCACTTACCTGACGATCTCCCAGATGAAATGATACTTCGATACCCCCGGACACAGATCTAACTCGTCCACCGGCCTGACGTATAACGGCTAAACTCTCCGGTTCTTCAACCGCGAAAACACCGCTCGCAAGCAGGAGCATCGTCGCCATTGCTAACTTCATCATGAACCTTGAATCTTAGAAGAGTGGGAGGGGCGAGCCATTACAAATCTGGAATGGGCGATCAAATTGATCCTTCAGTTCAGCACTAGGATTAATGCCCATGGCAGTTAAAGCTGTGGCATGAAAGTCACCAGGAGTGCAGGGGTTATCCTTTGGCTTCGTACCGTTGGCATCACTGCTTCCATAGATTTGACCACCTTTAATTCCGCCACCCGCCAGAGCCATGGAATAAACCGCCGGATAATGGTCTCGTCCGGCATTGTTGTTAATCTTCGGAGTACGACCGAAATCCGTCAGGAATACGACAAGCGTCTCTTCCAATAAGCCTCGCATTTCCAAGT
The DNA here is from genome assembly GCA_938082855.1 of uncultured Pirellulaceae bacterium. Lineage (GTDB taxonomy): Bacteria > Planctomycetota > Planctomycetia > Pirellulales > Pirellulaceae > UBA721. The sequence goes on along the minus strand of CALKCC010000341.1, from coordinate 1,816 downwards.
CTGTGAACAAAGCAGAAACGCTTCGATCGAATACTGGCAAGAGTTGGTTCTTGAGCTTTTTGAAATTATCACGGTGGGTATCCCAATTTTCCCCACTTCCGCCTGCAAGATCGCCGGCTCCCGCACAAACTTGGACCACCGGCACGCCCGCTTCAGTGAGTCTTCGTGCGAGTAACATACTTTGTCCGCCAATGTGATCCTCATACATTGCCCTAATTCGCGGATCTTCGTTCTCGAGATTGTATGCTTCTCGGACATCGGAGCCGAGCAGCATATCAGCTGCCATCTGGCGAAATCGATCGAGTCGATCGTATTCTGTAGAGTCACCCACCTTCCGCTCGAGCTGCGCCTGTAATTGCTGGCGATTGATGATTCTGTCCCGATTTAGATTTAATTGCAGATCCAATTCTCTGCTGGTATAGCGTGATACGCCACGAAAGGCTTTACCTGAAGGGGTCTTCATTAATATTGGATCGTATTCCGAGCCCAGCCAGCCGCCATATTCGCCGGCCATCAGCGTCCCGTTATCATACATATTGTACGGCAGGCGAATTGCATTAGGCGTACCCGAATTCGGGTCCTGGAATCTGCCAACTAAGGCAGCTAAGGATGGTGAGTTGGTACGGTTTAACGCCTTAAGGCCAGGGGGAGGTGCATGACCAGTAATACTGTGATACATGCCCTGCTGATGTCCGCCCTGCTTGTGATACAGACTCCGCACAATCGCCATCTTGTCGGCATGTCTCGACATCTTCGGTAAGTGCTCTGAAAACCGTATACCGGGTACATTCGTTTCGATGGTGGAAAATTCGCCCCTAATCTCTGAAAGCGAATCTGGCTTGGGATCCCATGACTCGTAATGACTAATCCCACCCCAGCAATAGATCACGATACAGCGTTTGGCGGCCATAGGACGTGCCCCTGACGCCTGAAGTGCAAGCATCGTCGGAACGGTCAGACCAGCTGCCGCTATCGTACTTTGTAGAATTTCGCGTCGTGAGTGATTTATCAACACGGAACATCCGTTCAATTAAACTAGCCGCCCTCATCGGTGGCAGCATCATAGATAATTCTAGCCTAAATCGTCAATGCGGACAGATTCTATCGTGTCTCCAAATTCCTTCCGCTCGCAATAACAAACAGAGCCATATCTTGACTGTTAAAGGTGCAACCCCTCGCAAAGTATTCCAACCACAAAACTTTTTGTTTTTTTTGTAGGATTGCGATATAAAGCAGTCGTTCGCTTTTACTCGGGGTGGGGCCTGTTAGTCATGTCGAATCCGATTGAGAAACAAATCACCGAATCCGGCTTAGAACGGATTACCGATTCTCTAGACCGTGGCGATCGTCTACTCGATGCCCTGACAGAGCCTTCCGACTCTTCTGTAACACCTCAATCCTTGACGGGCCCTGTCGGCCCACGCAAAACGAGAAATGCACGATATGTTGGTATCGCGTTGGGGATGCTGGCGGCTGCAGTACTCTTGTACATCATTCCCCAGATGCCCACGGAACCTGAAATTCTAACTTCGAAGAACTCCGTGCCTCCAGATTTAGAACTGATCCCGGCAACACCACCAGTCATCCCTAGCCAACTAATTCACGGGCCACCGATCGATAATGATGTATACAGACCGACAAATGATGGATTGCCTCCCGCAAGTTCAACGGCCGATTCATCCACAACAAAACTTATCCCATCCGCCCTACCTGCTAATAACCAACAAGAACATATAAATGCAATTCGTTCGGTCAACCGTCAACTTACTCATATTCGTAATATCGAGTCTGAACGGGCACGCGTTACGACTCGGTT
>CALKCC010000340.1 GCA_938082855.1 uncultured Pirellulaceae bacterium | reverse complement strand
GTAAAACAAAGGCTGACAAGTACGACGCCGAGGCTATAGGCAATCCAGGCTTTCAATTCAATTCGCAGGAGCACCCAGATCATCGCTGGTAATAGAAGTAGCCTGAAAAACAGCTCTTCGTATATGCCAGCTCCAACCATCGCCAGAAGTTGATGGAGATTGGTATTCGCTTCTGTCTCTGCTGCAAGCCAAGCCGCTGCCGGGGTACTCGCAAAATTCGAGATAGCGTTCAGGACCCAATGTTGTATTTGAAAGACGCCAATCAGGATGGCAGCATAGCCAACGCATTCTATGAACATTCCCGGAAGGCATTGCCAGTCGACATTCCATCGCAGCTTAGAAAGATGGTGCCAACCGAGCAACACAACGCAAGATAGGACCGGAAGCAGAAAGTACTGACTAAAGCCCGCCCGTTGAAGCAACTCTCTCAGCCAGATATCAGCCAGATTACGATACGGGTCTCCGCTAAACCAAAGACCTGCTTCGTAGACAAACAGCCAAGGCAGAAAGAACACTAAGTTGTTTAGAGGTGTTCGGGAAAGTTGTAGATAGCTGCCTGAAGTGGATGACAAAACTCAATTCCCAAAGAAGATCACACAAAGACCTGGCACTAACCTTGTCGTTGCTGTTGATCTTTTAAAGCCTTACGAAAAACGTTGAGTTGTCGCCGCATCCCCAGACTTCCCGGATCCATGTCAACGGCCTGCTGTTGGTACTTCACAGCGTTTTCGTAATCCTTGGCTCCAAAATAACAGTGCCCTAGCGTATCCAGATAGCTGGCGGATTCCCAATTTCTGAGCTCGAGTGACTTACGGCTATAATCTACCGCTCGCTGATAATCCCCAGTCGTATTACCCACCAACCAGGCATATTGATTGAAGGCTCGAGCCAGATCCCATTGCAGCCGTGATTTTTGCAATCGATCGAGTGTGTTTTTAATCTTCGTTTCGACAGCTTTTATTTCGGCCTCATGAAAATCTGCCGACGTACGAATGGCCTGCAATGTCATTGCCTCAAACGCATCGTCCGATTCCTCGTAACGATACATCGCAATTAGAATATCGCCATCATTAGGATCCTCTGCCAAGCCGGATTCCAAACACTCTCTTTGCTTCTCCCATTCCTTTCGACTTGCGTGATCACAAGCTCGAAAAAACCAATACCGAGAGACAAACGATTCCATCTGTGAGTAAAAGCGAATCACCGATTGCTTCACATCATCATTGTCCCGATTCTCCACAACCGGTTCGAATACTAATCTTGCACGATCCTCGTCCTTCAAATCGTGATAGAGTTCACCCAGTAATATTCGCATTCGAATGCCTACTTCAGACTCCAGCGGTGAATGCTCAATACCTTGTTCATATTCTGCGATGGCCCATTGATGATGCTGTCGACGAGTCAAAAAAGAGGCGATCGCTATATGGGCATCCAAATCGGCGGGCTTAATTGCCAACGCCCGTGCTGCTTGTTCATCAGCTCGCTCTTGATTTCCTCCCTGTAGAAATGCCTCGGCAAGACGATACATCAGTTCGGGGTATTCCTGAAATTCAACTGGAAAACGGTCGGCGATCACCTCAGCAAACATCCAACTCTTTTCATTCGCAAACCAGTCAATTGCCTCGATCAGTTGGTCTCTAGAGCCGTCCAAAAGATTGACGCTTCGGCGAGCCACCACAGCGGCCTGGTCTTCCAACTCCAATTGCCTCAGCAGCCTGAACTCCCAACGCAACAGCTCCCGAACCAAACTCCGACTTGTATGGCCAGGAAAAGTGGATAACAACTGTTCTTCTTTCCGGCCGAGTCGATCCCAGACGACGACTGAACTTTCCGGGTCTATTAAGCTCTCGGCATAAGCATTCATCCATTGCGCCGCGGTCCTGGCACTCTGCTCATGTAATTCTCGAAGCTGATCCGCAAAGGCCTGGCGTTGCTCTGAAGACTCTGGAAGTGCCATGCTCATTACCTGCAAAGCAGCATACCGCGATTGGCGACCATCAGATTCGAAGCGAACCATTCTGCTAAGAGCGTTCAGGCCTTTGGCTTCTGGCAAGGAAGCTAACTGCTCCATTAAGCTGCGTCGGCCTGCAGGATTGTTGTCTTCATATTTCGCTAGTAGACGACGTACTTCAGGAGCATCGGTTCGCAATGCCCACTGCACTTGCAGGCTGCGGATAAGGTACTTGGCTCGTTTGGCTACTTCAATGTCGTTGTGAGTTTGAGCTTCGTGTAACTGATCAAAAGCGATTAAACCCATCTCTCGGAGTTTACTTTGCGCAAATTCTCGAGACGTAAAATCTGCATCTCCAAGTTGCTCGATGAGAGAATCAATCTCCGCCTTATCCGCAACGGTTTGATCCTGAGCGATGGCAGACTGGCTGGCAAGCATGACCATGCCGATGCCGAAAAGACACCAGAACCATTGTCTCGGTCGTGTTAACCAACGAGTAGGTTTAGTCATGACTATCTTTTTATTTGACAACGAATGACTTCGTTAGGCCTGCTGTTCCATCTCTTCGATGTACTTTCGCAGACGCTCGACTTCATCTGTTACTCCCTTAAGCTTCAGCATGTTTTGAACGCGTTTAACCAATTCAATCTGATTCACAGGTTTCGACAAGAAGTCATCTGTACCAGCTTGAACCGCTCGCTCAATATCTCCACGTTCATTGAGTGCCGTCACCATTAACACCATCGTCCTTTTCAATTCAGGATCCGACTTGATTTGTTGACATACCTCAAAGCCGTTAAGTTTCGGCATCATGATATCCAACAACAACAAATCCGGTTGAAAAGACTGGACTTTATCGAGAGTATCCTGACCATCGACAGCGAAATCGACTTCGCAATCCAAGTCGGCTAAGTAAGCATCCAACAATTCACAATTTGCCTGATTGTCGTCAGCGATCAGAATTCGACTTATCTGTGACATAGTATTGTTTAGCTCAAAGGCGTACGTTCAATGAAGCACAGGCACTTTCCCGTCGAAAGCACCAAAGTACTCTTTATATCGTACTAAATATCAAATCTATCCGACAAAGAAAGGACAATAATACTCATCACTGGTCGGCGGGAACAGGGAATTGTTCGCAAAGCGCGTTGACGTCCTGCTGAATCGACTGATGTAGTGCTTCGTCCTCAGGGTTCTTTAATGCTGACACAATCCAATTACCAACGGATTTCATTTCATCGCTTCCCATTCCACGACTGGTCAGAGCGGGCGTTCCAATACGGACACCTGACGGGTCGTTTGGCTTGCGTTGATCAAATGGCAGCATGTTCTTGTTCGTCGTAATTCCACAACGGTCCAGAATCTCTTCGGCCGTGCGACCTCCGATTCCCAGAGAAGCAAAGACGTTGACCAGCATCAGATGGTTGTCCGTCCCACCGCTCACTAATGTCAGGCCACCACTGATCAGCGATTCAGCCAATGTCCGAGCATTATCTACCACTTGCTGACCGTAGGCTTTGAAATCATCCGTCAGCGCTTCGCCAAAGCAAACCGCCTTACCGGCGATGATGTGCATCAGCGGACCACCCTGCAAACCGGGAAAGACACTCCGGTTAATGCTCTTAGCATATTCTTCTTTGCACAACACCATACCGCCACGTGGACCTCGCAACGTCTTATGCGTCGTCGTCGTTACGAAGTCGGCACATTCGACGGGATTGTGATGAACACCCGCTGCGACTAACCCAGCATAATGGGCCATATCCACGAATAGCTTGGCGCCAACATCCTCGGCTATCTGTGCAAATTCTTCATGCGGCATTTCACGTGGATAGGCACTAGCTCCGGCAACAATCAGCTTGGGTTGATGCTCTTTCGCTAAACGCGCTACCTGATCCAAATCCAACCGATGGGTTTCAGGATCCACGCCGTAACTAACGAAGTCATAGAGGATCCCTGAAACATTGAGGTGCATCCCATGTGTGAGGTGTCCGCCATGTGCCAGATCAAGTCCGAGCACCTTATCGCCATGCTCTAAGCAAGAGAGATAGATGGCTGTGTTTGCCTGAGATCCTGAATGTGGTTGCACATTCACCGCTTCTGCACCAAACAGCTCTTTGGCGCGATCAATCGCAATTGACTCAGCGGTATCAACATGTTCGCAGCCACCATAGTATCGCCTACCAGGATAGCCCTCCGCATATTTGTTGGTTAAGACACTACCGCAGGCTTCCATCACAGCTCGGCTGGTGTAGTTCTCACTGGCAATTAATTCGAGTCCGGATCGTTGTCGTACTTCTTCAGATTGGATCGAGGCGAATACGGCCGGATCTTGTGACTGTAAAATGCTCATAAACTCTTCTAGTCGTCTTGTTGTCATTGCATGGTACCGGCCGCTGTAGCCAATACACTATCAAAATTGTTGAATCCCAGACCTAAATCGTCAATCGGGCATCTCGGTAATTCGCTAATCCTGCCCCAATAAAGACAGCTTAACTTCTACATTACCTTGATTCTCAGCCAGTTCAGCAGGGGAGTCGTTGACTCGGAAATACAGTACGCCATCCTGAGGAATTTCAATATCTCCTCCCGTTCCGATCGCTCCAGACGACACCAGGCCCGTTAATCCTGTTTGCTCGAGGTTATCGAGTGCGACAAGTAATGTGCCCAACGGGTGTCCGCCGTGATACCGTATAGACACGCCACCAGCTTCGGATTCCCAGACAGTCGGTTCGGCCTGATCCTCGGGATCGTCGCCTTGCTCCCGATGAATAACAAATCGGCCGGTGGCTGTCACTTGAATCTTCATTCCCTGTGTCACGTATAGTCCTGTGGACTGCCAGCCACGGTCGGCCTGTACCTGGAAAACCTGCTCACTGGGCAAGTCTGCATACTGCTGGACTTCTACATCTTCAATCGCTTCACGAGCAATGTCATAGCCGTATTCCATGTTCATGACGAAGAGCTGCCACTGTTGTCGCACCTTAAACCACTCTTCTCCATAGGCCTCGACCAAACTAATTGAAAACTGGCCGGAAGAATCTCCTGCATGTTCAATATGTTTACGAAAGGTCGCTTGAAACTGTGGATGCTGATCAAGGAATTTAGCGGCTGCCCAACTCCAACCATAGGCTTCTACATTTAAGTGAGCATTACTGCCGTATTGCATGACCTCTTCAATCATTTTTCCCTTTTGAGCCGCAACATCGTCTTTGACGATTTTTACTCGTCCCCAAAACGGCACGTCATTTTTGTCTGTCGGAAAAGTATTGAGCGTCAAGTCTGTTCCGTCCCAATGGTGAGTCGCTAGCAGTTCAGCTATACCTTCCATATACCACGGCGGACCAGCACCTTGAAAGAAACGTAGCATGAAGGAGTGTGTTCCCTCGTGCAGAAGCAGGTGTCGGCGGTAATATTTGCTCGGTTGCTCTTTGAGAAAGATGCGGTCGCCCAAGGCGTAACCATGTTGAAATTTGGGCAAGACCTGAGGCAAGAGTCCCGCTCGTTCGAATTTTTCCAAGTCCTGAATCACACAGGCTCGCACCTGCCAATCGGCCACTTCTTGCAGCTCCATGTCGAAGTAATCACAAAACTGAATCGTCGCCTTCTCAAATAGCACGGGTAAGCTACGTAACTCATCATCCAATGGAATATCAGTATGAAGAATGAGCCGCTTACCAGTGACCGTACGAATTCCGTGAGCGAGTAATTTCTCTGAATCGACTTGAAGCTGTTTGGCCTCTGCATCAGGGCCTTGAAATTGAATGGGCAGTGGAGCGACTTTGGGACCGTCCTCCTGACGCGATGGTTGCTCCGTAGGAAGACTACTTTCCTGTTGGCCTGTCGAGTGCTTAGACTCGCCTGGGGCTTTGGGAGCAGGAGACGGATTAATAGACGGGGCATTCGTCTCAACAGGAGACGAGGGTGAAGAGGCGTGGTCAGAAATCGCTGTTTCTTTCGAATCACACCCTGCCAAGACACTTATCAATAGCAGCACGCACGCCAACAACGATCCCTTTAGCCCCAGCGGGCCAGTGGCAGATTGGAATCGTTGGTACATCTTTATAGTCTCCGACGGTGTTTCTTCGGTCCGCGGCCACGCATCGCTGCGACTGCGGCCAGTCTTTCCGGCTTCACTTCCTGCTTGACTTCCCGCTTCAATTCCATGCCTTCCATATATACCTGTTCGAGTAATTGGTTAATACGGATTTCAATGCGGGTTAATAGTTCGCCATCATCTTCCGACACAAATGTGTAAGCAACTCCTTCCTTACCCATTCGTCCAGTCCGTCCGATTCGATGCACGTAATCATCACAATCTTCGGGTGTATCAAAGTTGATGATGTGAGAAATGCTGGTGACATCAATCCCACGTCCAACGACGTCGGTTGCCACTAGTATTTTAAGGCGCTCATCGCGAAATTTCTTCATCACGCGATCTCGAGCTGGTTGGTTCATGTCGCCATGAATACAGCCAACATGATCGAACAGGTCTTTCAATCGCTTGGCTAGTTTATCTGTGCCACGTTTCGTTCGACAAAATATGATTGCCTGAGCGGGCTTCTCGCGATTGATTAATCGTTCCAGTAATTCAAACTTCTTAACCTTGTCGACGGAAAAGTAAAATTGCTCGATGCTGTCACCTGACACCGCATCCTTGGAAAAATCGAGGATGGTCGGCTCATGCATGTAACGTTTTGCGAGGCGTTCGATGGCAGGAGGTACGGTCGCACTTAGTAATAAAGTCTGGCGATCTTTCCGGGAAACACTGCTAAGGATTTTTTCAATGTCCGGTCGAAATCCAATGTCCAGCATCCTGTCGGCTTCATCCAATGTCACACACCAGGTTTCACGCAGGTCTAACGTCTTGCGTCGAATGTGGTCGAGCACTCGTCCTGGAGTTCCTACGACGACCTGGACACCTCGCTTAAGTTCTTCAATCTGCTTCTTAATGGAGTGACCACCATAAATGGCGGCCGTTTTGAAGTCCATGAAGTAGGCCAGCTTCTCAAATTCATTGCGCACCTGAACTGCCAATTCACGTGTTGGAACAAGCACTAAAGCCTGAACGGTTGAAATCTCATCACGTGGTGCAAGCTGTTCAAGAATTGGAATCGTAAAGGCTGCCGTCTTACCGGTTCCAGTTTGCGCCTGCCCCATCACGTCCAAGCCCTCCAAAGCCGGAGGAATAACCCCGGCTTGCACAGGAGAGGGGATCTCGTAACCGGCTCGGTCGAGCGCTTTCATCATCTCATCAGTAAGGTCTAAATCCTTAAACGTGGATTCAGATTCAGTGGCACTCTTGTTCGACGAGGATTTCTTTTCGGGCTTGTTCATTCAGTTCTCAAATTAATGTGTTGTCCGTATACCTATAGCCTAGCGGGAATCCGCTCGGCTGAGAATGTCAACCATTGTGCACCAATTGGTATACGCGGCGTTTAATATCATCTATCGCCCGGGCAACTGCCACGATTTTTCCATCGCGGTCGAGCAACATCACTCGGGGAATTGAGTTAACTTTGTATGCATTGCCGAGCTTGTAAGCGTCTTCACCAAAGTAGGTTGGCCATGGTAGATCAGACTTCTGCGCAAAGAATGCGTCTAAATCCTCTCGCAAATCTGAACTGACACCGACAATTTGAAAGTCGTCGTGACGCAACTCTTCATTCAGTTCTTTCAGATGCTCAATGTCTTCCAGGCAATAAGGGCAATAGGTCGCCCAAAAATTGACCACCACAACCGAACCTTTATAGTCCGCCAGAGTGACGGCGTCGCCCTGGTAGCTGGTACCTGAGTAGTCGAACGCTTGCCCCACAAATTCGTCATACTCGGTGGGTCTCAGATTCTCAAATAATAGAACTCCCACCAAAATCACCAAGACGGGAATCAAAAACTTCAAGGGGGATGCTGGCGAGTCCGCGGCTGCCTGAGATGGCGAATGCGTTTCGTCTTTACGATCTTCGGAGGCTTCCATGTTTCTAGGCCTCACTTCCCTCAAAAGAAGCAAACAACTTACGACCTTTGTAAATTTGGTACGCATCGTCTGCAGTCAGAGGTCTGGTAATCGATGTGTGCGGTAACCACAGGATGTCCTGACCATCGATTGCCAAAACGCCGAATTGCTCGCCTTGACGAGCCGTCGCAGCGAGGACCTGATATTCGAAGAAAAACCCATAGGTAACTGGAGAGATATCTGTATACCCAGCCTCAAGTAACTGCTGAGAAAGTCTCTTCGCATTGACATCTGCTTGTGAATCCAACTGATCGGCCGGCATCTCAAAAATGTCGGGGTGAGAGACGATTAGGCCAGCGAAGTACGCGTAGAGGTCTTCCGTAGATAAGCCCGTCAGGTCGGTCGCTGCACTTAAAACTTCCGGAGCCCCGATTCCTATGTTTTCATAAGGCTCACCACCAAGTGCATATTCGTACTTAAAGAGATAACAGGTTTGTGGATCATCAAACCCCGGCCACAATCTCTCCGAAGAGTCTAATAATTCGATTCTGGTCGGTGGTAATCCCATAATGTGCGGTTCGGCAAGGTGCAGAGCCAACGCGCCTTCAGCTCGAGCTTCCGCCGTTTGAAATTGCGGATCAATCTCTTTGAGGACGTTAAGCTCCTCTGCATAGGCCAGTACTCGCAAACGGATACTAGCTTGCTCGGCTAATCCGCCAAGCCGCTGTTTACCAGCGTCGTTGTCCAGCCGAACCAAAGCCGCCGCCGCTTCGGCCTGAATCCGTCGATGAGCAAGATCCATTGCCTGAAACAGAGCCGATGTTTTGTCTTGGTTACCAATCAACGCGATCGCATCACAAAGTGCCGTCGCCAATGCAATGCCCTCATTAACCTGGCCGGCAATATCTTCCGGTGACAAATCAATGGCGGTCTTCATGATCGAACCGTCTTCAATACTGGCCAGCTGATGCACGACGCCTTTGAGGAGCTGCTCAAGCTGATCAACCAGAGCCGTAGCTGGATGATGGTCAACTTTACCTTGCCTGGTGAGGTAGTTAGATAGGTCTAAAATCGCCGACGCTGCGACTGGATGGGAGAGTGCCTGAAATAGCTTCGGAAACAACAGACTCCATTCGGTGTCTCGCTGCAAAAACGGGCTCAGTGCAACAGCGAAACCACTGACTTCTACCGGCGGGCTCTCAATCAACAAGGTTACCATCGTGTTGATATTCAATTCGTCAGCACGGTAAGCAAGGATCATCAAAAGCAAGTGACGCACCTTACTTGCCGGACCTAGGTACTCGTATAGCTCAGCGAATTTCTCGGCAGAGGGATGGGCCAAAGGCAGATCGGCGCTGACGTCTGCTCGTTGCCGCTGCATGATGTGTTCGAACAAGCGACCCCAATTACCCTCTTCCGGATCCGTCGGAAGCGGCGGTTCTTGAGTCAGTAACGCATCGAGCAATGTTGTGAGCTCTGATTGATCACAGCCTGTGAACCAGGTATCAATGGCAACTGGCCAAGGCTGATGCCCGGCCGGTCGTGAAAGCAGTTCGATAATGGCTTGAATTTCAGCGTTCAAATGTTTAGCCGATAAAGGTCTGTTCGGGTGAGAATTGATAAAAGCCGCATGCCACACCGAGTGTGGCAAACGGCTCTTGATTAGATTGTCTTCGCTAACTTATTTGGCAAGATTAGCTTCGATCAACTTGATAACTTCGGGAGCATCCGGCTTCGTACGAGGCTCAAAACGAGCAATCACATTGCCCTCCCGGTCCAGTAGGAATTTCTCGAAGTTCCAAGAGACTTTACCTTTCCCCTTGGGTTTCGTTTCCAGACTGGTGATGTGCTTATAAAACGGATGAGCGGTCTCACCGTTTACATCGACTTTGGAAAAGAGGTCAAATTCGACCGAATAGTTCGAAGTACAGAATGCTTTGATTTCGGCTTCTGTACCTGGTTCTTGCTTGCCAAATTGGTTGCAGGGAAATCCTACAACAGACAGGCCTTTGGCATTGTATTTTTTGTGCAAACCCTGCAACTGCAGGTATTGAGGGGTTAAACCTCAGCGACTTGCAAGATTAACAACCAGTACGACGCGCCCTTTGTATTTGGACAGATTGACTTCTTTGCCATCAATATCTTTGGCTTTGAAGTTCAATGCTGCGGGCGTGTCTGCTGCAGATGCAACCATGGCAGTTGTCATTGCCAAAATTGCAAATGCACCTACGAACATTCGCTTAAGCATTTTGAATTCTCCTTTTGATTATTTCCGTTCAACGGTGCCTTTATTGTATGCTGAATTGAAGGTTTCCCGATAGGCGTTAATATCTCAATTTGACAGGCGACACATAGCGAATGATACGAATAAAAACGACATGGGCACTGTTAATGATGATGCTATTGCCCGGACAGCTAATGGCTATAACGATCAAGATCGAAGCGGGACAATATGACCGGATCGGAGTGCCTGTTCGTTGCCCTGTCCCTGAAGGCATCCCAGCCAATCATCCTTTCATTTTGATTTCCAATGACACCAATGAACGGGTGCCGACGCAGTTAGATAAGTCCACGGACACTCCGATGGTCACATGGATGCTCGAGCAACCTCTTTACTCGGGCCAAAGCCGGAGTTATCGCGTTGTCCTGGTTGATGGAATTCCCAAACGAATTCAGCGAGTTACTACCGAGCAATCAGATGGAGCGATTAAAATCCGAGTCGGTGAAAAACCAGTGCTGGAGTACAATGTGGATATACGGCCCTGCCCCGACCCTGCTCAGGCTGTGTATTCCCGTTCGGGTTTCATTCATCCGGTCTATGATCCTGCCGGTAATGTGCTGACCGATGACTTTCCTCCAGATCACTACCATCAGCATGGAATCATGTTCCCCTATAAGCGGACAACATTCCGTGGTGACTTTGTCAATTTTTGGGAGCAAAGTGCCGAGCTAGGGGATGTGTTTCATCGTGAAGTGAAAGCAACCGTGACAGGTCCCGTGTTCGGCGGCTTTATCACCGGACTCGACCATGTCGCTTTCCCAAAAACCGATAAACAAGCAACAGCTTTGAAGGAGTCTTGGCGAGTTCAAGTCTATAAGTCAGAAGAGGTATTTCTCGTAGACTTTACATCTCGTCAGCAGTGTGCCACTGATGACATGTTAATCATCCAGAAAAATCATTACGGTGGATTCGCAATACGAGGCCGACGTAATTGGGGAGAAGGTGGTAATTTCCTTACTAGCGAATCCAAGGATCGATCCAATGGAAACCACACACGACCGAATTGGGTCGATATTCACGGACCAGTCCCTGCCAAGACGGATGGAACAGATAGCGAATCCGGTGACACCCACTCGGGAATCTCTATTATTTGCCATCCGGAGAATTTCCGAGCTCCGCAGCCTGTTCGTTTACACCCTAAGATGCCGTATTTCTGCTTTTCACCGATGGTTCTGGGCGAATTCAACATCGAGCCTCAACGGCCTCTTGTATCCCGTTACCGCCTGGTCATTCATCAGGGCAAGGTAAAACCGGACGAAATCAACCGCTACTACCAAGACTTTGCCCATCCCATCAAAGTCTCCCTCGAGAAATAAGTGACACCCACTCATTTCCAAACCAATTTGACCTCGAGGCACCTCCAAATAGGTGACACCCACTCGATCAAATCCCCAAAACCCTGTATTTACAGGCTCAATTCCAATAGGTGCCACCCACTCGACGTCTAAGCTGGTTTTCGAGGCGATTGAAAAATACGTCCCAAACCGAGTGCCACCCATTATTTATTGCTGAACACAAATGCTAATTTAGGTGACATAGAGGCTCTAGGGAAAAGCGAGGGCGAGTCGCTCAGAAGTCTGCGGCTGGAGGCCAATGAGTGGGTGTCACTTATTGAGGCTACTTCAGGATGGATTTGATGATGTGAGCTTCTTCCACTCCGGTTAGGCGGTCTTTCAGTCCATTACGTTCAAAATAGAGATGTTCGTAATTGAGGCCAAGTTGGTTCAGGATCGTCGCATGCCAGTCAGCAACAGAGATTTTGTCTTCGACAGCTGCAAATCCAAGCTCGTCAGTGGCACCAACTGACACTCCGGACTTCACACCACCTCCGGCCATCCAGGTAATCATGGCGTTCTTATTATGATCTCTGCCTGCATTCGCCGTATCTTTATTGGGAGGCAACTGAGCGATGGGCAAACGTCCAAACTCTCCGCCCCAAACGACCAAAGTAGAGTCCAATAAGCCTCGTTGCTTTAGATCGCGAATCAACCCGGCAATTGGTAGGTCCGTCCTGTCACATGCTCCTTTACACCCTGCTGTCAAACCAGTGTGATTGTCCCAAATCTGAGAATTAATATAGAGCTGTACAAACCGAACGCCTCGTTCAATAAGGCGTCGTGCATAGAGGCAACGACGTCCGTAGTTATCAGTTGGCTCTTTGCCAATGCCATACATATCCAGAGTTGCCTGAGTTTCCTTGGAGAGATCCAAAGCGTCAGTCGCCTCCAACTGCATGCGAGCAGCCAATTCATAGCTCGCCATTCTTGCATCGAGACGCAACTGCCCTGGCCGTTTATCCCTATGAATCCTGTCGAGTCCTGCAATCAGCTCTCTCTCTAGACTAGCAACTTCATCAGATTGTTCGAATTCACGATTCAAGTTCAACACAGGTTCCCCGGTGCTTCTAAATCGAGTCCCCTGATAAACCGGTGGCAAGAAGCCCGACTGCCAGCTTTGAGCCCGATTCACCGGAAGTCCCAAAGGATCATCTAATACCACATAAGCCGGAAGATTTTGATTTTCTGTACCAAGGCCGTACGCGACCCAGGCACCCACCGAAGGCATACCTGGTAACTCCTGACCACCGTGAATCTTGAACAGCGCCGGTTCATGTGTCAGATTCGTAGTGTACATCGATTTGATAACTGCCAGTTCATCAACAATCTCTGCTGTGTGCGGCAGTGCATCAGATACCCATTGGCCAGATTCACCATGCTGAGCAAATTTATAGGGGCACTTCATCAGAGCACCGGCGACCGTGGGATTTTCCACTTCCGAGGCAAGCTCACTAAAGTAATCCTCACCGTGCCGCTTATCCAACTCCGGTTTTGGATCAAACAAATCCATCTGACTCGGGCCACCATTCATAAATAAATGGATGACACCCTTAGCCTTTGGATCATGATGAGTTGGCTGTGGTTTTAGATCGAAGGTGGTCCTAGCCTTGGGTGCCTCCATCCCATAAACATCTTTTGAGAAGAGATCCGTCAAGACAGCCGCCTGAATTCCGGCCGCAGTGCTCGTCAGCCACCGCCGGCGGTCCATCATCAAATTCTGTCTGGTTGCGTTTCGGGCCATGATACTCTAGTCAATGTAGATATAGGCTGCTGAGTTAATTAAGGCATGGCACAACTGGCTAAGCACTTTAAAGTTCAATTCCGATGGGGATTTCGCTCCTGAAATCCTTGTCGCCATTTTTTCCATATACTCAAGAGCAATCGAGAGTTCCTGTTGATCCGGCTGCCTGCTTAAAGCCTTCAAATAAGCCAAACGCACTTGCTTCTCTTGATCTTGTCCGGCGACTTCAAAAACTCGCTGAGCAAATTGTGTCGCCCAGGAATTAACTTGCTGGTTATTCATTAGATGCAATGCCTGAGGTGCCACGGTTGATTCTGAGCGTTCAACACAATTCGGGCTCATGCGAGGCCGATCAAACGACGTCAGAATGGTTGGCATTTGGCTACGGCGGTGCAACACATAAATACTTCGTCTCCAGACGGCATTGTCTATCGCCGTAGATGTGACTAACCCATCCGCTCGCGAGGCAACAGGATCACCTGCTCCGAACTGCTTGTCCCAACGAACGCCCGCTAACGAAATCAATGAATCTCTTAGCATCTCCGCATCCATACGCCGCATCGGCATTCGGCTTAACAATTCATTGTCCGGGTCTTTTTCCAGATGTGCGTCTGTCACCAGCGAAGACTGTTGGTAAGTCGCACTAGATAGAATCAATCGATGAATGTGCTTCACACTCCAGTCATTTTCCATAAACTCTACGGCTAGCCAGTCTAGTAATGCCGGATGAGTTGGTTTTGCTCCTGCGACACCAAAGTTATCGAGTGTCCTCACGATTCCATTTTGGAAATGGAATTTCCAAATACGATTCACCATAACGCGGGCGGTTAATGGGTGCGATTTGTCGGTCGTCCACTCTGCCAATGCCAATCGACGCCCCGTACTCGGCGACCCTTCAAAGGGGACACGCGTCTTAAATTCTGTTTGCCCGTCCGTCAAAACAGAAGGCACGCCCGGACCCACCCTTCTTGCCGGAGTTAGATAATCCCCACGGGTCAAAATGTAAGTCGGCGAAGGATCTCCACGATCCCATAATGCTCGAATTGGCGTCACTTCACGTTTCTCGCCATTCTTTGCTGTGAGCCTCGCGATCACTTGTTCTCGCTTGGCCTTAAATTCCGCGTCGGCTGTCTGGGCACGTTCAATATCAAAACGGATCTGAGCTTCAAATTTCTCGACGAGATACTGCTGTACTTTGCTTCGCTTTTCTTTGCTCTCGTTGAGTGCACTTCTTACGTCTTCTCGAATTTGCTCGGGCAACGAATTTATGGCCTGATCTTGAAGTTTGGTAATCGCGGCAACTTCCAGAGTTGAAAGCTCTTTCCTAATCATTGCCAATTCCGATTCAACACGACGATTATGAGCTTCTATGGCTTGTCGTGTTTCCGTGTCAGTGACTCTCAGCAATCGCATTGGTTTGAGCGAAGATACACCCCTGTCCTTTAGTGGACTCATCCAGGTATTTTCATCTAATGCACCTTTGAAGACTGCCAATAATCTGTAGTAATCACGTTGTGGTAACGGATCAAATTTGTGGCTGTGACACTTCGCACACTTCAGCGTTAGGCCCAGAACAGCAGAAGTGTAAACTTCAATGGCGGCACCGATGTAACGATTTCTATCGGGTACAAAACCGGTGATGTTGGAGTAAGTGCCATCTGAAGACTGGCGTAGAAACCCAGTTGCGATCAAGTTGTCGACCACTTCCTGACTCACATGATCAGGATTGGTGTAGTCAGCCAGATCATCCCCCGCCAACTGCTCCTTTAAGAATCTCGAATAGGGTTTGTCAGCGTTGAAGCTACGAATGACGTAATCGCGGTATAAGTAGTTAGAAGGCCGCACAGGATCGCTTTCCTGAATTCCTTCGCTATCAGAATATCCTGCAAGATCTAGCCAAAGACCGCCCCACCGTTCACCGTAATGGGGTGAAGCCAATACTCGCTCCACCATCTGCTCATAGGCCAATGGAGAGTCGTCTTCCAGAAATTGCTCGATTTGTTGCACCGTAGGTGGGATACCGAGTAAATCAAAATAGACTCGGCGAATCAGCGTTTCTTTACTGGCTGCCGACGATGGCTGTAAATCTGCCTGTTCGATCGCTCGTAAAATGAACGCATCGATGCTGTTTTGGCTCCAAACAGATTGCTTGGTCAGCGGAACAGAAGGTCGTACTGGCGTCTTAAATGCCCAAAACTCTCGTTCCTCATCGGAAACCAATGGATCTGGCTCCGACCCCGGCGCGTCAATCATTGCTGGATCGTTGGGAGCACCAGCAGTAATCCATGCTTCCAGTTTATCGATCTCTTGTGCCGTAATCACCTTAATGCTGGCCTCCACGATCCGTCGCTTCGGAGGCATTTCACCAGCATGGATTCGCTGCAGGATTAAGCTTTCAGCAGGGTTGCCTGGGACAATCGCCGGACCCGATTTTCCACCCTTCAGAATGGAAGCATGGGTCCTTAAATCAAGTTCACCTTCGGCGACATGCTTTCCATGACAAATAACACATCGCAATTGCAGTACAGGTAGGACGTCCCATTGCGACGGCCTCTCCTTTTCCACTGGTGTAAACTTCGATTGCTCGAGCCAACGCTTCAAGACCTCCAGCTCAGCTTCCGAAAGCTGTGGCTCATCTTCAGGCGGCATTACCTGATTGGAAATCATCTCCCACAGCAGGCTATCTTCATAATTTGGAGCAACAATGTCGCCCGACTCACCACCCTTGAGAATTGCCGCGATGGACGACAAATCTAAATCTGCTTTGCGGTTTTCACTGCTATGACATTTTCCGCACTTTGCAGTCAGGATCTTCAGGGCGTTTGCGGAGAGTGCATCATCGTCTGCGCATACCATTCCAGAGAAACCAGTGACACATAATGCCAAACTGACAATGGTCTTCCACGAAAGAAACGACGATTTAAACTGAGTTTGCATCCACTGATTATAAAGAACTCCAAGCCTTCACTCATCCCTTTTCAACAATCCAATTTGACTCGACGATAGGTGCCACCCACTCTTGGAAGAAACATTTTGGGCGATTTAATTGGATTACAAGAGCCGGCCATGAGTGGGTGTCACTTATTAATTGGACGAAATCCAATCGATGAGAAGGCCGATGAGTGGGTGGCACTCGATTATTGAATCACAATGAATTCAAGGGTATTGAAGGCCACGATGCAGAATTCGGTGTAAACAGCGGCCTTGCCTGGATCGAGACCGGCGGGCAACGGAGTGGGTGTCACCTGGTTTAATTCTTCTAGAGAGACGTTTGCTGATGCTTTGCGACTGCGGGTGAAAAAATCTCGAGCCGCTTGCAGGATTTCAGGTTCTGGCTCGCGACTCCAACATCGTCGTAACACTTCGCGAATATAAGTGTCGTCGTCCTGACAATTAGGCAGAATGTCACCGGCCATTTTACGAGCCAAATCAAGCGTCAGCTTTGAATTAAATAGAATCAATGCTTGCGGCGCCGTTGTCGACTTTTGTCGCTGAGGACAACTCACGTTTGCGTCGGGCCTGTCAAAGGCCTCGAAGAGTGGATATCGCAGATTCCGACGAGCAAACACATAAACACTGCGGCGATAATGATCGCTCTCCTTTGGCGACACATCCCATTGATTCTTCAACAACGTCTGAGCGACCTCCTTCTGCAATGGCGGTCTCACACCCGGCCCACCCATGTCATACTCTTTCAATCCAGCCGCCATTATCATGGCATCCCGAATCACTTCACCATCAAGACGTTGCCGGGGAAACCGACTCCAAAGCAAATTATCCGGATCAGCTTTCTTGTTCTCTTCAAACTGCTCCGACTCCTGACTCGCCTGCCGATAGGTGGCACTGGTCATGATCAACTTATGCATGACCTTCAAATCCCAGTGCTGTTGAAACTCGGCAGCTAGCCAATCCAATAACTCCGGATGGGTTGGCGAAGTTCCCATGATCCCAAAGTCGCTCAGAGTTGAAACCAATCCTGTGCCAAAGTGCTGCTGCCAAAGACGATTCATCATGACCCGTGCAGTTAACGGGTGCTTCCGGTCTACAAGCCAGCGAGCCAACGCAAGCCTACGCCCCGATGTACCGCTTGGAGCCTTTCCAATGGCAGGTACAGTGCCTGTAGAAACCACGCGTAAAAAACCAGGCTCCAGCTCCAAACCAGGTTTATCAAAATCACCACGAGTCATTAAATGGGCAGGCTGCGGCTCACCTTGTTCCTTCAAGGCACTCACACTCTGATTTTTCGTCACATGCACGGCCGGCTGAAACAACGCCCGCATCCGATAGAAATCCGCCTGGCTAATTGGATCAAACTTATGGTCATGACACTGCGCACACCCGACCTGCAACCCCATAAAGACGGCTCCTACAGTACTCGTCAATTCATTGAGTAGTGAATGCCGTCGCTCAAACTGTGAGTTGATATCCGGCATATCCGGTCCTGCAAGGCAAA
The DNA here is from genome assembly GCA_938082855.1 of uncultured Pirellulaceae bacterium. GTDB lineage: Bacteria > Planctomycetota > Planctomycetia > Pirellulales > Pirellulaceae > UBA721. The sequence continues at coordinate 492 of CALKCC010000340.1, read as the reverse complement.
ACATCGTTGGTGTACGATCACTATCCGGGCTCAATTCGTCCGCTGCCAGCTGCTGTATAACAAACTCGTCATAGGGTAAGTTTGCATTAAAAGCAGAAATCACCCAGTCACGATACTTCCAGGCAGTCGCCCTAACTTTGTCATGCTCAAAGCCATCCGTTTCTGCAAACCTTGCCAAGTCCAGCCAATGCTGCGCCTGACGCTCGCCAAATCTGGGAGAGGCGAGTAGTTGATCAATAAGCTCGACATAACTTTGGTCGGCCACGACTTCGTCGTAAGAAGGGAGCAATCCCGTCAAATCCAGATGTGCTCGACGAACCAGTGCGCGGTGTTCTGCCTCTGGCATTGGATTAATACCCACGTCATTTAGTTTCTTCAGGACAAAGAAGTCGATTGGATTTTGAGGCCAGTCAGCATCCTTCACTACAGGCAGAGGCGGACGCTCAATCGGCATAAAGGACCAATGCTCTCGATCCTCATCAAGAATCGGTA
>CALKCC010000339.1 GCA_938082855.1 uncultured Pirellulaceae bacterium | reverse complement strand
GTCGATGGCCTTTAATGGAGGTCGTCCATTGCTGGATGAACCAGAGCGGAAAGTATATTTGGTACGCCCGGATGTCGTTGGTTTTTTAGGGACGATTCTAAAGGAGCTGTTGGACGAGGGACCACCAGAGGACCAACTGGTTTCCGAAGGACTCACTCAATTGCAGGATTTTTATCAACAGGCTGCAGAGAGACGCCAATGTGTCGTTTTCACAATCGGAATTCTCTGAGATAATCAACTGAAACCACACTCACCAATCCAATAGACAGTTTTGACAATGAGCGACATCTACGCAGATTTCACAACACGCGGTCTTATCCATCAAACGACGGATGATCTGGCACCCTGGCTTCAGGAAAAGCCTCGTACGATGTATATCGGGTTTGATCCGACTGCAGACAGTATGCATGTAGGCCATCTGATGCAGGTGATGACTCTACGCCGATTTCAACAGGCAGGGCATCGTCCGATTGCACTGGTAGGCGGAGCGACCGGTATGATTGGCGATCCGAGTGGAAAGAGCCAGGAACGTAACCTATTGACCGTTGATCAGCTTCACGCCAATACCGAAGCGTTGAAGAACCAGATGCAGAATTTTATTGAATTTGACGAGGCCGGTGGCGGAGCCGTTCTAGCCAATAACCTGGATTGGATGAATGAGTTTTCGTTCTTGGAGTTCTTAAGGGACATTGGAAAGAATTTCCCTGTCAACGTCATGCTCGGTAAAGACTCTGTGAAGAGCAGGCTCGAAGGCGAAAGCGGATTGAGCTATACCGAGTTTAGTTACATGTTGCTGCAGGCTTATGACTTTGTTCATCTGCATCAAAAGTATGATTGCGAGCTACAGGTCGGAGGCAGTGATCAGTGGGGTAATATCACGGCTGGGATTGATCTGGGACGACGAATGCATGGAGCGTCTCTATACGGCATGACATGCCCGCTGTTGACGAAATCCGATGGAACCAAGATGGGGAAAACAGAATCAGGAGCTGTCTGGCTCGCACCTGAACGAACAAGTCCCTACAAGTTTTATCAATACTGGATAAATGTCGCTGATGACGATGCTGGACAATGTTTGCGATTTCTTACCGAGTTGCCTATGGAAGAAATTGTTGAGCTGGATCATTCAAGAGAAACCGAACCGCACCTGCGTAGCAGCCAGAAGCGATTGGCGGAAGTTCTGACTCAGATCGTGCATCGGCAGGATGGACTGGATGCGGCTAGGAAAGCGACAGAGATATTCTTCGGATCTGAAATTCAGGATTTAAGTGACGAACAGTTGCTTGATATCTTTGCGGACGTACCGAGCGTGGAAATCTCACGAGATGTTCTGACCGGCGGACAATTCAATATTGTCGATGCTCTAGTGGATAGCGGGTTGTGTAGTAGCCGTGGAGATGCACGACGTTCCATCGAACAGGGCGGCGGGTATGTGAATAATCGCCGAGTGGAATCACTTGATACCAATCTCTCTGAGCAAGATCTGGCGAGCGATACTGTGATCGTTCTGCGTCGAGGCAAGAAGAAATACGCTTTGGTGCGTGTAGCGAATTAACTCCTATCAAGGAAGCTAAAGCGATGAAAATGACCTGGAAGAAATTCTTTTATATTCTTCTGGGCTTGGCTGTTTTGGTGTTACTTGGATTTCTTTACATTCTCTATCTGGTGAATGCCGTTCCCAAAAAGTATGAACAGGAATTGAAGATCCCTCCATCGGTGCATCAACAACCCGCTCAGGAGTTATTGGATACCGTTGATGACATCAAAGAGGATATACGTTGGGGAGATGATCTCAATTACGAAATCACTCAACAACAGATCAACGGTTGGTTGGCCACTCAGCTAAACGGAAACCCTCACGTCTCATTGCCGGATGGTATTCGCAATCCGAGAATTCTTATTGATCAGCCGCAGCAGACGCTCTTCTTTACGCTCGAACGATCACGATTTACTTCGGCCATTTCCATACAACTAACAATCGAGTTGGCAGAACAACCGAACACCATTGAGATCAAGTTGAATTCGTTACATGCCGGTAACCTCCCCATTCGGATCAAACGAGTGTTTGACGAAATCGAAGCTGCGATGGCACGATCTGGTGTGGATTTTAAGTGGAAACCAGGAACGGATCGGACGGTTGCCATCGTACGGATTCCGACGGTGGTTCGCATAAAGCGAGAACGCGAATTAGACATCTCGTCTCTTGAATTTCTCAAAGAGAAAGTTCGTGTTCAGGTTGCCATTGATTAGTTAGCAGTAAACTGGAATTTCCACTCGGATTCGGAAACTCTCTGAGCGTGCAAGTCACCGGCCATCATTGAACTGGATAGACGTATCGTCCATTCAGTGAGTTCGGACTTTATTTCAGGCGAATAGGATCCTTGAACTTTACGTTCAACCGAACCGCGATTTCCAGAAATCTCGCCTTCATACTCCAGATATTCCAGACGATGGGCCTCAAGCGAGACTCCTGTAAAGTCTTCGGAATCTGTGGGAATGGCATTCCATCTCCAGGTTGCTAAAACACCCTCGGTAGTGACTTCAAGCATAAAGTCATAGTGAGGAGGCTCATTGGAGTTCGGAGCTGGACGATGCAAGAGGATGACGAATCGAGGCATTTGCTAATCCGCAGGATTAATCAGGACGTCTTGTTCCAATTGAATTGGCGTAGTCAATTCGTCTGCATGAATGGTTACCTTGAGGCTCGCCTTGCCTGCGCGTTGTGATTGTACTTTGATTTGGTACGGAATGACCGACTCGTCTGATTTCAGTTGAGTAATGACAGGAAGAGTCACGCGACGCTGAATTGGATCAATCGTATTTTCAAATGCTGAAGCATCAGTTCCTTTTTGCGCTAAGCCAAGGACTTTGAGGTGGTCGCTGGTTGTGACTTGTATTGCAATCTTGTGAACCGGTAAATCATCTATGTTTTGAACGTAGACAAAGTAAATGTTTTCGTCACCTATCGTGATAGGGTTGTTTAATGTTATGACTTTACTGGATAGAACGGATGGTCTGGCGGGACTTGCATCAGAATCCGTGGTTTCATCGGGAGTCTCCGTGGGGACCTCCATCGGTTCTCCCTCCGCCTCGTTCAGAGCAGGTTCAGTGCTTTCGGTAGCAGTGTCCGCGTCTGCCGGAGCATCAATGTCAGCGGACTCCTGTTCAGGGACAGTGAGAGTCGGGTTGGGGTCTTGCGGCGGAATTTCGAGATTATTCTCAGGAGTTTGATCGTCCGAGTTTGCTGAATCGTCAGCGGGAGGGAGAGTTAATGGAAAGGTATCCTGATCTGCTTCCTGTCCTTCTGTGGGAGAAGGGGGCGTTGTGTCAGGAGCATCCTCATTCATTGGAGTATCCTGTAAGACTGGATTGGGAAGGTCGCCAGAAGGTGGAGTGACCTGCGTACTTTCTTCCTTGGGATCTTCCGCATCAGTCGTTGCGTCGTCTGCCGGCTCGGCGGTGGGATTTTCATCTTTCGAGTCTGGTTCCAAGTCAGGGAGATCGAGATCTGGTAATGGTTCATTGTTGGCTGGAAGATTGGGTTCAGCCGCTTCGGAAGCAGGTTGAGGATTGGCCGGAGGGGATAGATCAAGTGGGTTTGTCGCAGAATTGGCATGCACCGTGATAAGCACGGATTTCGTTACTCTTTGAATAGCATCACCGGTTACGTCCATTTCTAAAGGTAGATCATCACCGGAATCTTCGGCCAGAATCTGAACGACGAGCGTTCTGGTTTGCCCTGCCAACAACGTAGGGATATCCAAAACGATCGATGGCCCTTCACTGCGATGCCCTTCACTGGCCAATTGTGGCTGAAGTGATTTCGGCAAGGTCGCCTTGATGGTGACGTTAGTGATAGGCTGTTTGGATTGATTCGAAATCTGGAATCGCTTGGTTCTGGTTTCCCCGACTTCCCATTTTTGCTTGTTGTCTGATTCAATAATGGTGGCTTTGACGACAGGAGCCGGTTGATCTTGAGGTTGGATGGGAGCACTGACTTCCACACACACCTGTTTCTCTACAATCAATCCGTTGGCAAGCGTTGCCGTCAGGGTATGGCAGAGAGTCCCTGCTCTGGAAGCTCTCATGGATATCGCTTTGGCAGTCGTACTATTCGGCTCGATCGTACGGGACTGAAAAGCAAGTTTTCTGACAGTCGGATTTCCTAGCGGATTGGATTTGGAAAT
>CALKCC010000338.1 GCA_938082855.1 uncultured Pirellulaceae bacterium | reverse complement strand
GATTGGAATTCGGTACAATCGGCATTAACGATCCTGTACCGGCGGTCCCTCAGGCGCCGTTTGGCGGACTGAAGGAATCCGGGATGGGCAGGGAAAATGGAATCGAAGGTATGGATGCCTACCTAGAGACCAAGAATGTATCCGTTATTCTGCAGTAATCGCCGTTAGCTTCGAGTGGTTTGAATTTCATTCGCGTTGGCGAGAGTCTGGTAGATAACACAATACCGTTCGGTCAGAGAAACGAGTTTGGCTTCGGTCTCTTCGTCCGCATCGGTATCGAGGTTAAATAGGAGACGGATTTGCTTAAAACCTACCGGCGCCTCGCGGTCGACACCAAGTGTCCCTTTGAAGTCCAAATCTCCTTCGGCTGTGATTGTGCCTTGGTGAACTTGGATTCCCATCGAGAGTGAAACAGCACCTAAGGTCACTCCGGCACAGCCGACGAGTGCTTCGAGTAGCATGTCGCCAGAGCAGGCCATTGTGCCGTCACCCCCGGCAGCAGCATGTAAACCTGCCTGGGCTATCCCGGTATGGGTTGGGACGTTGATGGCGAGGTTGGCTTGATCAACGCTGCCGGTGACAGTCATGGTGTAAACGCCGGTTTCCGGCTCTTCACGATATTTTTGCTTCAGTGGTTCTTGTCGACTTCGTAAGGTTTCTAGATCCATCCTGCTCTCAACACCCATTCTATATGTAAGAATATTAATAACAGCTTAGATTAGTACCTGACAGGAAGTGCCCATGCAATCCCCAACAATTAGTTATCTAACAAAAGTTCAATTTGGCGCCGGCGCGTTGGTGGATCTGCCGGAAGTTATGCAGACGGTTGGCATTTCTCGGCCATTAATTGTCACGGATCAACCGCTGGTTGAATTAGGGTTTGTCGAAAAGCTTGGACTGCAGGATCCTGTGGTGTTCGCCGATGTGCAATCAAACCCAACCGAATCATCCGTGTTGGCTGGTTTGGTCCGCTACCGTGAGTTTGATTGCGATGGATTTATCGGGCTTGGTGGCGGTTCGCCCATTGATGCTGCCAAGGCGATGGGAATCCTGCTGACCCATGACATGAAACTGGAAGATACAGCATTTATTCGCGGTGGCGTGGAACGTATCACATCCAATATGCCCCCATTGATTGCAATTCCGACAACAGCAGGGACAGGTACGGAAGTGGGGCGTGGCTCATTGGTCACGATGACTAGTGGACAGAAGCTTGCGATTATCAGTCCGCATATCATCCCCAATTGGTCGATTGTCGATCCGGAATTGACGCTTGGCTTGCCACCTTTCCTGACTGCCGCCACCGGGATGGATGCATTGAGTCACTGTGTCGAGACTGCGATTAGTCGAGTTTACAATCCGGTGGCTGAGGCGATCGCACTCGATGGCCTCAAACGCGGATGGGAAAACCTGCGAATTGCCTTTGAGAGCCCGTTCGACATTGCTGCCCGTACAGAAATGATGATGTCGGCGATGCAGGGAGCTTTGTCGTTTCAAAAAGGGTTGGGCATGGTGCATTCAATTAGCCATCCACTAGGGGCGTTGCAAAACAGAATGCTCCATCATGGGACCTTGAACTCTGTGTTAATGCCACATGTACTTAGGTTTAATGAATCAGAGTGCCGATTAACGGTCGAGAAGATCAACGATATGCTGGGACTATCTGGTGGAGCGGAAGGATTGGCCACTGCCTTTAGCCAATACAGTGAGGCATTGCAATTACCGGCTAGCCTGTCCGCCATGGGCGTTGAACCCGAAGATTTAGAAGGGATTGAGCCGCTAGCTGTCGCTGATCACTGTAGCCTTACTAATCCCGTGGACGTGACTGAAGAGGGCGTCTCAGAGGTGTTGGCAGCTGCCTTTTAGATTTTACCAATCAATTGCTGTTTATATTTGCGGCGAGGGTCGTATAATTGGATTAGCAATTACCAGAAGACTTTCGGCTTATCTAACATCTGGTATTTCAGAATAAGGCAATCAAATATGTTTCGGATTTTAGCGTTAGGACTCGCGTGTTTTCTTGGTCTTGTGGGGGGAGAGTCCACAATCAGGGCACAGAAAAAGCCGCCCAATGGGGTCGTGAAGAAAAAGCCGAATGCGAATGAGATCAAGTCGAAATTACCGCCAGCGTTTAACAATGTTCCCAATGTCAATCTACCCGTGAAGCCAGTCAAGGCAGATCAAATTGCTAAAGTGCAGGAAAGCGCAGCAAAGATAGATCAATTCATCAATGCCAAGCTTGCTGCGGAAGGCATCGAACCAAACCCGGAAGTTGATGACGCTCGCTTTGTACGACGAGCGTATCTGGATATAACCGGTCAGATCCCGACCGGGCGTGAGGCCTACTTATTTGTCCGGTCAACTTTGCCAAATAAACGTGAAGTACTAATCGACTATTTGCTCAATTCGGTTGGTTATTCCAGTCATATGTTTAATTACCTGGCAGACAATTGGCGGATCGTAGACAAATCGTCGAATAACACTTACATCCGCCCCTGGGCAGACTGGGTAAAGAAAAGTCTACGTCAGAATAAACCGTACGATTTAATGGTGCGGGAGATGCTAATGGCTGATGGGCAGATCTTTGACAATCCAGCTGTAGGATATCGACTTCGTGACGTTGGAATGCCGCTTGATCATTTGAATAATACTGTACGAGTGTTCCTGGGGACTCGCATTGGATGTGCGCAGTGTCATGACCATCCCTTTGATAA
>CALKCC010000337.1 GCA_938082855.1 uncultured Pirellulaceae bacterium | reverse complement strand
TGTAGCTTACTGCTGCTGAACGTCGATGGCCCATTGCTGGTGGAGCTTCAATAGCTCAGCGACCAATTCAGGATTGGTTTTCGCCATGTTCTTCAACTCGGAAGGGTCTTCAGTCAGGTTGGTGAGAAACAACTTGTCCGCGGCCGTGATGGGGGCTTTATTACTGGTGTCTCGTGGATTCCCGAGCAGTTTCCAGTCTCCCTTACGAACAGCCCAGGGAGCATTATTCCCGCGCCCGGTTTGCCAGTGAAACACATCATGAGGGGTTTTAGCATCCGCAGAATGGATTAATTCGGAAATGTCTCGTCCATCGATTCGGTGAGCGATGTTGTCAACGCCGGCGAGTTTCGCCAAAGTTGGATACCAGTCCACAGCGGTGGCAAGTTGTTCGCGGGTGGCGTCTTCCGGGAGATGGCCAGGCCAACTGATAATGGCGGGTACACGTATACCACCTTCAAACAAACTGAATTTGGCGCCTCGATATATGCCCGCACTGCCACCGCCGCCAAAGGTGCGTTCTTCCTGAGAGTGCCCGTGATCCGATTGAAAAACAATGATCGTGTCTTCCCGTAATCCTAATGAGTCTACCTGAGCCACGAGCTTCCCGATCATCTCATCCATGGTGGAGATGAGCGTCGCATACATGCGTCTTGGAGCTTCCAGATCTTTGTAATGCTGTCGCCACTTCTCAGTACCTTGCAGCGGATAATGGGGGATATTCATTGCGAAATACATAAAGAATGGCTTTTCCTGATGTGTTTCGATGAAGTGGCTGGCTTCGTCCACCATCAGCTGCGGGAAATACTTTCCATCCCGCCAGATTTCATTACCGTTTTGCCACAGGTCATGGCGATTGGGACCATTCCAGTAGAAGAAGTGCGAGTAGTTGTCGATGCATCCTCCCATGTGCCCAAATGAATAGTCGAATCCCTGGTTGTTGGGCATGGTGGCCTGGTCATACCCTAAGTGCCATTTTCCAATGTGGGCCGTGGCATACCCTGCTTTGCGGAAAACTTCAGCCATGGTGATTTGGCTTTCAGGCATCCCTGCATGTCCATGTGCAGAAGAAACGTTTCCGGGGATTTGAGCTCGTTGTGGATAGCGTCCCGTGATAACGGCTGCTCGCGAGGGTGAGCACACGGGGGCTGCAGAATAGAATTGCGTGAATTTGACGCCGCGTTTGGCAAGTCCGTCCATGTGTGGTGTGGTAAGGTCTTTGGCTCCATAGCAATTAACATCGATCGTTCCCTGATCATCCGTGTAAATCAGAATCACGTTCGGTTGGCGAGCCTGGGAGTGTGTGACCACAGTCAACAGGACAAGTAGGCTTAGCAAAGCTTTATTCATGGCATCAAGGGCTTTCATTTTTAATTAATTGCGGGCTTCTGTTTGCCAGAGTTGATCGGTGTGAACGTCCATGCCGGTGAGGACTCCGTTGCCAAAGCAAAACGTGTCCAGACAAACCAAGTGACCATAGTCGAGGATTTTACCATTTTTCTGTGGGGTATGGCCGACAATCACTCGCTTGCCCGAGACGTGGGCAGCAGGTTGCAATTCGGTTAGATGCGTCCATAGCAGGACCTGAGGATCCTGTTGATCGAGAGGTGAATTGGGAAGGTAATTCGCATGTACAAACAGATGGTCCTCGGTTTCGTGAAATCGCTGGCAGGATTCGAGGAATGTCAGATGGTCGGCTGGGATCGATTCAAAGTCACCGCCATAACTGTCGAGTGTTTGCTGTCCACCAAATTGTAGCCAGAGTGATTGCATGAGTGGCTGTTGAATGGCATCGAGCAGCATGATTTCATGATTGCCGACGAGTGTGATAACCTCACAAGTCTCCTGCAATCCGATGACGGTGTTAATGACGCGTTGGGAATCAGGTCCGCGATCGATGTAGTCCCCGAGGAAAACGAGAGTGTCATCTGCGGTCGGTTGGATCAACTCAAGTAGTTGTTCTAGTTCGTCAGCGCAACCATGAATATCTCCAATGGCAATGGTGCGAGCTGATCCGGTGTTGTTAGATGTAGTCAACGGTTTAAGTCGGGGTGAGCGAGCTAGTCTAGTCTAATTAAGTTCGGGATTTGGAGGTATGGACGTCTGGCCGGTTGCGGCTTGAAGAACATTGTTTCCGAGTCTTTCACAGAGGTGTTTCCAGGGATTTTCAAGAGTTTGAAAGACGTCTTCGGGACTTGCTGGTGTGACCAGCCAGCCTCCTTGTTGAATCTCGGCGTCAAGTTGTCCTTCTGACCAGCCGGCATAGCCGGAAAACACTTTGTAAGGTAAAGCTTTTTTAGAAACGAGTTTTGCGAGATTTGATTTTTGCGAGGAGACATATAGCCCAGGCATGACCGTCTGCTCACTTAATTCTGGCCGAGTGTGAAGCATCATGATGGGACCTTCCACAGGTCCCCCAACGTAAAGCACCCCTTCGCTTGCCAGCGACGTGCCTGTCATGACTTCCCAAATCTGGTCGATTTCACTGTTGGTCGGGCGGTTCATCACCAAGCCTAAGGCGCCGCTATCGTCATGCTGAAGCACCAATACAATTGTGCGATGGAAATTAGGCTCTACTAATGCCGGAGGTGCAACGAGAAATTGACCCTGCAGAGTATCCATCTTGTGAAGCTCCAGCGTTCTTAACCGGCAAAGGTTTCTTTCCAATAACAACCTGCCCAGGAAAGCCCAACGCCAAAGCCGACCAATAGATTCTGCATTCCGGCTTGCAGATCTCCGGACTCGCGCATCTGCTGAATCAATATAGGGAGTGTTGAAGAAACGGTGTTTCCGACATGAGAAAGTCGAATAGGTACCTGATCCTGAGGCACATTAATGCGTTGTGCAAGTTCCGACAGCATCTTGTAGGTTGCCTGGTGCATCAGGAAGTAGCTGACATCGGATTTGTCGATGCCTGCTTTTCCTAGAATGTCATCGACCAGCCCCGGGATAGCATCCACGGTGAAACTAATCAGGCTGGGGCCATCCATATAGAGATCGCTGTCCCAGCGATGTCGATTTCGAGGTGGCATTGGTTGCCGTGGTCCGCTCTTGGTCAGCAGTAGCATGTCGGCCCCCGATCCATCGGTTCCGAATTTGAAATGCTGCAGACTGGGAGTGTCACTCGCTTCGATCAGCGAAGCTGCCGCTCCGTCACCGAAAATAGTCCGTAGACTCCGGTCATTGCGGTCTATGTATTTAGTGTATGTTTCTGCCGTGACAAACAGCACTCGTTTGGCTGCACCACTTTTGATCAATCCGTCAGCGAGTGAAAGTCCATAGACGTAGCCCGAGCATCCAAGATTGAAATCAAGTGCTCCGCAGTCGGTGGAAAGCCCCAGTCGCTGTTGCATCAGGCAAGAGGTTGTTGGAAGAGGACAATCGGGGGTTTGAGTGCAAAACAACAAAAAGTCGATCGTGCTTCGATCAATATCGTATTGTTCAATCAGCTTTTCAGCGGCTGCGACACCTAAGTCCGATGCAAACTCTTCATCACTGGCTATATGGCGTTGATAGATCCCCGTCTTTTGCTGGATGAGATCCAAATTCCAACGTGGAAACTCTTCTCGAAGAGTATCGATAGACTCGACTTTCTCTGGGAAATGAAGAGCAATGGGACCGATCGACGCGTGTTTCACAGATAAGTATCCGGAGTTTGATGGTTATCGGTTCGATGTTTCAACGAACCAGACGAAACCTGTATCATAGTTGATGGAGTTATGGACGAGTGATTGCGTTATTCACAGTCCACAATCAGACCGTTTCCATAAAGAACTTACGATACACGCGAACGGTGAAATGGTCAATTGTTGAGGCCTGTATTCCAAGATGGGAGCGAGCTGAAAATTGGCTTCCCTAGCGGGTGAATAGACTGGAAAACAGACGGGAAAGCAGGTAGTTATTTCGATGAGAACCAAGTTGTCACGAAGAAGTTGGGGCTTGCGAGTTCTGACGCTGACAGCCGGTGCTGGGCTGGCGAGCTTCGCACGCCCAATGTCGAGAGTTCAGGCAATCGAAAAGGACTGGCTTTACTTTCATTATGAACAGGAGCCGGCAGGACTTCCCGCGGTATTGCCTGAATTGCGTGCTTTACCGGAACGCTTGTCTTCCTACTACGGTCTCAAGCTCAAAGTAGCACCTGTCCATGTATTGCTGTTCAAAGATCGTCAGGCCTACCTCAACCATTTGCAAAAAACGCTGCCTCGGGCTCCGCGCCGGACTTCACTCTTTGTAGTTCGTGGTGGGAAACCAACCATCTTGGCAACAGCAGGGAAAACTCTGGGACGGGATTTGTTACACGAAGCCGTCCATGCGATTAATTTTGGGTCATTCGGTGGCCGACAACTCCCGCTCTGGATGGATGAAGGAGTCGCTGAATTATTTGAGGCAACTGAGGCGAGTCAGGACCTTGTCCACGGTGAGATGATTCGAGGGATCATGGGAGAGCAGCGAGAGGCTTTGGCAGTCCCCCTCAAGCTTAGTTCATTGGAAAGGAATGAATCGTCGACCAAGACGGATGCCTTGTCCTATGCTGCGAGCTGGGCCTGGTGCCGTTTTTTGTCTGAGCGGGGCACGCCGTGCCACGCCATCTGGCGAAGATATTTGTCCGACATACAAGCAGATATCGCTGCCGGAAAACTCAGTCATCGCCTGACTCTGGCCGCACCGAACTATGAGACACTCTTTCTCAAGCACCTTTCACTAAAGACGCTGGATAAATAACTCGAACTAATAATAGGAGCTTCGTTTAACAGAAGCATTGTTCGATTCAGCAAAGTCTTATTCACTCTGGTGCGAAAGCCACTTGAACCAAATTGAGAGTGAAACGTATTTTGCAATAGGTTGGTGATGATGCTCGCCGCCAGAATCAGATAACCGTCTTAGTCTAACCAATGGCCAAACATGTCGAATCCTAATCAAACTTCATTGCATGCTGCCATTGAATCCCGTCAAGCCAAAGTGGGAGTTATTGGATTGGGGTATGTGGGCTTGCCGTTGATTCAAGTATTTGTCTCGGCAGGGTTTCGCACTCTGGGCTTTGATGTCGATCAATCCAAAGTTGAGAAGTTGCAACAGGGTGAAAGTTACATCAGCCATTTGCCTTCGGAGTGGATTGCCGATTGTATTGCCAATCAGTCTTTTGAACCGACTTCGGACATGAGTCGCTTGTCAGAGGTGGACGTCATTCTGATTTGTGTTCCTACGCCGTTGACCGGTGAAAGGGATCCCGATTTGCAGTACGTGGTAAAGACCACCGAGACGATCGCGGAGTTCTTGCGTGGAGGCCAGTTGGTGGTTCTCGAAAGCACGACCTACCCGGGGACAACACGTGACGTGATGTTGCCGCTTTTAGAACAAACCGGGAAGCAGTTGGATACCGATTTCTTTCTGGCATACAGTCCGGAACGAGAAGATCCTGGCAATGCCAGCTTCACTGCACGTCAGATCCCCAAAGTTGTGGGAGGTGCGAGCCAAGCCAGTGCGATGCTGGCAGTGTCGCTTTATTCGAGTGCCGTGGTTGAAGTCGTACCGGTATCAAGTTGCGAAGTCGCGGAAGCTTGCAAGATTCTTGAGAATACGTATCGCAGTGTAAATATCGCGATGATCAATGAGCTCAAGACATTGTTCGATCGACTTGAGATCGACGTCTGGGAAGTGGTGGAAGCAGCGAAGACGAAACCGTTTGGATTTCAACCGTTTTATCCAGGGCCAGGTTTAGGAGGGCACTGTATTCCTATCGATCCCTTCTACCTGAGTTGGTTGGCAAGGCAAAACGATATGGAAACTCGGTTTATCGAACTGGCCGGAGAAGTGAATGCGTCGATGCCTGCATACGTCGTGCAGAAGCTGACCGAGGCTCTAAATACGGACGGTAAGCCGGTTAACGGTTCTCGAATTGGGATCCTTGGGATTGCTTATAAGCGTGACGTGGACGATCCACGAGAAAGCCCGTCATTTCGGCTTATCGAGCTGCTGGGGGCTTTGCATGCGGATTTGAGCTATGTCGATCCCCATATTCCGGTGTTGCCTGACATGAGAAGTTTCGAGGTTCCGAATTTGCAGACGGAGCAATTGACTGCTGAGTATCTTGCTTCTCTGGATGCCGTACTCATCTCGACTGACCACACGGCATTTGATTACCAACTCATCGCGGATCATGCTGGTCTGGTGATCGATACGCGGAATGCCATGTCGCAAATCAAAGATGCTAAGGCCAGAGTGGTTAAGGCGTAGAGGGCTCACTCCCAACCGGCTCATGCAAGGCCGTGCTGTCGCCTGACGTTCAATAAATCCGCTTGGAATTGGCGGGAATCTCTATTGATGTGCTGCTTGGGCGGTTTTTAGATGCTGGAGTGATAACTATACTAAATGAACGCGCCGTAACTGACGGGAGGTAGCCTACCTTTCGTCTTTCTTTGTCAAAATCTAATCAAGAGACTCGAGAAATCATGAGCATTGATACAAATGCCGGGGGCAACGCTCCTCGTACAATGTTTGAAAAAATCTGGGATCAGCATGTCGTCCATGCAGAAGATGGTAAGCAGACCCTGTTGTATATAGACCTTCATTTGGTTCACGAAGTGACCAGTGCACAAGCATTTGAAGGATTACGGATTGCTGGTCGTAAAATTCGACGACCGGAACGAACCGTGGCGACTCCCGATCATAATGTCCCCACGACCGATCGTAGCCTGCCGATCGCGGACCCCATTGCTGCAATCCAGGTGGAAACTTTACGCAATAACTGTAAGGAATTCGGCGTCACGCTCTACGATATCGATTCCGAAAATCAGGGGATTGTACATGTCATCGGTCCAGAACTTGGTTATACCCAGCCAGGAATGACCATTGTATGTGGCGATAGTCACACCGCGACTCACGGAGCCTTCGGTGCTTTGGCATTTGGAATCGGCACCAGTGAAGTCGAACACGTCATGGCGACGCAGACGCTTCCTCAGTACAAACCAAAAACGATGGAATTACGTGTGGATGGCGAGTTAAAGCCGGGAGTGACAGCGAAGGACTTAGTTCTGTACCTCATCGGTGACCTGACAACGGCAGGTGGAACTGGTTATGTGCTTGAATATACAGGCCAGGCGGTTCGAAACCTTTCGATGGAAGAACGGATGACCGTTTGTAATATGTCCATTGAAGCTGGGGCTCGAGCAGGTCTGATTGCTCCGGATGAAAAGACATTTGAATACATTCGTGGCCGTAAATATGCTCCTCAGGACTTTGATGCAGCGGTCGCAAAATGGCGTCAGCTTCCGTCCGACGAGGGAGCTCAGTATGACGTCAGTAAAGTCTATAACGGCGCAGATATTCAGCCTCAGGTGACATGGGGAACGAATCCCGGTCAGGTTATTTCCGTGACTGCACCGATCCCTTCTCCAGGCGACTTCGAAGATGAAGTGGAGCAAAAAACGACTGCTCGGGCTCTGGAGTATATGGGCTTGGAAGCTGGGAAGCAGCTTTCCGACTTCGACGTGGATCGAGTCTTCATCGGTTCCTGTACCAACTCTCGTATCGAAGATTTACGAGCAGCAGCTGCCGTTGCCAAAGGGCATAAGGTTTCCAGCGATGTCAATGCAATGGTCGTACCTGGTAGTGGCGTTGTAAAGCGTCAGGCCGAAGAGGAAGGACTCGATCGCATCTTTACCGAAGCTGGGTTCGAATGGCGAGAAGCTGGCTGCAGCATGTGTCTGGCGATGAATCCGGATAAATTGGACCCGGGGCAACGCTGTGCTTCTACCAGTAATCGTAACTTCGAAGGAAGACAGGGTAAGGGCGGTCGAACCCATCTTGTTTCCCCAGCGATGGCCGCCGCTGCCGCAGTACGAGGTACGTTTGTCGACGTCCGCGACTGGGACTTCAAACAATAATTCATTAGGTTTACTAACCTGCGTAAGTCAGGATTTAGATAGTTATAAAGGTTGCCATTTGATGGATGCTTTCACAGTACATACCGGCGTGGTTGGGGCAATGGATCGAGCCAACGTCGATACCGACCAAATCATTCCAAAACAATTCCTTAAACGCATAGAACGCACCGGCTTCGGACAGTTTCTGTTTTATGACTGGAGATTTCATGATGACGGTTCAGATAATGCTGAATTCGAATTGAATCAATCTGAAGTCCAAGGGGCTAGTATCCTGCTGGCTAAGCGAAACTTTGGTAGCGGATCGTCACGAGAGCATGCCGTCTGGGCACTCACTGATTTTGGATTTCGATGTGTGATCGCTCCGAGCTTTGCTGATATCTTCTACAACAACAGCTTTAAGAACGGAATGTTGCCAATTGTTCTGCCGGAAGAAACCGTCGAGCAACTGTTTAGCAGAACTCAAGCTGGTGGACGAACCGAATTGACTATCGACCTGGAAAATCAGGTCATTCGAGGGGAAGAAGGATTGGAAATCCCTTTCGAAGTGGACAGTTTTCGACGGCATTGTTTGCTCAATGGGCTAGACGACATTGCCTTGTCTTTGGAGCACGAGGACAAAATCACAGCCTTTGAACTGGCTCGGGAAAACGCCTGATTTACAACGCCCCCTGTTAGCACTACTCAGCATCTGAATTGCTTGACTACGCATT
>CALKCC010000336.1 GCA_938082855.1 uncultured Pirellulaceae bacterium | reverse complement strand
CAACCGCTTCAACAATACCGGCACCATCTGACCCCTGAATCACATCGGACTTCAACCCTGGATACATCCCCTGTGTAATCCAATAGTCACGTCGGTTTAAGGCAGCCGCCTTCAATCGAATAAACAACTCCCCTGCCTGAGGCGTTGATTTCTCACGGTCGGTCAATTCCAACGGCAAACTCGGTTCATTAAAGACTGCGGCACGCATCACTTCGTTACTTTCCTTCCCGTGCCCAGCGGCGCATCAACTCGATATTGTTCTTAATCGTGTTAATGTGTTCGATCGGACGTCGGCGGGCTTCCAATGTATCAACATACACTTTCATATCACTATCAAACATCTTTGTTGGTTCCGGATCTACGCCCTGATCACCAGAGTGTTGCTCCCAACGCTGTAGGGCCTTTCGCATACGCTTTAACTGACCTTGGTGAGCTGGATCTTCTGCGAGATTATGAAGTTCATGCGGATCGTTCTTTAAGTCGTACAACTCTTCCACAGGTCGTGTCGGAGCTAACAACTGTTGTTGAACTCGATTTAACTTCCCTGCTTCTCCGGCCGCTTTGAATGATTTCACAATCGATTTGTTGTCTTTATAAGCGTTTGGTTGCAAGTGAGGACGTTGATGCAGGTAGTTACGAATGTACTTAAACTCATGTGTCCTAACACTACGCAAATGCTCGACGGTTTCGTCACAGCGATCTCGAGCTGCATACACGGCGCGGCGAGGTTGGTAATCCGCCGCCATGATGTCCTGAGCCTGCATGTAATCCGGAATGGAAATCTGGGCATACGCTAGTGATAACGCAGCGATGTCGATATGTTCGACCAGATCCTCTCTTATCTGACCTGACTCAATTCCGGGACCGGCAATCACTAAAGGAACATGCAAACCTTCGTCATACATAAACTGCTTTCCACGAACATGACTAATGCCGTGGTCTGTCATAAACAGGACGATGGTGTTTTCCAGATCTCCTTCCTCTCTGAGCTTGGTTAATATTTCTCCCACGACTCGGTCAGTTTCACGAACGGAGTCCAGATAAGCTGCCCAATCCTGCAGAATGACATCGGTCGCTGGATAGTAAGGGGGCAAACTAACTTTGTTGACATCCGTACGATTCCCGAAAGTCTCTTCAATGCGATTCACAAATCGTTCGGTGGATTCAACGTTGCCACCTCGGAGTTTTCCTCCAGGCAACTGAATCTGTGCAAAGAATGGTTGTCCTTCTTTGCGTTTTGCCCAATCGGCTCCGTTGTACATCGAAGCATTCCACTCAA
The DNA here is from genome assembly GCA_938082855.1 of uncultured Pirellulaceae bacterium. Taxonomy (GTDB): domain Bacteria; phylum Planctomycetota; class Planctomycetia; order Pirellulales; family Pirellulaceae; genus UBA721. The sequence goes on along the minus strand of CALKCC010000336.1, from coordinate 25,662 downwards.
AGTTGTAATCTGTTTTTCCCAGACGCTCATCCGCTCGAATCGGCCAGCCAGTTATCGTCGTGTAATACCCTTCTTCCTGAAACATTTCGGGAATTGGACGGATGCCTTCTGGAAGATGGATCTTTTCAGTACCACGTCCACTCCGATGATGATGAGCTCCGATCGTGGTTTGGTACATCCCTGTAATAAATGCACTCCGGCAAGTCGAACAAACTGGAGCCGTCACGTAGGCGTTATTGAATTGGACGCCACGTTTGGCTAAAGCATCCACATGCGGAGTTTCAATCAGCTCTTCGCCATAAGACGAGAAGTGTGCTGACATATCGTCGACGATAATCCACAAAATGTTCGGCTGCTCGTTTCCGTTGGCCGCGGTTGTACTGCAAACCATCAACGTGGCAAGTAGTAAGTAAGTGAGTCTTTTCATTGCTTTCATTTCCGTCTCTGTTTCGTGATTGAGATTAACTCAGTCTGCCTGATACAAGTGTTTACCCTGTCGAGCAGCCCGAATTGCTTCATCCGTATCCAACTTGGCTCCCGGGTCATTTTGTGACTTCATCCAGCGATGCAGTTCCGTCTGCATCATTTTCTGTAATCTGGTGGCATTCTGAGTTCCTGCAAGATTCGTTAATTCATAGGGATCCTCGGCAGTATGATACAGCTGAGAGGCCGGCCTGCGGATATACCGTCGTACCAATCGATACACATCCTGATCCTCAAACGATGACCAGACCCAAGTTGCCCAGTAGGGATTATTCAATTCACCGTTACCACGTGAACCCATTAAATGTTTTTCGATATATACTTCGTCAGGAAGCAGGTTCTCGATATACCGATACGTTCCGTTGCTCACCGTCCTGATCGGATAACGCGGGCCTTCGGGAATGTTATTATGCATCCCATAAACAAATTCTCGATGCTCATCGGCCTGACCAAGCAGAACTCTTGAAAAGTCAGAACCATCATATTTGAGTTTCTTTGTCTGGCCTCCGGCGAGCGTCACGAGCGTGGGCAAAACATCCGCATATTGAACTAACGCATCGGTGCGTTGCCCCTCAGTCACTCTCCCAGGCCACCGAGCAATGAGGGCTGTATGTAGACCGGTGTCCCAATTGGTCCATTTGCATCCGGGGAATTGAGCTCCTTGTTCAGAAGAAAAGAGTACCACAGTATTCTCGCTCAAGCCTGACCGATCGAGAGTTTCGAGTATTTCTCCTACCTGGCCATCCATATAAGTGATCTCGGCCAGGTAATTAGAAAAGTCCTGCCGAGTGCGTTCTGTATCTGCGATGTTAGGAGGCAATTTCAATTTTGCCGGAGGATAAGCACTGGCGTCTCCCATGACCCATGGCACATGCGGCTCGACCAACGCAACCACCAAACAAAACGGTTGTTGATTATCCCGAACCATAAATTCGGAAACACCCGCTAACGAGTGATTTAGAGTCGGGTTACGCACGCAGTTTTTATCAAACCCGGTTACCGATTCAAATGGGAACGCCGAGGTTGGTTTAACATGCACTTTTCCAGCCAAGCCAACTCGGTACCCTAATGCCGACAAATGCTGAGGCATTCCTGTCATAGACTCTAAACTGGCGGAGTGATTCCAGGCACAGCCATTCCCTAAGGGATACCTACCGGTATAAAGTTCGGCACGGCAAGGTTGGCACATTGCCTCAGAAAGGTAAGCACGATTAAAGGTCAGCCCCTGACTGGCAAGTCGATCAATATTGGGCGTCTTGGCATTCTGTCCACCATAAAGCGGCAGATCGTTGTAGGTACAATCATCCGCCATGATGATTAGGAAATTAGGCTGCTCGGCGGCGAGTAGATTTTGCCCAAAGCAAACGACTATCAATACGCTTAAAGCAAGCATTCTCATTTGATACCACTCCTTGCAGCTGCTTTGTTTCGAGCAAGCCAGTCTTTATGCAGTTGTTGTAATTCTTTGGCTTTGGCTGGTTGCCGCAATGACAAATCATGTAACTCTGTTCCATCGCTCGGTAAGTGGTACAACTCCCACTGTTGCCCTCGATTAGGTGATACTAACTTCCAACCGGCTGACCAAACTGCGGAGCCTTTATTATGAGCCCAAAAGAGTGCCTCATGGGGTTCGACATCTTTGCCTTGTAAGGCCGGAGCAAACGATCGGCCTTCCATCGATATAGGCTGTTGCTCCATCGCCTCCGCTCCAACCAGATCCAATAGCGTTGGAAAGATGTCGATGACATGGCACACCTCACCCACCAATTGCCCTGACAATTCACTTGCGATGCCACGTGGCCAGCTAATTATCAACGGCGACCTCGTTCCGCCTTCATGATCGAATTGCTTGAAAAGTCGGAAGGGAGTATTGGAGGCATTAGCCCAGCCATAGCCATATGACTGAAAGGTCTCCTGACCACCGGGCATCAAATTGGGAATATTGCCAGGCTTGATAGGCCGCTCTTTGCCATCGGTGGTTTTGGGCCGAGTCCAACTTCCAGTGCGATTTGGTAAGTATTCCACATGACATCCACCATTATCGTGCTGGTAAATAACAATCGTGTTGTCCAACAATTTTTCCTGCTTCAGGTAGTCCTTTATCCTCCCGATATTACGGTCCATACAGGTCACCTGCGCTGCGTACACCTCCATTCTCCGTTCGTGCCACAAAGGATATTTGGCGTCCGGCCAAGCGGGTACATTATCGTGTCGCGGAGAGAGTGCCCACTGAGGATCGACAACTCCAAGCTCTTTCATACGAGCGTGACGTTGCTTGCGAAGCGTATCCCAACCCATGTGATAACGCCCTTGATACGCAGCGATATCTCCTGGTTTAGCATGTAATGGCCAATGGGCCGCGGTGTACGCCATATAAAGGAAGAACGGTTTTGCTTCATCGCGATCAGACAAAAAATCCAAGGCATGATCCGTTATCGCATCCGTATAGTAATAGTCGTCACGCCCCTCCCATTCGTGAGTCATGCTCTTACCATTGAGTTGTAAATCTGCCGGAGCGAAAAAATCTGATGCTCCTTCAATGGTTCCGTAGAATTGATCAAATCCGCGATGGTGTGGTGCATTGGGCCCATCCGGCTTTTTGGAGTTAGACAGATGCCATTTACCAGACATGAAGGTTGAGTAGCCAACGTTACGCAATGCCTCAGGCAGCGTTGTTGCCTGAGGATGCAAGCCGCCGGATGCAGAACCTCCGGATGGCAAAGCGGCAAGCGGATAGAGGCTTGTCATCAGGCTGGCCCGAGTTGGCCAGCACATATTATTGACATAGTAATTTGTAAACCTCAGTCCCTGATTGGCTAATCCATCTAAAACCGGCGTCTCAATTTCGCCGCCATAACATCCTAAATCCGAATACCCCATATCATCTGAAATGATGAACACGATATTGGGTTGGCTGGCCATTAACAGTCCTGTCTGTAGAGCTAGGAATAGCAGACAGCCCAAGCGAAGTGGTGATTTCATGATCCGAGTCATCTTTAGGAAAGAGAAGCAGAAGCCCTTAGGCCTCGAAGAGTTCTGTTTTGACGTTGCCGTGGACATCCGTCAAGCGGTAGTCACGTCCCTCGTGCCGGTACGTCAAGCGTTTATGATCTAATCCCAAGGCATGGAGCATCGTCGCGTGTAAGTCATGAATGTGCCACGAATCAGTCACTGCATCAAATCCGATTTCATCGGTTTCTCCAATGGATTTTCCCGGTGAGACACCACCGCCGGCAAACCACATCGTGAAGGAATCCACATGATGATCCCGGCCGACTGGTTCTCCGGGCTTCATGCTCTTTTGAGCAACAGAGGAACGGCCAAATTCCCCTCCCCAAATCACAAGTGTATCTTCCAACAGCCCTTGTCGGTGCAAATCCTGGACGAGTGCCGCGGACGCCTGATCGGTCGTTCTACACTCATTGGGTAAACGTTGGTATATGCTGGTATGGTGATCCCAGTCGCCATGAAAGAGCTGGACAAATCGCACGCCACGCTCGACTAATCGTCGTGCCAGTAGACAATTACGAGCATAGGTAGGTTGATTCGGATCGGTAATGCCATAGAGATCCAACGTTTCCTGAGATTCACTGGAAAGGTTTAATAGCTCCGGAGCGCTGGCCTGCATCTTAAACGCAAGTTCATAGTTCGCGATCCGCGTCTCAATGTCCGGATCTGGATTATCCGAAGCTCTCAATCGATTGAGCTGATTTACGGCTTCCACAGTGGCTAATTGGCTTTGTCTCGAAAAGCCAGCCGGGGATGCTAGGTTCAGTATCGCCGGACCATTCGATTGGATCGGCGTGCCCTGCATCGTCCCTGGAAGAAACCCTGCTCCGTAATTAGCTCCTTTGCTACGCGGGTGCATTCCTGATCGTAACACCATGAAACCCGGTAGATTTTTGGATTCGCTACCCAGGCCATACAAAACCCAACTGCCTAAACTCGGACGACCAAACCGACGCCAACCGGTATTCATGTGCAATTCCCCAAACATGTGATTCGGGTCTTCAGCCTGACACGTATGCACAAACGAAATATGATCGACGATCCCAGCTGTATGCGGCATCAGTTCAGAAACCCATTGGCCACTCTCTCCATGACGCTCAAACTTATAGGGCGTCCCCATTAGCTTGGGCTGAGCTTCTTTAATTTGCGCAAAGTCGACACGATCTAAGTACGATTGGGGTAAGGCCTCTCCATCGCGTTGATTGAGTACTGGCTTCGGATCAAAGAGATCGACTTGACTCGGGGCGCCAATCTGGCACATGAAGATTACATTCTTTGCCGTCGGAGCATGATGGGTTTGACGATTTGTCGCTGCTTCGGCGCAGTGCCCTTCGGATGCCAACATAGTCGGCAGGGCCAGAGAGGCAACGCCTAAGGCGTTTTGTCGGAAAAAGTATCGTCGGTTATTCATTATTCCCGCATTATAAACTCATCAAGATTCATCATGGTTCGACAGACAGCGACCCAAGCAGCGTGCTCAGGATGTGTAATCAAATTCGGCGTTGTAACCGGATATTTACCGATAGCCAGTTGAGCTAATGCAACATCCTTTGAAAACAACTCCGTCTGATGTCTCAATAAACCCTCTATAACGGACACTTCCTGTTCCTGCGGTTGCCGATTCAACGTGAATTGAAAGAGTGCTTCAATTCGTTGTTGTGGGGTCGGTGCAGATTCAACAATCCGTCTGGCTAACGCCTGAGCTGACTCCACAAAGACCGGATCATTCAATAGAGCAAGCGATTGCACAGCAATGTTTGATCGATTCCTTCTTGTACAGGCGGTTGTCATCTCAGGACCATCAAATAAAGTCATCATCGGATGAGGTGTTAAACGCCAAATGTAGGTGTACATTCCACGGCGATACCGATTGGCGCCGGTACTTTCGACCCACGTTGCTGGTGTCGCCCGAAAGTCGAGGATGCCATCCGGTTGAGCCGGAAATACGCTAGGGCCTCCAATCTGTCCTTCCAATAAACCCGCCACGCTCAAAGCATTATCTCTCAACGTCTCAACTTCCAATCGCAATCGCCTCTGACTTAGGAATAACCCCTCTTTGTCCGCTTGCAGATACTGATAATGAGATGACTGCTGATAGGTAGCAGACAATACGATTTCACGGATAAGCTGTTTAAAGCTGTCTTCTTTCTGAAGAGTGCTGGCCAGATAATCAAGAAGTTCTAAGTGAGAGGGTCTGGCCGTTTGGACTCCAAAGTCGTTTTCAGGTTCGACAATAGCGTTACCCATCAGCCGCATCCAAATCCGATTGGCCGTCACTCTGGCAAACAGAGGATTTTCATGGCTCACAATCCATCGTCCCAAATCCAAGCGAGTAGGTCTTTCATTGGATTGGTTATCCCATTCGAGAAGTGGCAAAAATGCCGGGCCGGCGGTAACTACCTTTTCTCCTAACTGTCGGTGATCGCCTCGAACGAATAGATGAGTGGCACGGTTATCCTGTGCAAAAACGAGCGAAGTATCCGCTTCCGGCATGCTGTTTTGTAAATCACTCTGCTTCGATACGAGTTTTTTTCGGTCCTCATTTTGTCCCTGAAAAAACACCTCGAGCTGAGCGATTTCGGGCTCGCCTCGTTGGTCCGCAGGCATTTGCAGTAGCTTCACGACTCCCTCGGCCACACCACTCAAATCTTGCACCTGCTGTTCCACCAACCGATTTAGCTCGTCTTTAATCTGTTGATCTATGGCAGTGATTTGTTGATTGATTTCGGTAATTTGATCATTGAGTTTTTGACGCTGTTCTTTCAACTCTGCAGAGCTCAGATCCAAAGGATATGCACTGGCCCCGTTAAAGAAGGCGTAAAGTTGATAATATTCCTTTTGAGTTACCGGATCCGTTTTATGGTCATGGCATTGAGCGCAACCTAAGGTTAAGCCCAGAAACACTGAGCCGGTTACATTCACTCGATCCAATACTGCCTCATGGCGAACACCAGGATCAAGCATGGCATTGCAATGAAATCCTGTGGCCACTCGACTTTCGTCTGTTGCCTGTGGTAGTAAATCTCCACCAAACTGTTCGATGACAAATTCGGACACCGGCTGATCTTGATTCAAAGCATCGATCACCCAATCACGATAGTGCCAGATTTTGCGAGGACGATCGGCTTCGTAACCGGAACTGTCAGCGTAACGGGCCAAATCCAACCAGTGGCGTCCCCAGCGTTCTCCGAAACGAGGGTCGCTCAACAGTCTCTCAACTAATTGCTCATAGACATGAATTCCGTCAGCGGATTCAAATGCCGCTACCTCTTCCATTGAGGGAGGTACTCCGAGCAAATCAAACGTAAGTCGGCGAATTAGAGTCCGTCTTGAAGCTGCCGGCGCTGGAATCACGCCTTCCCGCTCAGCCATTGACAATACAAATCGGTCGATGGCATTCTGAGCCCAATCCGTATTTTTCACATCCGGTAATGCAGGCCGCGAGATCCTTGTAAATGCCCAGTGATCTGTCTGATCGACATCGCGTAACCCCGGAGCTCCTAATTCAATCCATGATCGTAGCGTTTTAATTTCCTGAGCTGATAATCTAGCGGCATCCAACGGCATTCGAATCGAAGCATCCGAAGCCTGAATTCGATGAAGGATAAGAGAATCCTCAGCGTTGGAGGCAATCAATGCAGGACCACTATCACCGCCTTGTAAAACGGACGCCTTCAGATCAAGCCTTAGGTTGCCTTCAGCACGTTGTTGGTTATGGCAACGAAAGCACTTGGCTTGCAGAATTGGCAGTACGTCCTCGTCGAACGACACATCAACAGCATACCCTGCATGTGTGTTGCACAGAAACGCACACAGTAAAAGTGTAAAGCGAATTATCGTACCTCGAAGACTATGCAAGTGCAGCCTGCACGACATTCCCTGCCACATCAGTTAAGCGGAAATCGCGTCCCTTAAATTTGTACGTCAACTGCTCATGATCAATACCCAGGAGGTGAAGCATGGTTGCATGCAAGTCGTGGATTTCAACCTGATCCGTTGCGACGTTGTAACCAAAGTCATCCGTTTCACCGATCGAGACACCACCCTGAATACCACCACCGGCTAACCACAAACTAAAACAGTTTGGATGATGATCCCGTCCATAGGTTTTTCCACGGTCCTGCCCATAACTTGTACGACCAAATTCACCGCCCCAGATCACCAACGTGTCTTCGAGTAACCCTCGCTGTTTGAGATCTTTAACCAAAGCGGCACAGGGCTTATCCACCTGCTTAATCTTGTTCTTAATATTGGCAGTCACGTCGGAGTGATGATCCCAACCTCGATCATAAAGTTGAATGAATCGTACTCCCGCTTCCGCTAAGCGACGGGCCAGCAGGCAATTATTCGCAAATCCGGAGCCTCCGGGATTGGCGCCATAAGCCTCCAGTGTCTCTTTCGATTCGCGACTGATATCCATCAACTCTGGTACAGACGATTGCATGCGATAGGCCAGTTCGTACGCATTAATCCGGGCTTCAATTTCCGGATCGCCAATTTGCTTTTGTTTGAGTTGATTAAGTGAATTAATTCCACCAACCAGATTCTTACGATTCGTGTCATCAATTCCTTCCGGATTGGACAAGTATAGAACCGGGTCGCCTTTCGATTGAAACTGAACTCCCTGATGGCGACTTGGAAGGAACCCGTTATGCCAATAGCGAGACGGAACCGGCTGTCCTCCGTTGGACAACAATACCACAAATTCTGGCAGATCCTTGTTCTCACTACCGAGTCCGTAACTCAACCAGGAACCAAGACAGGGTCGACCTGACAACGGACTACCTGTCTGTAAAAACGTCACCGCAGGATCATGATTAATTGGAGTGGAATGAATACTCTTGATAAGGCACATCTCATCCGCAATGGTCGAGATCTCCTTGAACTCAGCATTCATCTCGATTCCACTCTCGCCATATTTACCCCATTCCTGTTGAGTCGCAGCAACAAGCAACTTGGCCTGTTCTCTGGTCATCGTCGTCAGTCGTTGTTTTCCAATGACCGATTGAGGTAAAGGCTCGCCATGATGCTTCTGCATTTGGGGCTTGTTGTCAAAAGTATCCAGATGAGAAGGCCCACCAGACATGTGTAAATAAATGACACGCTTGGCTTTGGCTGGAAAGTGCAAGCCCGATCCCGGTTTAGTCTGACGTCCTCTGGCCAGTAAGTCCGAATCTTGGGCAATCGATGCTGTAGCTAAAGCGCCGAGTCCCATGGAAGTACGGTTGAGAAAATTTCTTCGAGTCTGAGCATCCATCGTCATTACTCCCTGCTTACCGTTTCATCAAGATTAAGAATAATGCTGGCGATCGCAGTCCAGGCAGCATATTCAGACTGTTCCAATCCTGCGGCCTGTGGTGACTCTCCAACTGCAACGAGCTTCATCGCGGCCTCCTTATCTTCCTGATAAATCTTCAACTGCTGTTCGAATAACTGCTGAAGAACGGCAGACTCGTCTTCTGTAGGGGTCCGGGTCACGGCAGTACGGAATGCAAAGTTAAATCGTTCCTGTAATGAACTGCCACCTTCGGCAAGGATTTTCGCAGCAAACACTCGAGCCGCCTCGACATAAGTTGGGTCATTCATGAGTACCAATGCCTGAAGCGGTGTATTGGTACGCGGGCGATTGACAGTACAAAATTCACGACTCGGAGCATCAAAAATTTGAAAGGCCGGATAGACGGTCGTACGACGCCAGTAGGTGTAGATTCCACGCCGGTATAAATCTTCGCCACGACTTTGATCCCAGCCTCGGCCAATTTTATCTGAGTAATAATCACCTGGTTGATATGGCCTCACACTTGGGCCACCTAGCTTGCGAGTTAGTAATCCACTAATAGCGAGTGCATTGTCTCGAATTTCTTCCGCTGACAATCGGAATCTGGGAGCACGTGACAACAAACGATTATCTGGGTCGAGTTGATCATAGATTCCCGTGTATTGAGAATCCTGTTGATAGGTCGCTGATGAGAGAATCAGCTGCTGAATATGCTTTACATCCCAGCCAGACTCGACAAATTCCACTGCAAGCCAATCCAGTAATTCCGGGTGACTTGGTCTCTCTCCCTGAGTCCCCAAGTCTCCTAAGGTTTTCACAAGACCTGTACCAAACAATTGTTTCCATAAACGGTTAACCACCACGCGGGCAACCAATGGATGATTGGGATCCGTTAACCAGTGTGCCAGACCCAAGCGATTTCTGGGCTGTGCATCCGGCATCCGGGGAAAGATCGAAGGGACATCCGGCTGGACTTGTTCTCCAGGCGTCTGAAAATCTCCTCGCATCAGTACAAATGCCGGATTCGGCTCAGATTTCTGCACCATGACCATCGTCGTTGGTGCAGCAGACTTGAGTGCACTAGCCTTGCCCTGTGTTGCAGCAATTTCACTTTTTACTTTTCTAATATCCGGATTGGTTTCCAAATATTCTCTCTCGATGAAGTAATCAAACACCGTTTGTGACTCGGCTTCCGACCACTGATCTTGAGGTTTCTTACCGATAGCAACAAGCTCTTCAGGATAAGCGGTGACATTGGATTTGATATTATATTTGCCGGATAAGTACCGAGTGACTCTCGAGCGTTCCGTCTCCGAAAGGACTCGGTTGAAAATCATGACTTCCGCAAAAGCTCCGTACGTTTTTTCGTTCCCCGCATTGTTTGCGCCGATCGTGATCGGGTTTGGGTTCAGGTCATGAATCGAAACGATCCCCGGAGTGCCCTCTCCACCGGATTCCCCATTCATATAGATGCTGACCTTCTTATTGGCATCCTGCGTAATCATTCCAATGTGAGCTTCATTAATCACGATGGGCTTATTGCCGACAACATCAGCCCCGTGTCCGTTAAAGCTCAACATATTTGAACCAGCGACTTTCCACATGGAACGTCGTTTCCCTTGTGATTCGGTGCCCCACATAATAGGCATCTGGTTTGCCACAAGGTTGTGATAAGAGATCACACTGACAATCGTATAAGCATCATGGAGATTTTCTCCGCCCTTGGTTGTACGTAGAAAATCCGATGTTCCATTGAGACGTACAGCAGGCTTCCCATTGAGTCCGTCAAGAATCAACATCGGACTACCAGTCGCGGTTGCCTCGCGTTCGTGGCCGGACCGATCTTTCCAAACGGTTATCGCTTCTGCCGGCGAGAATTCCTGTTCTGCATCGGCCACTCCATCCCCATTGATGTCGTCCGCCGCGAGCCAGAGCTGTAGATCTTCAGAATAGGAATCCGCGGTGGTCTCCGCATTCTGGAATTTTTTCAACCAAGCAGCATAGGCCTGCTGAACCTTTGCCTGGTCTGCTTTCAGTGAATCTGACAACCGAACAAGTTCACTCTCGAGCTCTTTCGTCTGACTGGTTAAATCTGAAAGTTCTTTCTTGTACTGTTCTGTTTCTACTTTTAGCAGCGGGGGAAGTGGCTTGTTGTGGTAGCCTGTTGCTCCCCCTGCTCCAATCTCATCCTGAACACTGTTAAAAAATGCGTATAGCTGATAATACTCGCGTTGGCTAATGGGGTCGTATTTGTGATCGTGACATTGGGCACAACCAACGGTTAATCCGAGAAACACCTGGCCGGTTGTATTGGCTCGATCCACCGCATAGGCAACGTAGAATTCATCCGGATCTGCTCCGCCTTCTTCATTGAAGGTCACATTGCGATTGAAGCCGGAGGCGATACGAGTTTCCTGATTCGCGTCGGGCAATAAGTCCCCAGCCATATTTTCGAGTATGAATCGATCAAATGGTTTATTGTTGTTGTAGGCATTGATCACGTAATCTCGATACAACCACATGTCTCGATGGCTGTCCGCGTGGTACCCGTTTGTATCCCCGTATCGTGACAGATCCAGCCAGTCCTGAGCCATCCTTTCTCCGTAATGCTTCGAGTTCAACATGCGTTCCAACATACGTTCGTAGGACTGCGGAGATTCATCCTGAAGAAAAGTGTTTACTTCCTCGATCGAAGGTGGCAGACCTCGCAAGTCCAAGGAGACTCGACGAATCAATGTCAACTTGTCAGCCTGACTGGACGGCTTCATTTTCTGATGATCCAGGCCAGCCTTAATGAAGAAGTCAATTTCGTTTTTTGCCCAGCGTTTATTTTGAATACGAGGAAGCGAAGGGCGGGACGGCGCTTTCCAGGCCCAATGCCCGTCAACCTGAGCACCTTCCTTAATCCACTGTTGGATCAACTCAATCTGCTTACTGGTCAACTGTTTTTTAGAGTCCGCCGGTGGCATTTTGATTTCGGAGTCTTCCGATGTCAGCCGTTGCAAGAGTTCACTGTTGACGGGATTTCCCGGTGCGAGCAGAGCTGAATAATGATCATTGTCTATATCCAACCGCAAATCTGCCTGTCGCGTATTTTCATCCGGACCATGGCAGGCGAAACAGGTTTCACTCAGAATCGGACGAATGTCCCGATCATAATCAACTCGCGATTTAGCTACAGCTACAGACTGTTGTGCAACCACCCAAAATAACACGATGACGACTTTTGAATCCCACATAGTGACGGTTGCTTTCCTATCTTCCTAAATCACTGCTCACAAGCTTCTATTTTAAGGTATGGCTAGAGGTGGTTGGATATGCATTAAACAAGAATCCAAAACAAGATTGTCATTCCCAAATCAAGTAGAATCAAAACTGTGACAAATCAAACGAATTCAACGGAGTAACCGATTCATGAGACTCAGCATCCTCTTCCTTCTAGGCTTTGCTACTATGGTGACGGCACAGGACTCGATTGTGCCTAAAGACGCAAAACTAACGAAGCTATTCACCGGCGTTATGTTGACCGAAGGAGTTGCCGTCGCGCCAGACGGACAGGTGTACTTCAGTGACATTACCTTTTCTCATCAGTCCAAATTAGACAACGGGCAAATCCATGCCGGTCACATTTGGCGATATGACCCGACCTCTGGTAAGACTTCCATATTCCGCTCACCCAGTGGCATGTCCAATGGGATCAAATTCGACGCAAACGGTGACATGATCGTCTGTGAAGGTGCTGACTATGGCGGACGACGAGTTACCCGTACCGACATGAAAACTGGCATGAGTTATATCGTGGCTGGACTTTACGAAGGCCGAAAACTAAATTCACCGAATGATGTAACCATCGATCTTCAGGGACGACTCTACTTCAGCGACCCTCGCTATCTTGGTCACGAGACTATCGACCAACCGGTCATGGGCGTTTATCGAGTGGATCCCGATGGTTCGATTACCCGAATCATCTCCGATGCTGGAAAACCACATGGCGTCTGCATCTCACCTGATCAAAAGACTCTTTACGTTGTCAGTAACGAAAATGGTGCAACTGGATTTGAACGTCTGGGAACAGCAGACGATGCGAAAGGCCCTGTCGCGATTGCCGCGCCGCTACGCAAAGGTCATATGGCATTGATGGCGTATGATCTGGACAAAAATGGAAATGCCACTTTCAGAGAAACACTCGTGGATTACTCTCCAGAAGACGGTCCCGACGGACTGATCGTGGATGCGAAAGGGAATCTTGTCGTAGCAGAACGAAGCGAAAAACGTCCTGGAATCGCAATTTACTCTCCACAAGGAAAGGAACTGGGGTTCATCGAAACACCTGTTCCAACTAACGTTGGATTTGGTCGCGGAGAAGATGCTAATCTGCTTTACATCACCGCCGGTGCCGAGCTTTATAGCATTCGTCTGAATACCACTGGGTATCAGCTGCCTGCTGCAAAGCAAAAACGTAAATAGAAACCCTTACGGCTAAATTCGTTAAGTTCGAATTCCAAGTTGGACTCAGATTCGTTATGAGAATTCCTTGTATCATTCTTTTCATGCTGGCACTCAGTGTAACTAATCCACTGAGTGCTCAGCAGGATGACCTCGACCCCGAGCATGCTGCGCGCATGGCACAAAGCCAGAAACTGTTTAAGTCAACGGTGCGACACGCGTTAACCGCGCATTGTCTCAAATGCCATGGCGGTGAAAAGGTAGAAGGAGAGTTTAACCTCACCACTCGAAAGTCCTTCCTGCTGGGCGGCGCGAGTGGTGAATCGGTGGAAGTCGGGAAGGCTGAAGAAAGTTATCTGGCCGACATGCTTTACCATCGTACCGAGCCGGCAATGCCTCAGAATAGCGGGAAACTAAGTGACACTCTGATCGAATCCATCTTGGAATGGGCAAACCTGGGCGCAGCCTACGATCGTCCACTCGTCGATGCTGATGAACCTGAGGATGCGTGGACTCGCCGTCGAATTGATCCTGCACAAAAGAATTATTGGGCATTTCAGCCACTACGGATGGTTAAAATTCGTAGCGATTTGCACCCTGCTGCAAAGAACCCAATCGATCATTACATCGCTGCCTCCATGAACGAGCAAGGCTTGGTGTTCTCACCGGCGGCCGATACCACGACACTCATCCGCCGTATGTATCTGGACACGATCGGGATGCCTCCGACTCAGGACGAGTTGGAAGCACTTCGTGCTTTACCACAGGGTGAAGTCATTCCGGCGACCATTCAGGCCGTACTGGATAGCCCTCACTACGGAGAGCGTTGGGCACGTCACTGGCTCGATGTAGCACGGTTTGCTGAAAGCCATGGATTTGAACATGACTATGATCGACCGTTCGCATTTCATTATCGAGACTTTGTCATCAAAGCTCTCAATGCAGACTTACCCTATAACGAATTCACTCGCTGGCAACTGGCAGGCGATGAGATCGCTCCCGACAACCCCCTGGCGATGATGGCAACTGGTTTCCTTGGAGCTGGAGTCTTCCCAACTCAGATTACTGCCAACGAGGTCGAGCCGTCACGTTACGACGCGCTGGATGACATGGCCGCGACGACAGGAACGGCCATGCTGGCGATGACGATTGGCTGTGCCCGCTGCCACGATCATAAATTCGATCCAATTCCAACCGCTGATTACCACCGTTTTACTTCGACGTTTACAACCGCCGTACGTTCAAATCAACAGATCATTCTCAATCAGGCTGAAGTCGACGCATTGCAGGTTCAGTTCGATAAAGAGCATCAGCCTTACCTTGATGCCATTAAGGACTATGAAGAAACAACACTTCGCAAGGCATTTGAAATCTGGGATGCCGCCAATCCGGAGAAAGAACTTCCTCCCTGGCACACCATGAAATTCTTTGATGTGCAGTCAGAAAAGAGTTCCGTGATAACACGGCTTGCGGACAACTCCTTTCAAGTCGAACCGGCAACTGCTCCTAATCAGGATTCCTATACTTTTGAATTTCACACTCACCTGCCAAACGTCAAGGCTGTGCGAATCGAGGCATTTGCAGATCCTTCACTCAAGGCTGGTGGACCGGGACTCGCCTCCAACGGCAATTTTCAATTGACCGACATTCACATTGGGGCAGCCCCGCTCACCGATGCAGATAATTTGAAGGACCTCGCCTTCAGTGATGCCAAGGCCACGTTTAACCAAAATGATGGAGCCTTACATGTAAGAACCGTCATCGACGAAGATAAAGGGTCTGGCTGGGCTGTGGATCCACAATTTGGTAAAGACCATGCCGCCATTCTTACTCTGAAAGAGCCTTTGGAAAATTCGGCTGGACATCGCCTTCGAATCACCGTGGCATTCAACGGCAATACCAAACATATCATGGGTCGTTTCCGACTCTCTGTGTCCACAGATCCAAACGCTCCGCTACTCTCCAATACGATCTCAGAAGAAGTAGCCTTAGTGCTTGCCAAACCAGCCGCCGAGCGATCAGCGGATGAAACTCAAGCTGCCATCGATTGGTATCGCACATCCGATAACAAGTGGAAAGAATTGACGGCGAAAGCAGCTGAACACATGAAAGAAGCCCCTCGTCTTGACGGAGAATCTGTCATGATTGTCAGCGAGGGAGTGAAGCCCATCCGCCATCACACTCAGGGAAAGGACTTCTTCGACGAATTCTACTTCCTAAAACGTGGAGACGTAAATCAAAAGGTAGGCCCGGCTTCTCAGGGATTCCTACAGGTACTCATGCCGGAAGAAGATTCCATTGCACGCTGGCAACAGGAACGGCCTGAAGGTGCAACGACGTCCTTTCGAAGAACAGCCATGGCAAACTGGATGGTTGATACAGAGCATGGTGCCGGACAATTACTGGCCCGTGTTATCGTCAATCGCCTTTGGCATCATCACTTCGGTCGCGGGATCGTTTCGTCCACCAACGACTTCGGAATCCAAGGACAACCTCCAACTCACCCGGCATTACTGGACTGGCTTGCCAACCAACTGATTGCTAATGACTGGAGCCTCAAACACATCCACACTTTGATCCTTTCTAGCTATACCTACCAACAGGCTTCTGAACATCACGTTCAAAACGCGGAAAAGGATCCCGAAAATGCATTCTATTGGCGCTTCAGTCCCCGAAGGCTTGAAGCGGAAGCGATCCGAGACTCGATCCTTCAAGCCACCAATCAATTGGATGAAACCATGTTCGGCAAAGGCACATTGGACGAATCCATGCGACGACGGAGTATTTATTTCACCGTCAAGAGAAGTAAACTCGTTCCCATGTTACAGGTATTTGATGTGCCGGAACCTCTAGTAAGCCAGGGACAACGTCCGACGACAACCGTCGCTCCTCAGGCTCTCTTGCTGTTAAATAATCCGCACCTGAGGAAATGCTGTGAAGACCGAGCCATGGAAGTTCTCAAGCTGGGCTTAGAGAATCCCCAGTTAGTCGATACGCTTTACCAATCATCGCTATCACGTCCTCCTCAAAAGAGTGAACTGGTAAAAGCGGCTGATTTTTTACAGTCCCAAACTGCTTCGTACCAACAAAGCGGAGTCACAGATGCTCAGGCACAAGCGACAGCTGACCTGATTCAATTGTTACTTTGCCTCAATGAATTCTGTTACGTCTATTAAATAACCTCATGAAGAATCCAATTTATACACGACGAGAATTACTGCAGACCTGTGGCGGTGGCATGGGAGCGTTAGCGTTACATGCGTTACTTGCCGAACAGGAAGCCGAGGCCGCGAATGGTCCTCTGGCTGCCAAAGAACAGCACTTTCCGGCAAAAGCGAAGAGTGTGATCTGGCTGTTTATGAATGGGGGACCGAGTCAGGTCGATACCTGGGACTATAAACCCGAGCTTGAGAAACACGACGGTCAGGAACTCGAAGGATTCGACAAGAACACAGGATTCTTCACTGGTAATGTCGGTCCGATTATGAAGTCCCCGTTCCAGTTTTCCCAACATGGTGAAAGCGGTTCCTGGGTCTCCGAGATCTTTCCAAACATCGCCCGACATGTCGACAAAATGGCGTTTCTGCACTCGTGCTATACCGAGTCCAACAACCACAGTCCCGCCTTGTTTATGATCAACACGGGAATGAAACGTATGGGGTTTCCCAGTGTCGGGTCTTGGGTAACTTATGGGCTGGGAACGGAAAACCAAAACCTGCCATCATTCGTCACCATGTCCGATCCACTTAATCGAGGACTCCCCAAAGGCTACGCGCAGAATTGGGGAGCAGGATTTCTACCTAGTGTCTATCAAGGTACGTGGCTCAAACCTCAAGGTGATCCAATTGCCAACCTCAAACTTCAGGGTAAGAAGAATATCGATCAGCAGCGAGCTTTGCTTGATGCCTTACAAGCTCTGAATAAAGATCATGCCCAGACTCGACCAGAGGAGGCTGATCTAGAAACGAGGATCAACAGCTTTGAGTTAGCTTATCGAATGCAACAAGCGGCTCCGGAAGCACTCGACATCAACCAGGAAACTCAAGAAGTACACGACTTATATGGGGTTGGTGTAAAGGAGTGTGATCACTTTGCCAAACAGTGTCTGACAGCACGGCGGATGGTCGAACGCGGAGTGAGGTTCGTACAGATTTACAGCGGAGGCAACGAGAATGCCCGGAGCTGGGATGGGCACAATTCCATTTCTAAAAACCATGGACAATTTGCCGGAGAAACCGATCGCCCTATTGCCGGACTGCTCGAGGATCTGGATCAACGCGGACTACTCGATAGTACGCTGGTGGTTTGGGGCGGTGAATTTGGCAGACTATCCATCGTACAAAAAGGTGGGACTGGACGAGATCATAACCCTCATGCCATGACCTATTGGATGGCTGGCGGAGGAGTCAAAGGGGGAGTTCATTACGGAGCGACCGACGAGATCGGAAATGAAGCGGTCGAAAACCGAGTGAGCGTAAACGATCTGCATGCGACCATCTTACATCTTTGCGGGTTGGATCATAAAAAGCTCACCTACCATCTCAACGGCCGTGACTTCCGACTCACAGACGTCGCCGGCGAAGTCGTTAAGGAAATCATCCGGTAGCCAGATCTTCTATTTTCAATGGAAGACCTGATGTCAGAGAAATGACTTAGTTAAAGACTTGCTGACTAGAAAGCTCATGCTGAACAGAGCTCAGTAAGAGTGTCATGAATTGTTGGGCGGTGTGATTACTCACTTTGCTTTGCTTCGCAAGCGTAAATAGCTGATATAGCACACTGTCCAACTCCTCGCGCGAGGCCACCTGAGGCTCGGCGACTAGTTGATTGAACACTCGCTGGATTGCCGTAAGACTTTGCTTCTCTTTCGGAAGATTAGTACGGAAGGCCCCCTGCTCACCATCGAGCAAATGAAATTCAATGTACACGTCTTCAAATGCATCAGTCTTAGACTTGATTACGATTTGACCACCTGATCGACTCTCGACACCCTTGGTAATCACGCTGCAATGGTGAAGATCAAGGATTCTGACCGTTGCCAAATCCGATTGTAGGCGACCTTCAACATAGACGGGGAAACACTGGCTGGGCTGATCTTCGAGCGTGTTTTCCTTAGCCGCTTTTGTGATTGATGGTGCCTCGTGCACACTTCCTTCAACAGGGAACAGACCATTCTGTTCCAAGGAAACGCGAATTGCTTGCTGTGCTTCCTGAACAGTAGCAGCGTGATATTGCTTTAAGCTTTCTTCTGCTTGCCAAGCAGCAAAAGTCTGATAGCCAAATACTCCTGTTAGGACGACAAGACAGATCAGAAAACTTTGGAATAATTTGGTTTGCCAGATCGACAACGAATCCCACCTTGCATTGACGCAAAACCGTCAATTGCGATGAAGCTAACATATAAACACAGCTTTATATGTTAGCTTCGGCTACCTGACTGCCAATGGGAGGGACGGTAGTTTTCTGGCTCTAAGAGGATTTAATCTCTAGGTTTACTCCAGGATCGCAAAAAGCTATTCGGCTAATAACTTTTTAACAATCGCAGCTAGATCGTTGTATTGATGAAGTCCAACCAATCGATGTCGGACCTTCCCAGTCTTATCGATGAATAAAGTGGTAGGATAAGCATCGAATCCTGGCACTTGGTCCTGAGTCGCGTCGTCACCTAATGCACAGGGATAATTGATTCCTTCGCTAGTAACGTAGTTCCGGACTTTCTCTAAATCAGATGAGGGGTTTCCGCCTTCGTAGTTGAGTCCAATCATCTGGAAACCCTGCTCTCCAAATTCTTCTTGCAGCCGAATGAACGACGGGATTTCTGCTCGACAAGGAGGGCACCACGTTCCCCAAAAATCCACAATGACAACTTTGTCCTTGAAGTCCGCTAGGGACAGCGGTTTATCATTTATATCCGTCAAACTGAATTCGAACGGGAAGCTGACTTCATCAGGAATATTAGCAGCAGCCCGTTCAGCTGCCAGTTCGTCCATTTGAACCACGAACTCCTTAAAACCCTCTGTCGCTCTTAGGTTCTCAAGATCAGAATCAACCATGGTATGAGCATGATCATCCCAACCATACTGAACAGCCAGCTTGAATGTTGAAAGCGATTTCTCCACATCCTCTTGCATGCTATATGCACAGGCACCGTTATAAAGAATCACATAAATATCAACTGAGTATGGCTGTAGTTCGCCTTCATCATACGTCTCGAACAGTTCGAGGATCATGTCACTCGCTTTTGCCATTTTTCCATAATCGGCCTGGCCAGACGTTCTGAAACTTCGAATTGCTTCATCATTCAGTCCTTCTGCTTCTCGAATCACCGTTTGGACTGGTGACAATTCACCGAAGTCGTAATCACCTGATTCTGACTCGCTGGCCTCTTCAAGGGCCTCGGCAAAGGCACCAAATAACTCTTCCAAGTTCTCCTCAAGTTCCTCTTCACGCTTTTGCTGAGCTGCTTCACGCTGAGACTCGGACTGACAGCCGGTTAGGCAAATCATCCAACACAATAAAATTCCAAAGACGGAGCGATTCATAACGATCTCCCAAAAGAAAATGAAGAGCTACCTACCATCCGCACTCGAACGGCATAGGGGCATGTACAACACACCATACTTTATTAGATGCGATTTACTGCCTGAGTGAGGCGCGGAAAATCTATTCTTTCATCCACTTGCCCTAATCTTCAATTTGGCTATGACGAAATTCGATCAAGGAGCCAACATGCGTTTGAAGTTTGCATTGTGAAATTGAAGAATGATATCGCCTCGGATTTCATAGATTTTGCCGGCGTGGTGACCAATGCCTGGCGCGACAAGCTTGTCGTATGGAATTCCTAATTCCTTGAGATAGTCCATAAAATCCAGATTGGATTGATAGTTTTCTTCCTCGGCTCCAACCCAAACCAAAGGGTGCAGAGGAGGCGCATCTTTACGTTGAGCATACTTCTTGGCTAAATCCCAGGTGTTATATCCCGAGCCAAAATTAATCACGTCCGATTCTGCCCCGTCATTTTCCTGAATCCGCTTTTCGGTCGCGAATCCTGCTCCTCCCGGAGCAACAGAGCCAAACAACTCAGGATACTTAAACATAATCCGTGTCGTTCCCCGACCACCCTGCGAGTAACCTTGTAACCCTCGGGCTTCCCGACGAGCGATCGTACGGTACTGCTTATCAATATGCGGGATGGTTTCTTTGATAAAGACATCTTCACCCTGCCCTTGTTTAAACGCCGGATAGTTGTACCAACTCATCGGACCGCCATTCGGAAAGACGTAAATCACAGGATCAATTTTCCCTGCTCGAATGGCTGCGTCGACAAAACGGTGAATCGAGATCATTTTGTATTCACCACCAGGCCGACCTCCATGAAGGTTGTAGACAACTGGATATCGACGATTTTTATTCTCTTGCTGATAGTATCCAGGAGGCAGGTAGATGTAGTAGCCAACAGGTACTCCCATCGACTTGCTCTGATACGTCCGGTGACGAATCTTCTTCGAAATGGACCTAACCAGTTTTTCTGACCCTGGGCTCACCCAACTAAAACCTTGAGGCGTCGGGCGAATTTGCTGAGCGGACACTGTCAGCGGCAGCAGAACAACAAACAGGAAGAGCAGACTACGCACTACTTTTTGACCCAGCCTTTACGTTGCTGCAACTGCCACTCCAATGGTTTCTCGGCGATATCACTATCGTCCTGATAGTGCTCCTGCAGTTCTTTCAACTGCGTCTTATGATCCGCGATGAGTTTTGCGTACCGAGGTTTTCCATAGAGGTTATGTAATTCATCTGGATCCTTTTGGAGATCATAGAATTCCCATTCTTCACCAAACTCGTAAAAGTGCATTAACTTAAATCGCTCGGTACGAATCCCATAATGACGGGGTACCATGTGCACACTGGGAAATTCGTAGTAATGGTAATAAAGCGAAGATCTCCATCCATCGGTGTCCTCTCCTTTGAGCAATGGCATAAGAGAGTCCCCCTGAATATCGGCTGGGATCTCTGCTCCTGCCATATCCAAAAAGGTCGCCGCATAATCAATATTCTGGATCAGGTGCTCGTCGATGGAACCAGGTTTGATCACTTCGGGCCATTTAATCACAAATGGCATCTTCATCGATTCATCGTACATCCATCGCTTGTCATACCAGCCATGGTCACCCACATAGAATCCTTGATCCGAGCAGTACACAACGACTGTGTTTTCAGCCAGACCTTCCTCTTCCAATGTCTGCATAATGCGTCCGACACTCTCATCCACACCTTTCACACAGCGAAGATAGTTCTTAGCGTACCGTTGAAATTTCCAACTAACCAAATCTTTACCGCTTAGATTGGCGTCATGGAATGCCTGATCCTTTGGTCCCCAGGCGTCGCGCCAGACCTTTAACTGCTCAGGCGTAAACCGCTGCAAGTTGACCCAGGCACTGCGATCCTGTCGTTGTTGAATCGGTTCTGGCTTCTCGGTAGGAACTAAATCTAGAAACAGGTCGTAATGTGGATCCATGTGACGATCAATTTCCAACTCCTGATAACGAGCCGGCGGCGCGTTGTCTTTGTAGTCGTCAAACAGAGTCGCCGGTTCAGGGATATCGATATCGTCATACAGATTCAGGTGACGCGGTGCTGGCATCCAACAACGATGTGGGGCTTTGTGCTGTACCATCAACAAGAAAGGCTTATCTTTATCACGGCCTTCTTTAATGTATTCCACACCCATATCCGTCACGAGATCAGTACAATACCCCTCAATCGTGATTTTGCCCTCTGGCGTGATGAAGTCCGGGTTGTAGTAAAGTCCCTGACCTGGCAACACGACCCATTTGTCATAACCCTGTGGTTTTCCAGCCAGGTGAGACTTGCCGTAGATCGCGGTTTCGTAACCCGCAGCCTGCAGGAGCTTGGGAAAAGTCTGCTGATCCCAATTGAATTTATCGCCATTGTTACGGAAGCCATTCTTATGGCTATGCTTACCGGTCTGAATGACTGCCCTACTTGGACCGCAAATCGAGTTAGTGCAAAAACTGTTGCGAAATAACATTCCCTGTGAAGCAAGTTGATCGATATTTGGCGTGGGATTAACTTCTTTAAGCCACCCATCGTAAGCACCGATCGCATGCGGGGCGTGGTCATCGGTAAAAATGAATACAATGTTAGGTCGTTTTTCAGCCGCCAGAATACTAGAGGCCAACACCATTAGAAAAAGAGTTTTCAGAGCAACGCGTTTCACAGTCATTCGCTTTCGTTCACTTTGGTGATTCTGTTTGTTTGATGAGTCAGTTGATTCATTCTGAATTCAGTTACTACATTGTGCAAGGATGAGGCACCTTGAGGACCCTGTTTTACTTCCGATTTCCATAGACTTCCAACTCGTGAATAGACCAGAACAGACCATGTTGACCTGTTTGCTCTATCTTGAAATATCTTGCCACTGTTCCAAGCGGCAACGAGAGCTCGGTGATCGGCATCACACCCTTACCAGTCAGAACGGGCTCTCCCCATTGCTTGCCATCATCGCTTATGTAAACAGCATATCCCCGGGGATAATCTCCCACGGATTGAGTCGTATCCAAAACAATGCTCTCAAGCTCGACTGCCTTTTTCATGTCTACGGCAAACCACATCCCCGGCCGCATACTTCCGCCAGTCGTCCATCTACTTCCGGCGTTACCATCGATCGCATTTTTCAGATCTTTGGCATTATGTGAGCTGGTGAGTGTCCAAGATTGCATGACATCCCGAGCGATCGGAACAAAACCCGTTAATAATTCCGCTGTAATCGGTTGAGGCTTATCTCCCAACTCTCTTCGAATAGCCTGCACTTCCTCGGGCGTAATTGCCCGCAATCCATTTCCGATTTCAAGTCTCACATGGGATAGAATGCCGGCAACCGTTTGATCATTGGCTCCAACTGCCCCCGGACAATCAGCTCCCTGCTCAGAAGATTGCAAGCCACGCAAAGCAAGATGGATCAGGGCCGATGATCGGCGAACGAATCTGGACTGCCCCGCAATCTCGGCTCCCAGCTTTTCACCCGCTTCATTCACTCGTCCCAGCCCGGTATTCCCATGACACTTCAGGCATGAGGCATTGTAGGCTTGCTGGTTTGGGGTAATCTTCAGTTCTTCCGCTATGGTGGCCGATCTAAAAACTCCGGGCACATAAGCAGTTTGGTCTACCTGTCGACCATAGACGGTCAATTCATGAATAGACCAATACTTGTTAGACTTGCCTGCCGTGGTAGTGATCCGGACATACCGTCCAGCTGTACCGGAGGCTAAACCAATCGTAGTCACTCGATCAACTCCTGTCCCTATGGCAACCGGTTCACTCCACACTTTGGCATCGTCACTAACCCGGACAATATATCCCTGAGGAGAATCCCCGGGACTAGCCTGCGTTTCCAGAATCAGACTGGTTAACTGATAGGGCTGGCCCATGTCGAATTGAAAGTACATACCGGGAACCTGATAGGCTCCAGTCTCCCAGCGTGTTTCGGGATCCTGATCCAATGCTCGATTGATACCATCGGGGTTATGCGAACTGGTAAACTCCCAACCTGCCATAACATCGTTAGGAACGAGTGTGTACGCTGCGAAATCTTCGATGGTATAGGGAGTCACACGCTCGTTCGTCGCTGCCCGAATCCGAGCAACTTCTTGCGGAGTCACACGAGGAGCCTGATTACCAAAGCTATTTCTTACATAGGTTAAGACCGACGCGATCCACGTATCATCCTGCCGTTTCATCGACTCCATTTGACCGGGATATTTCTTGCCATCGATCGGCCCGGTAAGACCATGTAACACAATCCGAGCTGATACCTCAGGTGTTGCCAGTAGTCGTGGAGAGCCTGCGAGAGAGGGAGCAAGCTGAAGCCCATCACTGGAAATCGCTCCTTTCCCATCATGCCCATGACAGCGTATGCAAAGCAACGAATACGTTAAGTAACCTTGCTTCATCTGTTCGAGCGTTTGGGCATCAAAGTCCGCGAACTGCGGCCCCCCTGCTCCTTCACGGTAACTCATACTGTTTTGAGCTGATGCTAAAACCAAATCGCTAAAAGAATAGGCCGCTGCGATTTCTGTCAGCATTTTTCTGGACTGATCACTCTGCCCATACCGCAGCGAGTTGACCGCCTGCGTGACAACACTCAAGTCGTCGTCATAGCCGGCCGCTCCAACCTGCTCAACTAACTCTGGAGACTCAGCAAGTAGCGGCTCGCTGATCCGAATCGCCGCCAGCTTAACTCGACTATCATCATCCTGCAGCTTTGCTTCAATGAGTTCCAGGTCGGAGATGCCCATTCCATCGAGCGTCCACATCGCATGCATCCGCCCCAATCCGGATTCACCATTCCGAGCAAGTTCTTTTAATGCCGGAACAACCGACTCATCTTTGCGAAGGACAAGTAGCTTTTGCGCCGTGTCCCGCCACCAGCCATTGGGATGCGAAAGATGAGCCACCAATTCCGAGGATTTTTGCTCGAGCATTTTGGGAGGCTTTTCACGTTCCGTGCTCTCATGAACCACTCGGTAAATGCGCCCACGACCAATATTTTTGGCAAAGCCTTCCTTATCAATCACTCCTCGCAGATAAGACCCTTTTCTTGTCCAATTGCCTTCCTGAATAATTCCTCGGTACATATCAACGATATACAAGCAACCATCAGGACCGGTGGCAGACCAAAGTGGCCGGAAGTTCTTGTCCGTGGAGGCGATGAATTCTGATTTTTCATAGGCATTACTTATCACATATTGGCCGTTGACCTGAGTCACCTTAGCTCGCCGTACCAATCGTCCTACCGGTTCCGGGATGATGTAATCTCCATTGAAATCAGCAGGTAGTCGATCTCCTCGAAAGATGGACTGTCCGGCACAACCTGTAAAGTGGTTCAATGCCTGGCGTTGACGATCGACGCGTCCCAGTCCCCCCTGTACGTCGACCATTTTGACGACGGGATAGACGCGATTGAAATCGGTTTCGATTTGGCCATTCAGATTGAGTTTTCCATATTGAGGCAATTGTTGGAATCCATAGGCGGGTCGTTCTCCTCCAGCAGTCGCCAGAAAAAATCGTCCGACATCGTCCATCCCGAGTCCCCATTGGCCGTTATCACCGTAGATGCGTTCTTCTTCAAATTTCCCATCGACGTATTTCAATCGTCTTAGGCCCAAGCGAGCTGTATAAATCCAATTATCAATCCCCCATATCATGCCACTGTTTTGGTGCTCCAGATTCCCTCCAGCCCGTCCTCCGGGATAAAGCAATTCCTTTTCATCTGCCACACCGTCGCCATCGGTATCTCGATAGCTATAGTAATCCTCTGTGTAGGTCTCATTGATAATAATGCGATCGTCGAGAGGGAGGATCATACGTGGTAACACCATGTCATCCACGAAGCGTGTTACTTTATCCATCCGGCCATCACCATC
>CALKCC010000335.1 GCA_938082855.1 uncultured Pirellulaceae bacterium | reverse complement strand
TGTTTCCACGAGTCGCGTTACCCTTTATTCGGCCTCTTTGCACCTTTCGATGCTTTATCCGTCTCGGCATTAGCGCCATCGGAACTGTCTCCCTGATATGTACCTTGGTTAATCCAGACCTGAACGCCGATGTGTCCCTGTGCCGTCCATGATTCAGCAAAGCCGTAATCAATCTTGGCGGACAATGTACTCAGCGGAATCGATCCGGTGATTTGTTTTTCACGGCGAGCCATTTCAGCTCCACCTAAACGACCTGCCAGTTGAATCTTGATGCCCTTGGCACCTGCATCCATCGTCTGTTCCATCGAACGCTTCATGGTTCGTCGGAAACTAGCTCGACGTGATAATTGACCGGCAATGTCTTCTGCAACAAGCTGTGCCTGCAACTCGGGACGGGAAATCTCTTCAATCTTCAGATTGATGCGACGACCCACCAAGTTCTGCAATTCTTCCTGCAGTAACTCAACTTCCTGACCCTTCTTCCCAATGATCAATCCAGGTCGAGCGACATGCAGGATGACTTTGACTTCATCCCGAGTACGTTCGATTTCGATGCGATCAATACCGGCATTACGGTATTGAGGTCGTTTCGGATGATCTTTGATAAATTCTCGGATCTTCTTGTCTTCAAGAAGCAGGCCCGCGAATTCCTGTTTGGAAGCGTACCAGCGACTCTTCCAACCTTGAACGACACCTGTTCTGAAGCCGATAGGATTTACTTTTTGACCCATAGTTTTTTACTACTCTCTGGGGTGTTAAAGACCACCTGGCTCGAAATTCCAATATTCGACTACCGGAGGTCTCCCTTCCTTTGATTTATTTAGTCATCACTTCCGAGCGTGACTCGGATGTGCGAAGTTCGTTTCTTAATCACAAATGCCATTCCACGAGCTCGAGGTCGCATGCGTTTGAACATCGGACCACCGTCAACACGTACATCAGAAATGACCAGATCTTCAGGACGTACCATCTGAGAATCAGATGATTGATCCGGATCCATTGCATTTCCTAAAGCACTTTCGATTACCTTCTTCAGCAGGTATGCTCCCCGCTGCGGTTGGTACTCAAGAATACTCAACGCGTCTACTACATTCTTTCCACGAACCAGGTCGGCCAGTGGACGAACTTTACGAGCACTAATTCGTGCGTATCGATGACTTGCTTGGAACTGTTTGCCTGCCATGGGCCTGTTCCCTCTTTACTCTTTCTAAACGTAATTATCCGGACTACGTGATCCGGATGACCGGGGGTCTGACAAAGGTGTCAGATTCCACTAGTCCTTATGACCTTTGAATGTTCGCGTTGGAGCGAATTCACCCAACTTATGTCCAACCATATCTTCGGTGATATGAACTTCCATATGCTGTCGGCCGTTATGGACCAAAAAAGTGAAACCCACAAATTCAGGAACAATCGTGCAAGCACGTGCCCAGGTTTTAATAGGTTTGTTAATACCTTCTTCGATTTGACGCTCCACCTTGCGGAACGTTTTGAAATCGACGAAAGGACCTTTTTTCAGAGATCTACTCATGGTTGACCTTCTATGGTTTGTTAAATACTACAACGAGTACTATTTTAGTTTCAGTTGACCGTAACGACGTGATCGACGACGACGTACAATCGACGCATTCGATGGCTTACGACGCTTACGTGTCGCTCCACCCTTAGCCGGTACACCCGTTGGCGAAACAGGATGACGACCACCTTTGGTTCGACCTTCACCACCACCGTGCGGGTGATCGATTGGATTCATGGCCGTACCTCGAACATGAGGACGACGACCTAACCAACGCTTTCGACCGGCTTTTCCAAGCACAATCGCGTTGTGATCAGTGTTTCCAACCTTCCCAACAACCGCTCGGCACTTAATCGGAACTCGGCGAATTTCACCACTCGGAAGTGATAACTGAGCCCAAGTTCCTTCACGAGCCATCAATACGGCACTGGTTCCGGCACTGCGGCACATACATGCTCCGCGACCAGGATACAGTTCAATATTGTGAACGGTCATTCCAGTAGGAATGTTCTTGAGCTGCATGCAGTTACCAACTTTAGGTTCTGCTGATTCACCACTAACAACCGTCATGCCGGCAGCCAGTCCATCAGGAGCGATAATATATCGCTTCTCACCATCTGCGTACTTCAGCAAGGCAATGCGAGCGCTACGGTTTGGATCGTACTGAATCGAATCTACACGAGCTTCGATTCCGTCCTTATATCGCTTGAAGTCAATCACACGATAACGACGCTTGTGACCACCACCACGATGTCGTGCTGTGATCTTTCCTTGATTATTACGACCACCGGTCTTCGTGATAGGACGAAGCAAAGATTTCTCTACTTCGTATCCTGGAGTTAGATCCTTAAAGTCACTAACAGTTGCACCACGACGTCCTGGTGTTGTCGGCTTGTAATGTCGAATACCCATGTCTATTTCTCAATTCTCTCAATCACTGATTGCTTGTCAGAACAGCCATCTGCCCCAATTCGTCAACCATTAAAAGAATTCAATTTCTCCGTGATTTGGATCCAACGTGACAATCGCTTTTTTCCAGTTCTTCGTCTTCCCCATGCGGTAGCGATAGCGACGAGCTTTCCCCTTGCGGTTCTGAGTCGCAACTTTCGTAACTACAACATTTGGATACAAAGCTTCAATCGCTTCACGAATCATGATCTTGTCAGCCAGAGGATTGACCTCGAAAGCATACTGATGATGACGAGTGCTACGATGAATTCCCTTTTCAGTGACCAGCGGACGCAGGATCACCTGATGCGGCTCGAGTACGAGCCGTGATTTGGGTTGTCGATTCTGAATACCAGATTGAGCCATTGTTAAACCTGTTGTTTAAGGCTTTTGTTATTTCAAATTAAAAGGAAGCATTAAGCATTTAACTTGGCGTTTAATGCTTCTACCGCTTCCCGAGTCATTACAAGTGCATCGACTTTCAAAACGCTTAATGCGTTAAGGTTGTCCAGTGTGGATACATCCACTCGCTGAATATTGCGAGCACTCTTATATACATTGGTGTTATTTTCTGCTGTCGTAATCAATGCACTCTTACCACAGAGGTCCAGATTACTCAGTAGCCCGGTGATTTCCTTCGTACGAGGAGCTTCCAAGCTAAGTCCGTCGACAACAACAATTTCGTTGTCCAGAATCTTGGAAGCAATCGCCATACGAGTCGCCTTGCGAACAGCCTTGGCTGGAAGACGATAGTAGAAATTACGAGGAGCCTTGGCGAAAATGTGACCACCACCACGACGAACACCACTGGTGCGGTGACCGGCACGAGCATTACCCGTACCCTTTTGGCGGTACATCTTTCGACGAGAACCAGCAACCTCACCACGAGTCTTGGTCTTGGCGCTGCCCTGTCGCAGATTGTTTTGATACATCACAACCACGTCGTGCAGCAATTGCTTGTTAATCGACGGAAGCTTGTCCGTGTCGATCTCAATACTGCCGGTTACGTCGCCGGATAAGTTGTATACGTCTAATGTTGCCATCGTTTTATGCCCTAAATGGAGCGTTTCCTTTGCTTGTCTTTCTCTTAACCAACGTGGTTGGTTTCATTAATAACCACGTAGCCACCGTTTGGACCTGGAACACTACCGTTAACCAACAATAGATTGTTATCCTCGTCCACTCGGACCAACTTCAAATTACGGTTGGTTACCTGCTTGGCTCCATACTGACCCGCCATTCGCTTCCCTTTGAACAAACGACTCGGGTAAGCACTCATACCAGTACCACCAGCGTGACGGTGAACTTTCTTCACCCCGTGCGTGGCTCGCTGACCAGAGAAATTGTGTCGCTTCATTACACCCGCAAATCCGCGACCCTTACTGATAGCCTGCACGTCGACACTGGATACCTCAGCGAGATCCGCTACGGTTACTTCCTGTCCGACTTCATAGCCATCGGTGGATCCTCGAAACTCCCGAATGAATTTCTTAGGCTCACATTCAGCCTTGGGAGTTGCTTCAATGCCAGCGGAGGCGCGACGCTCGCTGCGTTTGCTACCAAGCTTTCCACTGACATGACCACGTTCACTGCGACGAGCCTGACTCTGATTTATCCGTTTGCCCTGAGGACGCTTCTTATCATCAAAGCCAAGTTGGATGGCTTCATAACCGTCTCGGTCAACCGTTCGAATCTGCAGAACGTGACAAGGACCAGCCTCAATCACTGTGACAGGAACTGCATTGCCCTGTTCATCATAAATCTGCGTCATACCGACCTTACGGCCTAGTATTCCTTTGGTCATCGCAATATGCCTCGTGGTCTTTGCCGGCCAGGACTCCCCTTTTACAGGAGGTTACCTGACTGACTTCCATTCATAGTCTTGTTTACTATCTCTTTTTTTATTCGCCCGACGATCACTCATCGCCCGACAAGATCTCTCGATCTTTCTCTACCTTGACGCCGCTAATCCTTAGCGAGTCGTAGCTTTAATCTTGATATCCACACCAGCGGGAAGATTAAGCTTGTTCAGCGCTTCAATCGTTCCTGCAGTTGCTTCGACAATATCGATAATTCGTTTATGAGTACGAATCTCGAATTGCTGCCGTGACTTCTTATTGACGTGAGGACTACGGAGTACCGTATATCGCTCAATCCGAGTCGGCAGCGGGATGGGGCCATGTACTTCCGAGTGGGTTCGCTTGGCTGTGTCTACGATATCAAGAGCGCTCTGGTCCAGAATCGCGTGATCGTAAGCTTCCATTCGTATGCGGAGCACTTCAGTTTGTTTTGCCACTAGTAAAACTCCCTATTGAGTTTTGAGGTCCAAAAAACATATGTCTACACTCAGCACTAACAGCCGTTAGCTATGCCGGGGCGTAAAACACCCTACAGGCAAAGCGACATCCATTGTCAGCGCCTCGAAAGTTCTTCTGTTTGCACAGAAGGCACCCAATTGCCAATCCCTGATAACACACTTATCGAGCCACTTGCTCGTAAAATAAGCGCCCTAAACAGGTCACAATAATGTTAGGTGGGGAAACAGTCTAAGTTACGTCCGTATGCATGGATCGTCAACAGCGAGATTTTCAAAAATCGGTAAAAAGATTCGAATTGTCAAACGCTGTATTTAGCCCGTCTCAATAAACAATATGTATCGTATTAAGGTGATTTCCAACTCAATGAAAACCACTCGCTCCCGGCGTGAAAATCAGAGGTATTTTGCTTGCCAAACCTCATATTCATCCCGAGTGCCAACAGATCCCATGCCTTACCCTATTTCAGCTTAGAATCCCAACTCTTGTATGTCTTCTGCCGGTGCCGGACTGTACTGTAACGGTTCGATACTACAGCCAGCTCGTCCCTGACTGAGGCTCCGCATCGCACTTGAATAACCAAATAATTCCTTCATCGGTGCGTGAGCAACTATATCGGTACGGTCTCCACGTGGATCCGTAGACACAATAATAGCCCTACGCATTTGTAGGTCTCCGACAAAATCTCCCAGATAATCCTCCGGAGTCGTGATGGCAAGCCTCATAATCGGTTCAAGCAGTACCGGTTTTCCAGCTTGAAGCCCCTGCTCAAAGGCATGAGACGAGGCAATCCGGAAAGCGATGTCGTCCGAACCTTCTTCTGCCACCTCGGTATCCAAAACGGTGACTTTCATCTTCATTAACGGGAAGCCGGCAATCGACCCTCCCCCAGAAGCACAACTTCTCAATTCATCGAACGTCGCCTCCAGCAATTCAGGCATCAGGCTCTCGGGAGCAAGCTGATTCATGATGGCCACGCCCTGAGTGACCTTTTCATCAGGCTCTAAACGCAACTTCACACGTGCGAATTTCTGCACGCCGTTAATCAGACGGTTACATTCACCGACCACTTCCACACTGTCCTGAATGGTTTCGCGATAACTAACCTGGGGTTTGTGGAATCGTACATTGAGATTGAATTCTCTCAGTAAACGATTCTTGATGACTTCCAAATGCAATTCACCCATGCCTCGCATCAACGTCTGGCCGGTGTCGCCGCTGATGACTTCCAGCGTTGGGTCCTGACGAAGAAGCATTTCCAGTGTGTCTTCCAGCTTATCCCGCTCGGTGGTGTTCTCTGGTTCAATCGCCATAGAAATGACCGTTTCGGGAAAATCGATTGTCTCCAGCAGGATTGGGTGAGCCGCATCGCACAGTGTGTCACCGGTAATGCTGTGTCGGAGTCCGATGATTCCCACGATATCACCGGTTTCCACCGAATCGATCTGTCCTTGTGGGTCCTTGCGGGTGGCATAGATTTGCCAGAGCTGCGCGATATTGTCTTTCTTGTCCTTCCCAGGATTGTAGATTCGGGAATTGGCTTTGAGTGTGCCGGAATAAACTCGTACCCAGGAAATATCGCCGGTCTTGGCGGGGATGATCTTAAAGACCAAACCACAGAAGGGCTCACTCGGTTCCGGCTTTCTTGCTACCGTACCGGATTCGCTCTTCTTTCCTTTACCCATGGCTTCACCTTCGACCGGTGGGCGTTCCTGGGGACTGGGGAGATAGTACTGAACTGCGTCGAGAACAGGTTGCACGCCAATGCCGTGTAACGCTGAGCCACAGAGCACCGGTTGAATAGCTCGCTCAATGGTTGCCTTACGGAGAACGGCATGAATTAACTGCTCTGGAATCTCTTCTTCCATCAGAACAAGTTCCATGAGTTCATCACTGTGCTCGGCAAGCTGCTCAAGCATGGACTCACGCCACAGTTGTGCCAAAGCCATATGCTCTTCAGGAATTTCAGATTCGGATATATCCGCTCCTTCACTAGCGGAATCGAATTGCAGCATTTTCAACCGGATTAAATCCAGTACACCACTAAAAGGTTCATCCACATGAGCAGGCCCAGCTCCGACGGGAACCTGAATGGCCACGGGATTAGCCTGGAGCCGATTGCCGACTTCGTTAAACACATTTTCGAAATCTGCACCTTCCCGGTCCATCTTATTGATAAATGCAACTCGCGGGACTCCATACTTATCCGCTTGACGCCAGACGGTTTCACTTTGAGCCTCGACTCCTTCCCGCGCACTGAATACAACCACAGCTCCGTCCAGCACTCGTAAACATCGTTCCACCTCGGCGGTAAAGTCGACGTGCCCCGGCGTGTCGAGCAGGTTGATGTGAATGTCTTTCCAGCTAAAGGTCACACAGGCGGAGTAAATGGTGATGCCACGTTCCTGTTCTTCCGGGTCGTCATCCGTGGCCGTTGTGCCTTTGTCCACCATGCCCACTCGATGTTTCGCGCCACTGTAGAACAACATACGTTCAGTGACGGTGGTTTTTCCGGCATCGATATGGGCAATGATTCCGATGTTTCTTAGCTTGTCGATTTGACGAGACATGATCGGGGGGACTCTGAATTAAAGGGAATTGAGGGGAACAAAAGGAACAGAACGATGAAGACGATTCGTAATGGGAAACGTCAGTTTGGAGTTTGGCTAAATGCACAAAAAAAGCCGCGTGACATAATTGTCGAACGCGGCTTGATTTGATTTGGAATGTTTACCAGGCAAAGTGAGCAAACGCTTTGTTTGCTTCGGCCATACGGTGAACATTTTCACGTCGAGTGATCGCAGCACCTTCCTTCTTGTAGGCGGCGACGAGTTCGTCGGCCAACTTCAGGTGAGTGGGGCGTCCTTTCTTTTCACGGACAGCCATCAGAATCCAGCGAAATGCCAATGCCTGCTGGCGATTGCGATTCACTTGCATGGGAACCTGATAAGCAGCACCACCAACACGCTTGGAGCGTACTTCGATATGTGGTTTTACATTTTCGATTGCTTCGGTGAACACTTCCAGTGGCTCGACGTCAGCAACACGAGTGCTGATTTCTTCGAGTGCCTGGTAGAACACGTTTTGAGCAACAGTTTTTTTGCCATCGAGCATCAGGCAGTTGATGAACTTGCTGGCGAGCAGGGAATTGAAGCGCGGGTCTGGCTTCAACTGCTTTTTACTTGCGGTAATCTTACCCATCTTGGATTGTCTCTTAACTCTCTATAAATGATCCGTTTGGAACGATCCTTTTGGAACGTACTGAGGCAGTGCCCAAACCTTGCTTAAGGTCGTTTGACACCGTAACGACTTCGTGACTGCCGACGTCCATCCACACCCAAAGCATCTCGAGCACCACGGACAACCTGATAACGTACACCAGGTAAGTCGCGAACTCGACCACCACGTACCAACACAATCGAGTGTTCCTGCAGGTTGTGACCTTCACCAGGAATATAAACCGTTACTTCCTTGCCATTCGAAAGACGAACACGAGTAATCTTACGCAACGCCGAGTTTGGTTTCTTTGGCGTCATCGTACGCACCTGAAGACAGACACCCTGTTTCTGAGGGCATCGTTCCAGCACAGGTGCTTTGGACTTACTGCGTTTCTTCTTGCGGTTTTTGCGAATGAGTTGATTAATTGTTGGCATAGGGTATTTCCAAAAGCCGTTATGTTTTTTCGTTCTATTATTATGTTTTGTAAGCTTACCCCATAAATACGGGGATGCCCTGCCGAGAGCCCTAAAACTCCCGGAAACTACTCAAGTTACACTCTCATCCATCGTTGTCAATTCCCAATCGATGTTTTTAAAGAACAACTTAGTAGGCGACCTTGCCTAAGATACCTAACCTAAGTCCGTTGGTTAGGACCGCCTCACTTATTGGGATTTAAGACGGTAGGAGGAGAACAGACAATCCAGCCGGGATTCCTCCTGTTTGCCCATATTGTATCGGCAAACAGGAGTGATCACCATGCTTGGAATCTATTCTTCCGGATTCTCTTCTACAGCAGGAGCTTCGCTTCCACCGAGTAGTGAATCCAGTGATGGAGCTGGAGTATCCGCACTTAACAGAGGGAATTCCGTTACCAACGCATCCGGCTCTTCTTCACTAATGGCTTGAAGAGCATCAGGTTGATATCGAACTTCACTTTCCTGGAATTTGCGGAATCCTGTACCAGCCGGTATCAAGTGTCCCAGAATCACGTTTTCCTTCAATCCAACTAAGCGGTCCTTCTTGCTGGCCAAAGCCGCTTCGGTGAGCACTTTCGTTGTTTCTTGGAAACTAGCTGCCGAGATAAAGCTGGAACTCTGAACGGCTGCTTTGGTAATACCCAATAACTGAGTACTGGCAGTCGCTGGCTCAGGCTTGGTTCCCTTGGCAGGGGTTTTGCCTTCTGCTTCCAGCTGATCATTAGCATCCTGCAAGACGGCTTTTGGTACAAGCGTGTCTTTCGGGAAACTGGAATCGCCGGTCGATTTAATCTTCAAGCACTGCTTGAGTGCTTCATTGGCTTTATGGAATTCGTATTTGTCTACGATCGTACCTTCCAATAAGCTCGTGTTACCGGCTTTTTCAATTTTCACTTTTCGTAGCATTCGAGCCACGATGATTTCAATGTGCTTGTCATTGATTTCTACTCGTTGGCTACGATAGACCTGCTGGATTTCACGTAGCAGATATCGCTGAACTTCTTCTTCACCGGAAACTCGGAGAATATCGTGAGGTACTAATGGACCATCAACCAATTCTTTACCGGCAACAACGATATCTCCTGTGTGTACCAGGAAGCGTTTCCCAGGAGGCACGAGATGTTCATGTTCAAGACCGGTTTCTTCGTTCCTTACCATGATCGAGCGTTTACCACGTTTCTTCTCGCCCTTAATCTCAACCACACCGTCGATCTCAGCGATGACAGATGGGTCTTTAGGCTTCCGAGCTTCGAAGATTTCCGTGACTCGAGGAAGACCACCGGTAATGTCAGTCACACCAGAAGCTTCACGTGGCGTCTTCGCCAGAATCGCACCCGCCTTGATGTTATCGCCTTCTTCAACCTCAATATGAGCACCTTCAGGTAGGTAATAAACATCCTGAGGTCGTCCGTCGGCGTCTTCCATCACGATCTGCGGGTGAAGTTCACCCTTATGATCCATGATCATCTTTCGCATGCTACCACCAGCGTCTTTTTCAAGTCGCAGTGTTTCGCCATCGACCACATCTTCATAACGAACTTTACCACCGACTTCGGCGATAATCGGAATACTGTGTGGGTCCCATTCGCAGAGAATTTTCCCTGTTTTGACCGTATCGTCTTCGTTCACCTTAAGAATCGATCCGGCAGGAACGGCATGCTTCTCAAGTTCACGTCCTTTCGGATCGAGAATCGCCACTTCACTATTTCGAGTTAGGACGATCTTCGCACCCTCTTCGTTTTCAACATAACGCAGATGAGTGAACTTGATGATACCGCCCTTCTGACTCTTGATATCGCTCTCTTCCACACTCGTATTTACCGTACCACCGATGTGGAACGTACGCATGGTCAGCTGAGTACCAGGTTCCCCGATACTTTGGGCAGCGATGATACCGACGGCCATACCTTCTTCTACGAGCTGGCCGGTTGCCAGGTCCATACCGTAGCAACAGCGGCAAACTCCCAAAGGAGCCTCACAAGTCATGCCTGAACGAACCTGAATCTTGTCGACACCCAGCTCTTCGATTTTTCGAGCGCTTTCTGTCGTGATCATTTCGTTTTCGGCCACAATCACTTCACCGGTTACCAAGTCAGCGATTGGTTGACGGCTAACTCGGCCAAAGATGGCATCCGACAACTTGACTTCGACTTTTTCACCACGGTAAATCACCCCTTTGGTAATCCCCTGTGTGGTACCGCAGTCTTCCATCGTGACAACGACATTCTGAGCGACGTCGGCTAACTTACGAGTTAGGTAACCCGAGTCCGCTGTTTTCAGAGCGGTATCAGCTAGTCCCTTACGAGCACCGTGAGTGGAGCTAAAGTACTCAAGTACACTCAACCCTTCACGGAAGTTCGCTTTAATCGGCGTTTCGATGATTTCACCAGTTGGCTTAGCCATCAGACCACGCATACCGGCAAGCTGTCGAATTTGTTCAATCCCACCACGAGCACCGGAGTGTGCCATGAGGAATACGGGGTTTACATAACCATCGCGTTCTTCTTCACGATAGTCATGCTCCAT
This sequence comes from uncultured Pirellulaceae bacterium, assembly GCA_938082855.1. Lineage (GTDB taxonomy): Bacteria > Planctomycetota > Planctomycetia > Pirellulales > Pirellulaceae > UBA721. Next base: position 12,855 of record CALKCC010000335.1, on the reverse strand, counting down.
GGCTTCCATCATCTTCGAGGTGATTTCTTCCCGAGCGTGAGTCCAGGTATCCAGTACCTGGTTGTACCGTTCCATTTCAGTAATGACACCACGCTGATACAACTTGGAGAATTTCACGACCTTCTTCTCAGCCGCTTCGATTTCACCCAATTTCTCGTCTGGTGTGACGAGGTCGTCAGTAGCAAAGGAGAGTCCTGAACGAGTACTTTCGTGGAATCCGAATTGCATCATGTCATCGAGCAGGTCAATCGTAGCCGCTCGGCCAAGACGCTCGTAACAGTCGGCAATAATACTCGACAAGTCACCACTTCGCAGAGTCTTGTTGTAATAGTCCATGCCGGTTGGCAGCATCATGTTAAATCGGATACGACCATAAGTCGTATCAATGATTGCTCCGAATTCAGCACTGTCATCTTCCGTCTTCACTCGGCGACTCTTCGGCAAGCGAACTTTGATTCGAGCCTGGAGTTCAATGGCACCCTGAGCAAACGCAAAGTCAGCTTCATCGGCACTAGAGAAGATCATTCCTTCTCCGGTTCGACGAGGCATGTCGAGCGTACAGTAGTAGCAACCCATCACGACATCCTGTGATGGACTCATGATTGGCTTACCATTCGATGGAGCGAAGATGTTATTCGTAGCCAACATCAGAGTATGCGCTTCCACCTGAGCTTCGACACTCAGTGGCAGGTGGACGGCCATTTGGTCACCGTCGAAGTCTGCGTTGAATCCTTTACATACCAGCGGATGCAGGTGGATTGCATTTCCTTCAACCAAAGTAGGTTCGAAGGCTTGGATCCCCATTCGGTGAAGCGTAGGAGCTCGGTTGAGCAAGACCGGATGGTTCTTAATGACCATCTCGAGAATGTCCCAAACTTCTTCGTCCTTACGCTCAAGCATCTTCTTCGCACTCTTGATGGTATCGGCGTGACCGAGTTCCTTCAGTTTGCGAATGATAAAGGGCTGGAACAGTTCCAGAGCGATCTTCTTAGGGAGACCACATTGGTGCAATTTCAACCGCGGGCCTACAACGATCACAGAACGAGCGGAGTAATCCACACGTTTACCGAGTAAGTTTTCACGGAATCGTCCCTGCTTCCCTTTGATCATGTCTGTCAGGGATTTCAGAGGTCGGTTGCTACTACCCAGAACAGGTCGCTTACAACGGTTGTTATCAAACAACGCATCGACGGACTGCTGTAACATTCGCTTTTCATTTCGAATGATCACTTCCGGTGCATTGAGGTCAACCAATTTTCGCAGACGATTGTTTCGGTTGATGATTCGGCGATACAGGTCGTTTAGGTCACTGGTCGCAAAGTTCCCGGAATCGAGAAGAACGAGTGGACGCAGATCTGGAGGGATGACAGGAATCACTTCCAGCACCATCCACTCGGGTCGGTTTTCACTATCCCGAATAGCTTCCACAATTTCTAAACGCTTGGTGAAGTCTTTCTTCTTTTGCTTGCTGTTGGTCTCTTCCAAATCTTTCCGCAGTTGGTCGGAAAGCTGAACCAGATCCATTTTGGAAAGCAGTTTACGGACAGCTTCGGCACCCATGTCAGCTTCGAAGGCTGTGGGACCGTACTGCTCACGAGCAGCGCGGTATTCCTCTTCCGTCAGCAATTGCTTTTCTTCCAGATCGGTTTCACCCGGATCAACAACGACGTAATCCTGGAAGTAGATCACTTTTTCCAAACTGGTTGTTTTCATCGCCAGCAAGTTTCCAAGTCGACTAGGCATCGCCTTGAAGAACCAGATATGAACCACTGGTGCTGCCAGTTCAATATGGCCCATACGTTTACGACGTACTCGGGAGTGTGTGACTTTAACGCCACAGCGATCGCAGATCATTCCCTTGTACTTCATCCCACGGTATTTTCCGCAGGCACATTCCCAGTCCTTTTCAGGACCAAAAATTCGTTCACAGAACAAACCATCCTTTTCGGGACGGTACGTTCGGTAGTTAATAGTTTCAGGCTTTTTGACTTCACCAAAAGACCAACTACGAATATCGTGTGGTCGCGCCAGTGAGATTTTCACTGAGGCATAATCATTGATTCTGTCGTAATTATTTTCGCCAACTGTCATTTGCTCGTGCTCCTTTTGGGATCACATTAACCGGTTTGGGGTTAACAGGGTTGGGTGTTTGTTAGGAAAGGAAAACTCTGATTAGACGCGTCGTTTTTCGAGCTGCATATTCAGAGCCAGACCACGAATCTCGTTTGTGAGCACGTCGAAACTGGCAGGAGTGCCGGCTTCGAGCGTGTTTTCACCTTTGACCATCGATTCGTAAATCTTGGTACGGCCTTCCACGTCGTCACTCTTGACGGTCAGTAATTCCTGAAGAATGTAAGCGGCTCCGTATGCTTCCAAAGCCCAAACTTCCATTTCTCCAAATCGCTGTCCACCAAATCGTGCTTTACCGCCGAGTGGTTGCTGAGTAATCAGCGAGTAAGGTCCGGTGCTTCGAGCATGAACCTTATCATCCACCAGATGGTGAAGCTTCAACATGTAGATGTAGCCAACCGTGGTTTCCTGTTCCATCGATTCGCCTGTACGACCGTCGTATAAAGAGACCTTACCGTGCGACGGTAAGTCCGCTTTATCCAGCCATTCATTAATTTCGCCTTCTTTCGCACCATCGAAAATTGGCGTTTGGAATTGTGTGCCAAGTCTGGCACCAGCCCATCCGAGGTGGGTTTCCAAAATCTGTCCCACGTTCATACGACTGGGAACACCAAGTGGATTCAACATGATCTGGATCGGCGTACCATCTTCCAGGAACGGCATGTCTTCCACAGGAAGGATCTTGGCGATCACTCCTTTGTTACCGTGGCGTCCGGCCATTTTGTCACCGACGGAAATCGTCCGTTTGGTGGCAATGTAGACTTTGACCATCTGTAACACGCCGCTGCGAAGTTCATCACCACGTTTCATGGTGTTGAGTTCACGGTCACGTACATCGAGAGCCTGTTCCAGACCTTCCAGATGTGCCTTGTGAATCGTAGTAATCTTGGCCACGGAATCCGCGCTTCGCATGGATCCTGTGACACTGTCGACGCGGAAGTGTTCCGCGACTTCGGCAAGATACTTGATGTCATCGTTGGTGCGGTAAGGAGTTCCATCTTCGTCGCTTAGTTTACGACCCAGAACGCCTTCCATTTCTCCGATCATTTCCAGGAAGCATTCCACGACCTTGGCGTTACCAGCTGTTTCCGCTTCTTTAAGATCCTTTTCGAAAATCTTACGTTCGGCGTCTGATAAACTCATTCGTCGCGAGAACTTCTCGGTGTCGATTACAATCCCTTCCACACCCGATGGTACTTCGAGTGAGTCGTTTTTCACGTCTTCACCCGCACGACCAAAGATCGCGTGCAGAAGTTTTTCTTCCGGAGTTAATTCCGTTTTGGATTTTGGTGAGACTTTACCGACCAGAATGTCGCCAGGTTTGACATAAGTACCCACCTGAACAATTCCGTTGTCATCCAGGTTGCGAAGCATTTTTTCACTGACATTAGGAATGTCTCGAGTGAACTCTTCACGGCCCAGCTTCGTTTCACGAATTTCCACATCGTATTCTTCAATGTGAATTGAAGTGTAGACGTCATTGACCACCAATTCTTCACTAATGATGATCGCGTCTTCAAAGTTGTATCCTTCATAGGACATGAAGCCAACAAGCACGTTTCGACCCAGTGCTAACTCACCCTTACGAGTGGCTGCTCCGTCGGCGATAACCTGCCCAGCTTCGACTTTGTCACCCAATGCCACAATCGGTTTTTGATTGTTACAGGTTCGCTCATTCAGACCGACATACTTCTTCAGTTTGTGAACGGTGTTACCCACCGTAATCTGAGTGGCATCCACCTGGTTGATGCGGCCAGAGTTCTGAGCTCGAACTACCATGCTGGAGTTCTGAGCGATATGACGCTCCATACCGGTACCAACGATTGGAGGCTCGGCTTCCAACAGAGGTACGGCCTGTCGCTGCATGTTAGAGCCCATCAAAGCTCGGTTCGCATCGTCATGTTCCAGGAATGGAATCAAGTTGGCAGAGACACCAACCATCTGACATGGTGCGATGTCCATGTATTCGATTTCTTCCGGATTAACGATTCGGAAGTCACCACGAATACGAGCGATCAGGTTAGGGCCGCCAACGATCTTGTTGCCATCCACAGCGATATCGGCTGGTGCTACATATGCGTTTGCTTCTTCATCCGCCCGTAACGTGCAGATCTCATCGGTGACGCGACCGTTATTTACCTTTCGGTAAGGAGTAACCAGGAAGCCGTAATCATCGACACTGGCATAAATAGCCAGGCTTGAAATCAGACCAATATTGGTTCCTTCAGGCGTTTCAATCGGGCAAATTCGTCCGTAGTGCGAAATGTGAACGTCTCGCACTTCAAAGCCTGCTCGCTTACGATTCAAACCACCAGGGCCTAATGCCGATAAACGACGTTCATGAGTCAACTGGCTAAGTGGGTTGGTTTGGTCAACCACTTGTGACAATTCACCACGGCCAAAGAAATACTCGATCGCAGCAGAAATGCTCTTGGGATTGATCAGGCTACGAGGCGTCATATCCTCCTGATCTTTCATGCTCATACGTTCCTGAACCGTACGTCGTAGTTTCAGGAATCCTTTTCGCAATTCATCAGAAGCCAATTCATCAATCGTTCGCAGACGACGATTTCCAAGGTTATCAATGTCATCCACGTGAATGTAATCACATTTCAGAATTTGATACTTCTGGAGGTTCATGTCCGAGTCCTGAATGGTTAGCCCGATCAGATATTCGATCGAAGCAATCAGGTCTTCCGGACGTAATGTCATTTCCGCTTCCGGAACCGACAGTCCAAACTTTCGATTGATACGGAATCGTCCGACACGTCCTAACCGATAGCGGTTGGAGTCAAAGAACTTCTCTTGGAACAATGTCCGTGCTTTTTCAAGCTGCGGAGGATTTCCGGGACGAAGACGTTGATAGATTCGCAACAACGCTTCTTCATGACTACTGGTGGTGTCATCTTCCAGCGAATTGAAGATCAAGTTGCTTTTGGTGTCTTCCATGACTTCGATTTTATCGAGGCCTGAAGTACAGATTAATTCAGCCGCATTGCGAGTGATCTTTTGACCGGCTTCCAGAATGATTTCACCAGCTCGTTCGCTGCTGGCAGGATAAACCACATCGTCAACCGTTTTCTTACCTTCGATCTTACTGACACTACGCCCATCCTTGACGGTCTCTTCTTGCGTGTCATAAAACGTTCGCAGAATGTCGGCATCCGAACTGTATTCGGGACCCATCGCTCGCAGAAGCGTCATTGCCGAAAACTTACCGCTCTGGTCGATACGGATGCTCAGCAAATCTTTCTTCGTTACGTTTACTTCGATCCAACTACCACGCTCAGGAATCACTCGGCAACTGGCTAACTTGCGATCGGTGGTTGTGTCCGCTTCCATTACGAAGTCAACACCAGGTGACCGGTGTAACTGACTGACAACAACACGCTCGGCACCATTGATGATGAATTCACCACCACCCATCATGACGGGAAGGTCGCCCAGATAGACTGCTTCCTCAATGGGCTCTTCTTTATTAAGGCGGAGCTTCACTTTGAGTGGACGCCCGTAGGTTAACCGCAACTGACGGCATTCTTCCGGGGTGTAACGAGGTTTACCCAGATCGTAATCCAAGTAGTCCAGAGTGAGCTGTTTGTCGTAACTTTCTACAGGGAAGATTTCCTGCAGTACTCCTTCAAGCCCCTGTTCCTTACGCTTGGCCGGGTCCGTACCTGCCTGCTGAAATGCTTCATAGCTGGCAGTCTGGATTGCGGTTAGGTCCGGAATTGGATGAGCGTCATAGCCACGGCCGAAGCGATGGATATTGGTAGGCTCGAGGCGACGTTGTGCTTTAATTGGCATGTTGTTGCTCCGTTGTCAAAAGGCATCGTGCCGGTTTTGCGGGGGCACGACGCACTTACGGTTTCACGTCGTTGATTAGGTTGGTAAATAACGTAAAGGTATGCGGTGATTTCAAGACTCTGGTTTTGACCTAGTCACGATCTGGTCATAACTACCAAGTCGCGTCCATTGGTCAAACGGACTTAGTCCGTTTATACAGCCGTCTGTGGAACTCCTTTCCAAACCACAACTTAAAGTTGATCCATAAAACAAAGCATGCCACTCCGAATTGGGGAGCGGGCATGCTTTAGAATTGATCTGGTTGTGTGGAAAGCGATTTTCCGCCGGACTGCGGTAAGCAGAGTGGCGAAACAAATCTAAATGGGTTGGGATCAAAGGATTGCATTGGCGAAGAACCAGTTGCACCAACGGTCAAAATATTCACGAGGAATTGTGAAATAGGTTGCTTAGTAACACAGGAATTCCAATCGGCGCGCAAATTCTGCGCAGCGATTCTTGGGGTTTTGTATTCGTCGAAGATTTTGTTTGAAAAACTTCTGGCGATACTAACCTGCGTCAAACGACCACCTTTCACAATCCCGGCTGATTAATCTTAACCGGGGTGGGAAACCCTAACTCGGGCTGCCAATGTACTAGTTCCGGAGATTCAAGACGCCTGAATGGATCAGGCTTTGCCAACTAGGTCACTTCAGACGTTTAAATCAACGCTTCAGTGTAACGACTAATTGGTCTGAATATCCACCGTTTTTACTGGAATCCAATGAGGAAGCACCACGCAGATTGCTGCGCAGGCTCCAACCATCCTGGAAAAACCAGAAGATCGAGGGAGATTGATTCGAGTCACCGTACCAAAGCTTGTTTGTTGCCGCCGGCTCCTGGCAAAGCATGCCAGAGCGTTGGTAACAAATCATATAGGCCCGGGGAGGAGGTTCGTGATCAATCCCACCCGCCTGCGATTCATGGCGAACTATTGAAGTTCGACAGAACCGCCTGCTTCTTCAAGCTTCTCTTTGATTGCTTCAGCTTCGTCTTTAGCTGCACCTTCTTTAATTGTGGCAGGTACACCTTCAACAAGCTTCTTGGCATCCATCAGGCTTTGACCAGTGATGTTCTTAACTTCTTTAACGACATTCAATTTCTTGTCGCCAAATCCGGTTAGAACCACGTTGAATTCAGTTTTCTCTTCGGCTGCACCACCGTCGCCACCGGCACCGCCAGCTGCTACGACAACTGCACCACCACCAGCTGCGGCTTCAATACCGTGCTCGTCTTTGAGGTAGTCACTGAGTTCTTTGGCTTGCTTGAGAGTTAACTCGACAAGCTGATCGCCTAAGCCTTTGATTTCGGCAGATACTTCTACTGTTGCTGCTTCGTCAGACATTTTCAGATTAAGCCTTTCTCACTTTATCTGGGCAATTCGGAAACCCTACGGAGCTGAACCTACTGGGTATTTTCCGACTGCAAAAACAAAAAAACATTTGTATTCAAAATTCTCTGACTCCCAACGCCGGGGCCAGAAAACAAACTTATTCGTCAGATGCTTCTTCTGCATCCTCTTCTTCAGCGTCAGCACTTGCTTCTTCGGCAGGTGCTTCTTCTGTTGATTCTTCTTCAGCCGGTGCTTCTTCAGCACTTGCTTCTTCAGCCGGAGTTTCCTCGGCCGGAGTTTCCTCGGCCGGTACTTCTTCAGCAGGTGCTTCTTCGGCAGGAGCTTCTGCTTCTGCTTCACCTGATGCGTCGGCACCACTGCCATCGATCTCGCTGATCTGAGCAGCCAATGTGCCTCCAGGACCACCCAACTGACTTGCCAGAGTGGCTCCAGGGCCAAGCAACTGACCAACCAATGTGGCGAGTACTTCTTCACGGGTCGGCCATTTGCTGATTTCAGCGACAGCTTCTGCTGTCAGGGCTTCACCGTCGAGCACTCCACCGCAAGCGGCGAATGCTTCGAAGTTATCTTCGTCTTTGTCAATGTCGACGAGCTCTTTGACCATCGAGACGAAATCACTGCCACCCCAACAGACGGCAACACTTCCGGACGTCTCTTCAAAGGCAGGAGCCAGGCTCGTACCCTCGGTAGCTCGGACCGCTAAACTCTTTTTGACAACGCGGATGTTGATGTTCTTTTCATGTAACCGATCGCGAAGCTGACCTGACTCTCCGGCATCGAGACCGATGACGTTGACCAGTACACAATCTTCAACTTCGGCGAGTTCTTTTTTGATCTGATCGACGATCAGGTTTTTGACGAATTTACTCATGGTTTCGTACTTATTTATGAATGTCCGTTTTCGGCCGGGTTCTGAACCTTTCAGAGTTTGGCCAAATTGGTTTCAAACCTTTTGTTTTAGAGTGCAACTTCAATTCCGGGACTCATGGTGGCACACACAAAGATGCTCTTCACATAAGTACCTTTGATCGTGGCCGGCTTGAGCGAATCGATGTGATCAATGAATTCATTGATATTCTCTTCAAGCTGATTTGGCTCAAAGCTCAGACGACCTACCACCGCGTGGACATTACCTCCACCGTCGTTTCGGAATTCGATCTTCCCAGCCTTGTATTCACCCACAACCCGAGCCACATCAGGAGACACGGTTCCAGCTCGAGGTGAAGGCATCAGGCCACGAGGACCGAGGACTTTACCGAGCGGTCCGACGAGACCCATCATGTCAGGTGTGGCAATACAGACATCGAAGTCTGTCCAGCCATCGCTGATCTTCTTAGCCAACTCTTCAGCACCAACTTCGTCGGCACCAGCTGCTTCTGCGGCCGAGGCGTTGTCGCCTTTAGCAAAAACAACAATCTTTAGTTCACGACCGATACCATGGGTTAGCGCGAGCGAGCCACGAATGATTTGGTCTGCCTGCTTTGGATCCACACCCAAGTGCATGTGCACTTCAACGGTTTGGTCGAATTTTGTATCACCAAAAGATTTCAGCAGGCCAACTGCATCCGCCACGTTCACTGCTCCCGCAGCTTCGGCTTTCTCAAGTTGTGCCAGATATCGTTTTGATTTCTTAGCCATCTGTTTATTTACCAGTATGAATTAGTGGTTTTATGTGTTGTTATTCTTCTACGGTGATACCCATGCTGCGAGCAGTACCTTTGATGATATTGCGAGCATGTTCTGTATCGCGAGCGTTCAGGTCAGCCATTTTGACTTTGATGATTTCATCGACCTGATCGATCGTCACGGAGCCAACCTTAGTCACATGAGGCTCTCCGGAACCTTTGGCGATTCCTGCTGCTTCTTTGAGAAGCGAGGCTGCCGGAGGACTCTTGACAATAAAGTCAAAGCTACGGTCGTTGTAAACGGTCACGATTACTGGAACGGGCGTGCCGTTGAGTTCACGTGTACGGTCATTGAATTGAGTTACAAAATCCCCAAGGTTCACTCCGAATTTACCGAGTGCTGTACCTACAGGTGGGGCAGGCGTTGCCTGTCCACCAGGAACCTGGAACTTTGTTTCTCCTACTACTTCTTTTGCCATTTCAAGTCACCATTAAAAATCACAGTTGTGATCGGTTGTCTAAATGCGGAAGCCTGCCAAGCAATCCGGTTTCGTTACCGAATGCCGCCGACTCCTATCAGTTGTATTTCTTAAATCTCTTCAATTTGCCAGTGTTCAAGTTCTACTGGCGTGCTTCGACCGAAGATGTTGATGATTAGAGTAACTCGGCCATTGGCTTCGTCAATACCATCTACTTCTCCTTCGAAGTTTTGGAAGTTTCCATCCTTCACGCGAACTCGGTCACCTGCCTTAAACGGAATCGCAGTTTTCAATTGCGGTTCTTCTCCATCCGCCTCTTCTTCAGGTTGAGCGACACTCAGGATTCGCTCCACTTCATCGGCCGGCATTGGCGTGGGCTTTCCAAATGTTCCGGTGAAATCACCGATCCCTGGAGTCTCACGAACAAGGAACCATGAATCATCCTGCAACATCATCTTGACCATGATGTAACCAGGATAGAGTTTGCGTTTGACGACCTTACGTTTTCCACTACGAGTGAACTCGACAATGTCTTCGGTCGGAACGATTACTTCTTCAAAGTATTCCTCTAAGCCTTCCATTTTGATACGCCGCAATAATCCATCGCGAATCGAAGTCTCACGATTCACCTGAACTTTCAGGATGTACCAGTCAAACGTCTGGCTGTCATATTTCTTGGGAATGTTGTGTGGGTCGAAAGGAGCGTCTTCAGCACTTTCTTCTGGCTCGGGCTCAGGTTCCGGTTCAGCTTCAGCTTCCGGTTCCACGACCTCTTCAGCAACTTCTTCAGCAACATCTTCTTGTTCTGCTGGAACTTCGTCGCTAGCTGCCTCGTCCGCGTCACCTTCTTCAACAACCTCGGTCGCCTCGGCAACATCTTCTGTGCTATCGTCTGACTCGGCTTCGGCTTGTACTTCTACTTCTGCGACTTCGCCGTCACTCTCTTCAGGCTGCTCACTAGGTGCTGCTTCCACTTGTTCGGAAGCATTTTCTGCCTGTTCTGCCTGTTCGGCAGGTTCTGCGGATTCCACGGTGTCAGAGCCAGGTGTTTCAGGAGTGGATTCCTGAGCGGCCTGTTGTGAATCTTGAGATTCTTGAGAGTCCTGAGAAATGTTATCGTCAGCCGCAGGCGTTGTATCCGCCGGTGGTTCTAACGACTCATTGGATTCGTCTTGAAATTCGTTCACGGTTAAAACTCCGAAACACAAATACTCCTGACATGTCTGCCAGGCTACAGCTTGATTGGCTCACTCTTCACAAAACAGACGCGTCGGTCAGGAAAGTAAAGAAGGGTTGATTTGAGGGTCGTATAGGTACGCCGCAATTACGCGGTGATACCGATAGCCCGCAACAACAACTGCCAGATCAGGTCATACCCAAATAAAGCTGCTGTAAATAAAAACATTGTTAAGATCACAACGAATGAACTACGCAGAAGTTCCGGGCGTTTGGGCCAGGAAACTTTGGTCATTTCGTTCTGCACTGCGATCAGAAATTCAGCGAATTTGAACCAGTGCACAATGCGGTAACTAAACCAGATAGAAGCCACTGCCAGGACTCCACAAATAGTATTTCCATTACTCATCAGAAACTCGTTCTGTGAGTTACTTGTGGCCCAGATGTTGAGTGACCATATCCCCAACCCAAATACAATAAACAATGTCAACATTGTCGTTCGCCGTGTCACCAATCCCATGGTGGGACGGTGTCGAGTGGCACTCAACAAAGTCTTAAACAGTGATTCATTGACAACAGCCTGATCTGATTTAGCAGAAGACTGCGAATTTGGGTTTTTGGACATTACGTCGTTGTCATCCAATTAATATCCGAATCCATATAGAACTCGGGTTACTAACCGACTACTCAGCCTCAGAAGCAATAGAATTCAGTGAGTGCTACCACAGTTTCCCGCTGTGATAATCCCGGCTGAGTCCATCAGGCCAACTAGAATCAGAATTTCTGTCGCGGTTTCCCTACGACTCTGACTCTATCTCAACACAATCCCCGAATCATCATCCAGCGTTCGGATTGTGCTGTCCACCTTGCGGCGGAAACTCTCGTACGTGTAACAGATCCATCTCGTACGATGAGTAAATCAGTGTTAAATATTCAAATTGTAAATTCCCCAACCCGAGAAGCAGGCATCAATCCTGCAGCTCGGATCAAGGATTGTATGGCAGGGGCGGAGGGACTTGAACCCGCAACCGCTGGTTTTGGAAACCAGTGCTCTGCCAATTGAGCTACACCCCTGTTTAAAGAATGCCGAGTAAAATTACTCGACAATCTTGGTTACTACGCCAGAACCTACGGTTCGACCACCTTCACGAATAGCGAAGCGAACACCTTCGTCCATCGCGATCGGCTTGTGTAGCTCAACTTCCATTTTGACATTGTCACCAGGCATGCACATTTCAGCGCCCTGCAAGTTAGCAGTACCGGTTACGTCTGTCGTGCGGAAGAAGAACTGAGGACGGTATCCACTGAAGAATGGAGTATGACGTCCACCTTCTTCTTTACTCAAGCAGTAAACTTCACCTTCAAATTTGAAGTGAGGATTGATACTACCAGGAGCAGCCAGTACCTGACCACGCTCAATGTCTTCTCGCTTAACACCACGAAGCAGACATCCAACATTGTCACCAGCCATACCCTTATCGAGCAGCTTGCGGAACATTTCAACACCAGTACAAGTCGTGGTGTGAGTGTCTTTAAGTCCGATGATTTCAACTTCGTCGCCAACATTGATCACACCGCGTTCAATACGACCGGTTGCAACGGTACCACGACCTTCGATCGAGAAGACGTCTTCGATGGCCATCAGGAATGGCTTATCTTCGTCACGATCTGGTTCTGGGACATTAGCATCGATTGCTTCAACCAATTCAGTAATACAGGCAGAAGCACCTGGGTCACCTGGGTTTTGGTATGCAGGCAATGCTGAACCGCGAACGATTGTTGCATTGTCACCATCAAAGTCGTACTTACTTAGAAGTTCACGAACTTCGATTTCAACCAATTCCAATAGTTCTTCGTCATCAACGAGGTCACATTTGTTTAGGAACACAACGATTGCTGGTACGTCCACCTGCTTAGCAAGCAAAACGTGCTCTTTAGTCTGAGGCATTGGGCCATCAGCAGCAGATACCACCAAAATCGCTCCGTCCATCTGAGCAGCACCGGTGATCATGTTTTTAATGAAGTCAGCGTGTCCAGGACAGTCAATGTGAGCATAGTGACGAACTTCACTTTCATACTCAACGTGAGCCACAGCAATGGTAACAGTCTTAGTTTCGTCACGAACTGTACCACCTTTTGCAATCTCGGAATAATCCTTGTGTTCAGCCAGACCCTTTTCAGCTTGCACTGCAAGAATCGCACCAGTGGTAGTTGTTTTACCATGGTCAATGTGGCCGATCGTACCCACGTT
>CALKCC010000334.1 GCA_938082855.1 uncultured Pirellulaceae bacterium | reverse complement strand
GTCTGTTGAAAAAGAGTACTACTACCGACAGTCTTGCTCTTCATACGGTTAAGTGTATTGTTGATCCGGTTAAGAATCCCGTGCTCCAACATAAGTAGTTTTTTAATCTTCTCTGGCTTCTGGCCGTGGTGCGAAAGGTCGTGGTAGTTGCCACTGATCTCGGGCTCTTTGAATCCTTCCCAAAATGGTATCTGAACGGTCACCGCACGTGTTGAATCAGTTTCCAAGGCTAGAACCGCGAGATCCAGCAGTGTGCCTACATAATCGTCCACCGACTTACGGTCAAAGCCCTCCAAGTCGTAATCAACTTCCGGCTTGGGACGATCAGCCCAATAGGCTCGGCGTTTAACTGACTGTTCGACTTCTCGGACGGAGGTAAGAAATTCGTCTAGCTTTGACCGATCGGAAACATTGAGACGTTTCTCCATGGATCTGGCCTGAGCTAGGACCGCGTCAAGAATACTGCGATCCTCAGCGAGTATTTGCTGTTGCAGTTTCTTTTTCTCATCGACTTCAAAAAGCAAGTTGAAAATTTTTCTCGGCGAGTCAATCTGTCTAACCGGCAGGCCGTGTTTGTCCCATGATATTTGAGAGAAGTTGAGGTTTTCCCCTGCTTGAAAGACCAGGGACTCAAAACGCGTACTGCCTCCAATCGCATCGGCAACAGCTTGGTCAATTGAGATCCGGTTCCTGCGATGCAATTTGTTAAAGTAGCCGGAAAGAATACCTACACACGGCGTATGGCCGAAGCCATTTTGCACGGCCGGATTGTCGAGCCCACTGAATATCTTTAGGTGTTTAAATTGATCTGACAATTCACTCAGCAATGGCAGCGTCTGATCTAACATGCCGTCTTTGCGTGGAATCAACTTTGGCTGGTAAAAGCTCAGATGATTAACAATGGTCAGCAGCCTTCGGGGAGAATCTGAGTCGCTGACTTGTCCGAGGCTCTCCATGCACGGGAGCATCAAGGCAACACCGGTTCCTTTTAGGAAGGCTCGTCTAGTCATCATCCATTCCTTTGTTTAAGTATTGAATTTTTCATACCAAGGCCTCGCTCCATCACCATTGGTGTTGAGGACCACCAAGTACACATATGAAAGAAAACTCATATCCGTGAACCATATGCCCAAAAACAAATCGATCTGGAGTGTACCAGATAGATTTTTTCAGTTTGCCTAGAACCTTCACTCTGCTATGCAGATTATAGTCTGAGCGTCCAACGGGATTAGACAAATTATTACCATAGATTGCTAGGCCTATTACTAGGTCTGGAGCAGCTTCTGCACAACGTTTCCGCCAACATTCGTGAGTCGAAGATCAAAGCCACCAAAACGCTTTGATAATTTCAGATGGTCCAGACCGAACAGGTGGAGCAAAGTGGCGTGAAAGTCATTGATGTGCACACCATCTTCAACCGGTGCCCAGCCAATGTCATCAGTCCGACCGACAACCTGCCCGGGTTTCACTCCGCCGCCAGCCATCCATAAACTAAATGCATAACGGTGATGGTCACGCCCCGGTTTCTGCCCATTGCCCTCATGAGTATCCGCAATAGGCGTCCTCCCAAATTCTCCGGTACACACAACCAAAGTCTCGTCCAACAGTCCTCGCTGCTTAAGATCCTTGAGCAGTGCTCCGATCGGCTGGTCAATCACGCTGCAGTTGTATTCTAAATCCTTATCCAACCCATCATGATGATCCCACGAGGCATGATAAAGATTCACAAATCGAACGCCTCGTTCGACCATACGCCGGGCCAACAAGCAATTACGACTCATCATTGCGTGAGCATTTCCGGTATACCCGCGGAATCGATTGTTCTCCGGTTCTTTACGCTCCAAACCATAACTATCGAGCGTTGCCTGTGTCTCACCTGAAAGATCTAGCAGATCCGGAGCAGCCGATTGCATTCGAAACGCCAGTTCATAAGACGCAATACGATTAGCAATTTCAGAATCACCGGTCAGTTTAAGTCGCTTGGCGTTTAGTTTCGTGATCGCCTCCAAACTAGCACGCTGCTCCGCCTTCGTGACACCTTCGGGCGATCGTAGGTTCAGCACCGGATCTCCTTGGCCGCGAAAAACCACACCGCGGTATGTAGAAGGTAAAAAGCCACTGCTCCAATTGGACGTGCCACCACTTGCGCCGGTACCTGCTGACAACACCACATAACCAGGCAGATTTTGAGTTTCAGATCCAAGACCATAGGTTACCCATGACCCGACACTTGGCCTCCCAAGACGTCCCACACCACAGTTCATCATCAACTGAGCTGGATGGTGGTTAAACTCGTCAGTATGCATCGACCGTACAACTGCAATATCATCCGCACAACTACCAATATGCGGCAAACGATCTGAAAACTCTGTCCCACATTCGCCATGTCGAACGAATTTCCGTGGACTACCTTTTAATTTAGCCTTGGTTGCATCGGTAAATGCTAAACGGACACCCTCGGATACCGACGCCGGCAGCATCTGGCCATCTCGTTTAACCAGCTCGGGCTTTGGATCCAACAGATCGAGCTGACTGGGTGCTCCGGCCAGAAAGATGAAAATACATCGCTTAGCCTTAGGTGCGAAATGCGGACCGATATGTTCGAGACCACTTTGCTCTGCCAAAAGACCATCGCCCCCAAGTAACGAACTTAACGCCAAGGCGCCGACACCACTGGCACTACTTGTAAAGAAGTTACGTCTTAACATTTGCCTATCCATCAATCGACTCCCTTCCTTATTCCCTGGTTATAAATTCATCAAGATTCAACAGGACACGCGCGACAGCAAACGCCGCTGCTCGATCCGAATGCACCGTTTGCTTTCCTGCCGCTTCTTTATATAGACGCCCGACCACCTCAAGTTCATCCTCTGTTGGTGGACGGGAAAAGCACAACTCATACGCCAATCGAATACGTCGTTCAATAACACTCGTTGCGTCCCCCTCGTCTGCAGGCACTTCCTTCAATATTCTGGAACCCAGATTTTGAGCACATTCAACGAACACCGGATCATTCCATAATGTCAACGCCTGCAGCGGTGTGTTTGAACGTTCCCGTCTAGTACAGGCTGCATTGGAATCGGCAGCATCAAATTCTATCAACATGGGGTAGGGCACAGTACGCTGGAAAAATGTATACAATCCGCGGCGATATCTGTTTTGATCCTTATTCTCCGGCCAGCTAAGGCTGGTTTGAAATCCAAGTTTCACCAGGTCCGCCGGCTGAGGAGGATAGACGCTTGGCCCGCCAATCTCATGATGAATCAAACCGGATGCTGACAACGCCAAGTCTCTAATGATCTCAGCTTCAACCCGCAATCGATTCTGTCGCGCAAGCCAGCTGTTATAAGGATCCCGTTCCGCAAGTTTCGGGCGAGCAAATGATGATTGCCTCCAGGTTGCCGATGTAACAATTAAGCGATGCAGCTCTTTCATGCTCCAACCGTTCTCTCGGAATTCTGCGGCCAGCCAGTCCAGAAGCAGAGGATGTGTCGGTAGTTCACCTTGAGTTCCGAAGTCGTCGTCACTGACCACAATCCCTCGTCCAAAATGTTGTTGCCAGATGCGATTCACTGTCACCCGCGCAGTCAGTGGATTTTCACTACTCACCAACCACTTCGCCAAATCCAGTCGACTAGGTTCGCCGGTACCTAGTTTGAGTTCCGGAAGAATGACAGGTGTAATCCGCGAGACCTGGTCACCTTTATCAAGAAAGCTTCCGCGAACATGAACTTGAGTTTGCCTTCGATTCGGCATCTCCATAACCACCTGAGCTTTAATCTGCGTCAAAGGTGAGAGTGGATACATCTCTTCATGCGATTTTACCGCAGCAATCAACTCATCCAATTCGGCTTCATGATAATCAAAGTACTTTACTAACCGGATAACATCTTCACCTCGTCGAGTATCGATATCCGAAGACAGAAGATCACTGAATGCCGTTGTCTCGAGTCCATCTGGGACGGGGTGCTTATGGGTAGTGAAGGAGAGCCTAAACTTTCCGATGTTATGGTCTTTGTGAGTCTGATGATCCATCTGGATCGTAATACGAACCGGCTCGCCATCGCCCACGACGTTGATATTTTCACTAAGCTCAAACACCGCATAGTGATCCACTCCAACATTAGGGTAAATCGCCCAACCGTCTGTAGGGTCATCGCCCAACACCGAGGTAACCTGGCGACCTCCCTGCGAGAAATCTGCTCGAGCGTTCTTCAATCGTATACGTTTCCCAAAACTACGGTCATCCTTATCGCTGACCGGTTCAACGTAGACTCGCAGGCTGCTGAGTACGAAGTTACCATTACTGGCAAGTCCGGGACCTTTGGCTGCGAGTCGTTCGTCAGCCAACACTTCCAGCCGCAAGGCGGTAATTCCACTTACGGCTGTCTCAGCAACGATTGTGTAGGTATCTTCCTGATCGTTCGGCCCTTTTACAAATACGGCCAAATCATCCTCAACAACAAAATGCGATCCGGAGGTTGCCGCTAACGATAAGGGATTCACAATTTCCCAAGTCTTATCAGATTGGTTATCCGTACAACCAGAATCTGTTTGAGGCTCCGCAATTAACTGTTTTCTTAGTTGCTTTTCCCATTGGCTCATTGTGTCACTGCGATAATCACGAACAGCACGCAGTTTCTCTTGATGCTGTTTTTCATACTGAGCCAACTCTACCTCAAATTCCGCCACCTGTTCTGGCGTAGGTGCAGGAATATCAGGCTCAGCCAAACTGTTAAAAAACGCATACATGCTGTAGTACTCATGTTGCGTGATTGGGTCGTATTTATGCGAGTGGCACTGTGCACAACCCAACGTCAATCCCAACCAGACTTTGCCTACCGTATTGGTGCGGTCGACCGTACGTTTCACACGATCTTCTTCCCGATCCACTCCACCTTCCGTGTTAACCAACGTATTTCTGTTAAAACCAGTGGCAACACGTTGCTCTAAACCGGCATTAGGTAATAGGTCCCCTGCCAACTGCTCGATCGTAAACTGGTCAAATGGCATTCCTTGATTGAGCGAATTAATCACCCAGTCACGCCACCGCCAAGCATGGGGTCTTGGTCGATCTGCCTCGTAACCATTACTGTCTGCATACCGCGCCATGTCCAACCAGTATCGTCCCCACCGTTCTCCGTAGTGAGGGGAGTCCAACAACTCACTAACTGTTTTTTGGTAATTCTCTTCGCTAGGGTCATCCAAAAATGCTTGGACCTGCTGAGGCGTGGGAGGCAAGCCAATTAAATCCAAATAGAGGCGGCGAATCAAAGTTCGTGGATCGGCTTCCGGCGAAGGTTGTACTCCTTCGGCCTGTAGTTTGTTAAGGATAAACGAATCAATGGCATTGCGAACCCATGGATTCTTGATGGCAGGCACGACGGGTTGTTTAATAGGCTGAAACGCCCAATGGCTCTTCGCTTTTTCCAGTCGTTCTGCCTCCGACTTTGCAACCAATCTGGAGTCTGCCGCTCCGGCTTCAATCCATTTGGCAAAATCCTCTATAACGTCATTCGGCAACTGCTCTTTGGGTGGCATCTCGAGCCCTTCATACCGCAACGCAGTAAGGAGCAGGCTTTCATCTATATTTCCCGGAACTACCGCCGGACCACTTTCTCCACCCCGCCGTATTGTCGATCTTGTATCGAGTCTTAATCCGCCTTTGATCGAATCAGCGGCAGCGGAATGGCAGCTATAACAATGCTTTTCAAGCACTGGCTCGATTCGCTCTTTGAAGAACGCTAATTCATCGTCCGCCTTCAGCAAATCCGCGCTGATAAGCGATAGCATTATTCCTAAACAAGCAATTCGAATGGGCATTAGGCTTATACCAAAGTAGTTGAGTGGCATCTCTAAATAGCGTCTCCACTGACTTGCATGCAGACGAACAGATAGCGAAGCGTGATAGTGTGCTAGTTTTGTGACCAAAAGTTAATCCTACCAAGTGTATCGCCGATGATGACCTTCTTGTCGCTGTAATCAACGACAGCCTGAACGGGGATACCCTCGTCAAGAGTCCTAGCATCCGTCTGATCACTACTCGTTTTCCAGGCCTTAACGCGATTATCCCTGCCACTTGATATCAGTCCACCATCCTTGCGAAACCGCACTGACAAAACACCACTTTGTAATTTCCCAGAAAACCCTTCCGGTCGCGGCGGCGCATGTCCATTCGTGTTCTGCATAGCAACAAAACCAGTTTCTGCATTCCACCAAATCAACCGCCCGTCATCCCCGGCACTCGCCACTACCTTGCTATCACTTCGCCAGGACAAATCGCGTACTGATCCCTTATGGCTTTCGAGAGATAACAGAATACCGCCGTTGTCAGCACTGCTTAAAAACAAATTCCCAGCTCGGTCACCAGTTGCGATCTGAGTACCATCTGGACTAAACGCGATTGATGTGACCCAATCGGTGTGACGCTCAATCCGATAGACTTCCTTACCACTCTCAGTTGAATATGCCTTTACCGTTCTGCTGGGGCCACCGAAGGCAACAAGTTTCTGATCGGGACTGATGTCAGCAGCCAACACGGTATCCAGTTCGTCGCCGAAACGGCCGACTACGTCACCTGTCTTCACGTCGTAAAGAACCACGGAGCCACTGTGCCCCGGCTGGCCGCCAGCCGCCATGAGAATCTCTCCGTTTTGACTGAATTTCAAGACATGTGGAACACCAGGTTCAAATAGCAGATGTCCGATTTCTTCTTCAGTATCGGTGTTAAACAAACGTATTTGCTTATAGCCGCTTGCAGCAGCCAAAGGTGCCCATGGACTGGCCGCTAGGCCTAGGATTGACATTGGTCTGGCTGTTGGGGTAATCGCAAATTCCGGCAAATCAACAGGCATTGCCGGCGGGCCATCCGGCTTGCCATTGGCTGATGCACTCGGAGCAAAGGTCAACGTGCCTTTAGTCAGAAGTGCTTTACTCGAAGATGTTTCACGTAACCCAGTATCGATCCATTTAGCGATTAAGGTAATCACCTCCTCGGGAAGGCGAGGTGACTCTGGTGGCATTCTTGCTGCATCGTCCTCGTTAGTGATTGCTTGCATGAGAACACTTGCACCGGATTGCCCCGCTTTAACTACGGCTCCGGCACTGCCGCCTTGTAACAGAGTCGCGTAGTTTTGGAGATTCAAATCCGCATTTTGATCATCGTTGCCGTGGCATTTAAGACAGTACTTCTGCAGTATTGGTTTTATATCATCAGCAAAGGTGACGACTTCTTCCTTCTCGCTTGCGTTTAAATCACTACGAAGCGTTGGTGACATCACAATCACCAATACGAGTCCTATCAGCAGGTTTCGAGTAAATATAATCCCGAGCATTTTAGTGATTCGTCATGAACTCCGTGGAATTAATTAATGCCCAAAGAATATCTTCGTAGGGCTCCTTTAGGTCCTTGTCTTCACCAATGAGTTGCTTCATCGTTGCCAGCTCTTTGCTGGTTGGGGATCGACTTAGACAGCGAATGAACAGCTCCTCAACGATTTCTTTCGGCGACTCTTTCTCGGCCATAAGTCTCGGAATCAAGCCTGATAAAACCGCGTTTTGCACATTATTCCCAACTGCCAGATGCAGGGTTTGCGAAAGCGTTGCCTCGGCCTTCGTCTCACATGCACAAATCGTATTGCGGCTTGAACGCCCAAACAGTTTCAGAAAGTCATCCCGCCAAAGCGGGCCAGAAGTATCCCCAGGCGTCCGCGGATAAAACTCAATAGCCTTTGTTCCTTGGGGAAAATCACTAAACTGTCTTTCCCATTCCGTCGCCATGATGATCGAATCCAGCAGGACATCAGACCGCAGTCGCCTCAGACGGGATCGGGAAAACTGTCGGTCATCCGCCTCGTTTCCTTCATTCGGTGTGGCTGAAAGTTGGTAAGTATTGGAATTGCAGATATCACGGATTAACGCGCGTAGATCGAATCCATTTTCTACAAAGTTACTACTCAAAGCGTCAAGCAACGGACCATTGGTTGGTGGATTGGAAACACGCATGTCGTCGACCGGCTCGACTAACCCTCGGTGAAAGAAATGAGCCCAAACACGGTTCGTGAAGTTCCTGGAAAACAGTGTGTTGTCTGGAGCAGTGAGCCAGTCTGCCAATGCGATTCGAGAGTCTAATCCTTCTTCGATAGGTGCTTCACCGCCGATCACGGTTGCTGGCATTTGGCGGCCATCCACCAAATGGCGTACAGGAGCAGCGTTGCGTTTGTTGTAAATATAAAACTCTCGTGGCTCAGCACCCGCCTTGCGTGTGATTCCCGTGAAGAAGCTTACGAAGCCGTAATAATCATCCATGGACCATCTATCAAACGGATGGTTGTGACATTCTGCGCACTGGATTTGCACGCCGAGAAACAACTGGGAGAAATCGGCCGCAAAGGCCTTGGGTTCAAAACGGGGTTTGTGTACCAACATCGTATATAGGTTGGTTGGTCCATCGTTGAGA
>CALKCC010000333.1 GCA_938082855.1 uncultured Pirellulaceae bacterium | reverse complement strand
TGTGGGAATTGATGGGAGTCTCCAAATTACGGATGGCCCGTGAACAGGATTTCGTACTCAACATAGACGATGGGTATGGCACGAACAGCCAGATGGAGTTAGTCTACGGGAATTCCAACTTGCACATTTTCTATGCGGAAGGCTCCTATAAGGGAAGCGTTATCCCTACAACAAGTAAGGGGCGAGTCGTCCTGATATTGGAATCCGAGGAGACAGTCAAAGACGGCAAACCAGTGATGTCTCATCGACTGGATATGTTCATCCAGTTCGACAAATCCACCAATCAACTCTTGGTGAAAACACTGCAGGGACTATTTCTAAAAATGGTGGATATCAATTTTGCCGAAACCTCAAAATTCCTCGGGCAGATTGATGAGATCATTCGAGAAAACCCCGATGGCATGAAGCGATTGTCGGGCCGTCTGACTCGAGTTCAAACTCCGATACGCAAGAAGTTCAACACGCTCGTTGAGAATGCGAATGCGGAGTACGTTCGTATTGCTACGGCTGCGGACAAGTAAAGTAGTAAGTCAGCAAGACTACTTCGTTACAAAATTGACGAGTCGTCCTGGCACCACGATCACTTTGATGACTTCGCTATCGCTCAATAGCTGTTGCATTTTTTCATCATTTCGAGCGGCCTGCTCTAAGTCGTCTTTGCTGATGTCTGCAGCAACTGAGATTCGACTCTTCACTTTTCCTTTAATCTGAATCGGAATCTCAATCGTGCTCTCCACCAAAATCGATTCATCACAAATCGGCCATGGTTCATAAGCCAGCGTGGTCGTCGCTCCTAAGAGCTCCCATAACTCCTCGGCAATGTGAGGTGCATAGGGTGACAGCAACAATACAAATTGTTGTAACACACTCTTAGGCCGCACCGATTGCTTGGTGAAGTAATTGACAAATTCCATCATGCGAGCAATCGCCGTATTGAAATCCAAGTTTTCCGTATCTTTAGTCACGGCCTTGATAGTTTTATGCAGCACTTTTAGGGCATCGTCATCCGGCGAGTCATCACTAACCGCTTCGTTCAATTCCAACGATTCAGCACGATCATTGATGATCATTCGCCAAACGCGGT
Organism: uncultured Pirellulaceae bacterium; assembly: GCA_938082855.1. Lineage (GTDB taxonomy): Bacteria > Planctomycetota > Planctomycetia > Pirellulales > Pirellulaceae > UBA721. Next base: position 19,865 of record CALKCC010000333.1, on the reverse strand, counting down.
CCAGAAATCCTTTGACTCCATTTACACCGGACATACTCCAGGGTTTGGTTGCCGTCAGTGGGCCCATAAACATTTCGTAGAGCCTTAACGAGTCGGCACCATAGCCGTCCACAATCTCATCCGGATTGATGACGTTGCCTCGACTCTTGGACATCTTAAATGACCGACCATCCACACGGATCGCATCATCTTCTGCCAATACGAACGTATCACCTTTCTTAGAGACCTGATCTTCAGTTAGTTTCACCAACTGCACTTCAGTGCCGTCCTGCTGACGATAGAGGCCATCATCACCGCGGGATACTTCATTCGCACCGACCCATTGATTATCAGCATTCTGATAGACAGTGAATTCCATCTCTCCGAGGATCATTCCCTGATTCACCAGTCTCTGGAATGGTTCTTTGGTCGTGACGTGTCCCCGGTCGTACAACACTTTGTGCCAGAAGCGGGCATACAGCAGATGTAAAACAGCATGCTCGGCACCGCCGATATACAAATCCACAGGCATCCAGGCCTGTTCCTTTTCGGGGTCCACAAAACAATCCGAGTTTTCCGGATCGATATATCGAAGGTAATACCAACAGGACCCGGCCCATTGAGGCATCGTATTGGTTTCTCGACGGTATCGCTTCCCATCGATCACTGGATAGAGCCAATCATCATCTGCTTTGGCCAGTGGTGGTTCTGGACGGCCATGAGGCTTGTAATCTTCCAAGTGAGGCAGATCCACTGGTAGATCGGCGTGATCCACTCCCCGAATCACTCCCGTCGCATTACCTTCATCATCCAACTCATGCAGAATAGGAAAAGGCTCTCCCCAAAACCGCTGTCGGGAGAACAGCCAGTCTCTCAATTTGTAATTGACTGCGGAAGCACCGGTCCCCTGCTGATGCAATGCCTTGCGGATTAGCTCTTTGAACTCCGCGGTATCTGTCCCGTCGTAGTCCCCTGAGTTAATCGCCGTTCCGAGTCCATGGAAACACTGTTTACCTGCGAGCACCGCCTCGCGGTCGATTCCTTTGCGCTCACCGGGATCCACAACGGCGATGATATCGATCCCGAATTCAGTCGCGAATTCAAAGTCACGTTCATCATGAGCGGGCACAGCCATAATCGCTCCCGTGCCATAACTGATGAGTACATAATCTGCGACCCAGATAGGTACTTGAGCTCCATTAACCGGGTTAGAAGCATAGGCTCCTGTAAACACGCCCGTTTTGGATTTCGTATCTTCCGTTCGTTCCCGATCACTCTTAAACGAAGCCTTTTCACAATAAGCTTTGACCTGATCGGCCTGTTCGGGAGTCGTCAATTGTTCGACGGCTGGATGCTCGGGAGCGATGACCATGTAGGTAGCTCCGTACAGCGTGTCGGGCCGAGTTGTATAAACTCTCAGGGCATCATCAGAAGGCTTGTCAGGAAATCCTTCGTTACCGCGAGAAGCTTTCCAGGATTCAAATTGTTCTGTTCCCCCGATGAAGAAATCCACTTCCGCACCAGTACTTCGACCGATCCAGTCCCGTTGCAGTTTTTTGATTCCATCCGACCAGTTCACATCGTCTAGATCAGACTCTAACCGATCGGCATAGGACGTGATTCGTAACATCCACTGTCGTAATGGGATTCGTTGGACAGGATAATTCCCTCGCTCACTCCGTCCATCAATCACTTCTTCATTAGCGAGTACCGTTCCCAAATCTGCACACCAGTTAACCAATGCATCATCGAGATAAGCAAGGCGATGCTCGTCGCGGTATTGAGCGACAGCTACCCCACCGCGTGCTGTAACATCTTCCGGAATGGGAAGTTCACTGATAGGGCGTCCTTTTTGCTGGTCTGCATCAAACCAGGTATCAAACAACTGAAGAAAGATCCACTGCGTCCATTTAAAGTACTCGACATCTGTCGTTGCCAGACTGCGACTCCAGTCGTAACTAAAGCCAAGCATTTTCAGTTGGCGAGTAAAGTTGGCAATGTTCTTTTCGGTGGATTCGCGAGGAGGTGTATTCGTCTTAATGGCATGTTCTTCAGCCGGTAAACCAAAGGCATCATATCCCATCGGGTGCAGAACGGATTTCCCTCGCATCCGTTCAAAACGACAGGTAATATCCGTTGCCGTATATCCTTCCGGATGACCTACGTGCAACCCGTTTCCACTTGGGTAGGGAAACATATCCAACACATAGAGCTTCTCGCCTTGCGGCATCTCCGGCGTCTTAAACGTTTGGTTTTCTTCCCAATAGTTCTGCCATTTTGCTTCAATTTGGCTGGGATTATAACGTGGCATAGGTCGTGAATCTCACTGCAGTATTAAAACGCTGGAAAACGCCATCTATCAACCAGATTAGGAGGTTTGTCTTCCACCACTCCGGTCAACAACATAGGGTTGAAACCGCCGATTCTATAGGTTTTCTTTAAACGTGGCAATTCGTAGGGCGTGGACATCCCCGCCCGTTGTGATGAGAATGAATGTAGTAAATCTATTGAAATCGGGCTCAGACAGAGCCAAACACTTTATAGTACGACACCGCGGGAATGCGACGATCACTCAAAGACCTTCAATTAAATGAAGAGGCTCGTAACAAGATGCGAGCTGCTGGCCGATTTAATGCTCAGTTACTCGATTTTCTTCGCCCGCATGTAAAGGCTGGCATCACCACCGAGGCGATCGATAGGTTGTGCCATGACTACACACGTGACCACGGGCATATTCCAGCTCCGCTCAATTATCATGGCTTTCCCAAAAGCTGTTGCACAAGCGTTAATGAAGTCATTTGTCACGGGATCCCTGACAGTTATGCATTGCAGGACGGCGACATTGTCAATGTCGACATTACCTCCATTGTGGATGGCTGGTACGGAGATCAGTCCGAGACATTTCTCATCGGCCAGGTGAGTGACGAAGCCCGGCAAGTAACTCAGTGTGCCTTTGATAGCTTGTATAAGGCCATTGAGGTCATTAAACCCGGCAGCAAGATTACGGAAATCGGGCATGCGATTGTCGCCGAAGCTGAGCAATACGGATTCGGCGTGGTACGTGAATACGTCGGCCACGGGTTGGGAACCGAGTTTCACCAGGATCCTTCAATTCCCCATTACCCTGATCCGCGATTTAATCGTGTACCACTCGAGCCTGGAATCTGCTTTACGATTGAGCCCATGATCAACGTTGGACGATATCAAGGAATCGTCGACCCGCTTGATAACTGGACAGTACGTACGATTGACGGCAAACTTTCGGCGCAATTCGAGCACACAATTCTGATGACAGAAGAAGGCCCGGAAATCCTCACCATGACAGAAGATGGTCCAAAACCTGGACACAAGTTCTAAGTCGTCTAGCTGATGACAAGCAAGCTGCGAGCCAGCATGTCATCTAATTAAATGTTGCTAGTCAGTTATTACTAGCCACCAAAGTGCTCTTCAGCCTTCGTCTTGAGCCCCTTGAGGTCGAGTTTACCGGTCCCGAGTACAGGTAGGGATTCCACTTCCAGGAAACTATCCGCTGATGGGATGAAGATATTGGGCAAGCCATGGGCTTCTGCCAGAGCTTTTCGAATATCATCAATTTCCAATTCTGTGGTGCAATGCAGAACGATCAGGCGTTCTCCCTTTTTCGCATCCGGCACAGCGGTCACTGCGGCCAGCATTTCTTCCGTCGCTCCAAGAATCTCATTCAATGACTCTTCGATTTTGATATGGGGAACCATTTCCCCACCAATTTTCGAGAATCGACTCATCCGCCCGGTAATCTTGATAAAGCCATCTTTGTCGATCAAGGCCACATCGCCCGTCTTATACCAACCATCGACGATGACTTCATTGGTCAGATCTTCACGGCCGAAGTATCCTTTCATAACATTGGGGCCCTTAATCCAAAGCATGCCGGACTCATCGGTCCCCAGCTCTTCGCCGGTATCTAGGTCTGTCACTTTGGCGGCAACCCCTGGAATCGTACGCCCAACAGTTCCCTCTTTGGCTTCTACATGATCATCCGAAGCCTGACGGCTCTGAGGTACATTAACAGAGACCAGCGGGGAAGTTTCCGTAGCGCCATATCCTTCCACCGGACGAACGCCATACTTTTCTTCAAACTGATCTGCGACATCCCCAGGCAGTTTTTCCGCACCAGTGATCACAATATCCAGCGTTTCAAATTGCTCCGGAGTCACTCGCCTCAAGTAGCTTCTTAAGAACGTCGGCGTGGCAACCAGTACCGTTCCCTTATGCGTTTGCGTGACTTCCCCAACCTTTTTGGCTTCCAGTGGGTTGGTGTGATAAGCAACTCCCAACGACTGACAAAGCGGAGTCCAAATCGTGACCGTAAAGCCCATGGAATGGAAGAATGGTAAGATCCCAATCACCATATCATCTGGCTTCAGCTTAGCAATCTGGTTGATGGCTTCGACATTACTAGCCACGTTGGCATGCGTCAGCATCACCCCTTTCGGCACTCCGGTTGAACCGGAAGTAAAGATCACTGTTAAAACATCATCCGGTTTGATTTCATCGAGTCCCAATGACTTAATGATCGAGTTCGCTGAACTGAACTTCGTGACGAACAACGAGGTAAGTTTGTCCATCAGTGTTGGTTTATACGCATCTTTCCTGAGGTCTTCCAGATAGAAGACTTTAGCATCCAGGTCGTCTGCACTGAAGTTGAATCGTTTCATTGCCAACCGGCTACCGAGAATCGTCTTGATTCCGGCCTGAGCACAACAGGCATTTAATACTTCCGCGCTGACCGTGTAGTTAAGGTGTACGGCAATACGTTTATCCAGAGCCAATGCCATATTGGTAACCGCTCCCCCGACACTTTGAGGGATTAGCATTCCCACATACTGTTCACCGTCTTCCAGCACATGGCGTCGCAACAGCTTTCGCAGAATCAATGAACGTAAAAGGACCTCGCTGCCAGTAAGTGAGTTACCTGTCGAATCCGAGATTTTAGGTTTGCGGTTTCGTTTACATTCACGGATGAACTCACAGGTCATCTGACTCTCATTTCGAATGCGTTGATTCACGGCTTTTGCTCCTAACTGCGATACTGCTTGTCGGAATTCATGAACATTGGAATTTTTGGAAACAGGTTTGCCAAAGTGCACCCATACAGGATACGGGATTTGACGAGGTAGTTTCCAGAAATACTTTCCTTCAGAGAAACTGAACACGCTTCCCCAAAGACCATCCAGGTAGATCGGAATGACCGGAACGTCGGTTTCACAACGATCCAGAATCTTCTTCATCCCTGGCTTAAATGCCTGTATTTGTCCAGACTTAGTTAAAGCACCTTCCGGGAAAATACAAACCAATTCTCCATTATCTAATGCTTTGGCTGCGGTATCTAATGCCTTGACGACAGAGCGTCGCCCCGGCGTGATCATGATGACACCGAACATACGTCCCAACGCATTGAGTAATTTATTCTTAAAATTACCTGAGAACACGACCATCCGAATGGGGCGTTCACTTGCCAACAGCAAGAGAATCCCATCAATCCAGGTGACATGATTAGGGACCAACAACGCGCCCCCAGTCTCCGGGAGATTCTTCAAACCTTTCAGGCGAACACGGTAGACCGTTTTACTTAATGTCCAAACAACAAATTTAATCGTTACTGAAGGAATGAGTACTACGATATAAATCGCAATCGGAATGGTCAAAATACCCAGAGTTAGAAAGATATCGCGCGCGGAAAAGAAGGGTGCTCCGGTCTCGGTCTCCACTCGCAAGGCCATAAACATCCCATTCATAATCAGCATTCCGAAGAATGTGAGTAAATTGGTTGCTGCCAGAATCGCTCCAAGATGCTCCCGCGGACTCCGATGTTGTAAAAATGCTGTCAGTGGTACTTCAAAAAGACCGGCGCTAAATCCAACGCCTGCCAACAGGACACAGGCAATAAAGTACTCCCACTGAATTTCGCTACTCGGCGCTAAGCCAACTTCCAGCACCACTTCCTCAAAAGAGTCCTTCGATTGACTATTCAGAGTTTGACGACGCACGGTTACCGCGACGGTCGCTGTATCAATGAGCGTGGCATTACCGGTTTGCTCACCCTCGATCCGTTCATTGAATACATCTCGGGATGTCACAGGATCATCATCAACTAATAGAATCTGGTCATGCAACTGGAATCCGGCTGTACTTGCCGGGGAATCCTTCGCGAGTTTCATGACCCTCACGACCCGATCCTGTCCATTCACAATTTGATCCTGAACAGCGATTCCCAATTTCGTCTTATCGAAAATCGTGCTATCGACTGTAAACAGTAACATTGTCGAAATCGCGATGCCGAAAGCCCCAACAGGCAAGATTCCTAATTCAACCCGATCGCCTGACATCAAACCTGCCAGAACAGATCCAACGCAAATTCCCAATACCACGACGACTAGGAAAGGAGTTCGATCCGTTTCGGAGCCAGACCCGGCTTCTACGACGAATTGATCAATGTTGTTTTGAGCGACTGCACTCACAGCCCAGAAGAACATGATTCCAATGGCAATACGAAATAAGGCTCGATTGCTATGCAAAATCTTCAGGTCATTACACATCGACTTCACGACGTTAATTGGGAAGACTCGCTTCTTATTGGCAATTTGCAGAGGGTCGATCCCCAAGCTGATGACTGTGCCAATCAACGCCACGCCAACAACGACCTGCCCGATTAAAAAGACGGGGTGAGAACTACCAGCCGCTAACGTCGAATGGAGGAAGAAATCACCATTTTCTCCACCATAAAAATCTGCCAGATACCCACCCAGAAACATCCCACCCAATGTGCCGACCACAGTCATCATGTTGTAGTAACCATTGGCTGGCGACAGCTTCGATGATTTGACGATCTCTGGAATTGCGCCCATCTTGGCTGGGTAAAACATGGCGCTTTGAGCGCCCATGAGTGTCAACGAGATGAAGATAAACAATGGTGACTCGAGAAATATCGCGAGACTCCCCATTAACATAATGGCAATCTCAGCTATCTTGCACGCCACAATCACGCGTCGTTTGGAGAATCGATCAGAGACATACCCGGCGTGGGTTGCCAGAATAATATAAGGCGTCACAAAGCAAATCAGTCCGAGCCCCAAGACCCAACTTTGAGACAATCCCCAAATCTGATCCTGACGAAAGTCGACATACTGCTTCCCGATACCGATGACCAACCAGCGAAAGGTGTTGTCGTTGATTCCAGTCAGAAATTGAGTCAGGCAAAGAGAAATAAAACTCTTGGATAAGAGATTATTCTTACCTTCGGGTAGCAAACTGGCGTTAGCGGTTTGACTCATCCTGTGCAGGCTCTATCGTTGATGTGGGTCAAAAAGTGATCTTGGTGTGTAGAACGAAGCAGGAAACTTCTCAATAAAAAGTAAAATGACCGTAAGTTACTTCAAGCAAGTCAAAACAGAATTGCGAAGCTAATAGTAGACTCTTCACCAACTGCATTCGTTTCACACTAAAAGAATAGCACTTTTTAGAGTCAACGGCATCACTGATGCGACCGGAAAACCAACTTCCACTGAGGGATTCACAAGTAACTGACGAGTAATCCAATGAAGCTCCAACGACCTCAATACCTGATGGCCGGGATCATCTTACTCATATTGGGTATCCAGTGTTTGTATGTAGATTCATACATACTTACGGCTCAAACCAGTGCTGTGCTGTCATCTCAATTGGACATCGCACCTGCTCATGTGGACAATTCTACGACAAGTATTGAAGAGCCTGATGCAACGGATAACAACCTAGAACCAGGCACGCTAACAGGCTCTAAGGAAGGTGAGCAAGTCGCTTCATCCGACCAAAATAAAACCTCAGAAATTTCTGGAAAATACACGCTGATCCTGCCCGACTGGCTCACTTGGGCATCCTTAGGGGCAAGTGGCATTTGTTTTTTACGAGCCATTCCCTGGCTGGCCCGCAAAGAGCAATAGCTCGTCGATACTCTGAAACCTATCCAAACCAGCCCTACTATCGAGCCTGGCATCTTCTAACATCTTCCAGAACGGCTTAGCTAGAGCCTCGTGACTATGGATGTTATAGTGTGAAGTATCTTTCCAATTCAGCCCCTCCCTAACAATTAAAATGACGCTCATGAAATTCCACTGCTTTTGCTTATTTGCAATCACGTCTATTTTTCTAACAGCTTGCTCTGACCCCGATACCACTCCCAATGTCGGCAGTGTTGAACAACCACCGGCCCTTGAGCAACCTGAGGTGCCGAGCGTAACAGACGATGCTGAAGTGGTTTCTGCGTTAACGGATCTGGGAGCTCAATTCAAAAAAGACGGCAACGGCTTGATTACCGAAGTCAGTCTGATTGGGACATCGGCTACTGACAGCGACCTCGAACAACTCAGTAAGCTAACCAAATTAAGTTCTTTACGACTGAACGAAACCAATGTTTCCGACGCAGGCATGGAGACAGTTGGTACTTTAGCCAACCTAACCAACCTCGATCTCCGCGGTTGCTCAATTAGCAACAAAAGTATGAAAGCGATTGAAGGGCTCTCAAAACTCAGAGCCTTGCGTCTATCGGGTGAGAGCGGTGCTACGTCGGTCGATGACGACGGCATGGCCAGTGTTGGTAAGCTAACCTCGTTAAAGGCTCTGCTGCTTGATCACTTATGGATTAGTGAAGTGGGTCTTACCGAACTGGCGTCCCTGAAGAATCTGGAAGAACTGTATCTTGCCAAAACGTTGATCGATGATGCTTCGCTTGCCGTGCTCACTCAGCATCCCAAGCTGAAGAAACTACGTATTTCTCAAACTCAGATTTCTGATGCTGGGCTTGAGTCCTTGACCGGGTTAACCAACTTGACCGATTTAGATCTTAGCGAAAACAGCATCATTTCCGATTTAGGTATGGAACATATTGGCAAAATCACGACGCTCCAACGGCTCAATTTGTGGCGAGTCGCACTGACTGATTTTGGTGTCGAACAGCTTGCCGGACTTAAAGAAATGGATTGGCTCAATCTGGATAACACATCACTCTCTGATGCAGGACTTGTTCATCTCCAAGGTATGTCCAAGGTGACATTTCTTCACTTGGGATCGACCACCATTACCGATGCAGGTCTGGTACACCTCGAAAGCTTAAAGACACTCAAAGATCTCAAAGTAACTCGAACAGCCGTGACCGAAGACGGAGTCGCTGCATTGAAAGAAAAACTGCCCACTACGGAGATCCAATTGAAGTATCTCGGTAATGGGCAGTAATAGACTGTTTAGTCCAACCAACCAATTAGGCTAGAAACGTTTAGACGATTTCCCAGCCTTTGCGGTATTCTTTGGTGATGTACTTGTCAGCTTCAGGAGCATTGGTAGCTTTCAGGGATTTTGCATCCCAATCCAGTGCTTTACCTGTTCGGTAGCTGACGTTACCCAAAAGAACGGTTTCTGTAAGCGCTCCTGAGTAATCAAAGTTACACAAAGTTGGCGTACCTTCTTTACAGGCCTTAATCCACTCGGCGTGATGACCAATCGAAGGTGGAATCGTCTGTTTCGGAGGAGTCCAGCTTTCAAACTTATCTGTCGGGAACAGGCGATAGCTCGAGTAATTAGCGAACATCATTCCTTCTTCGCCGACGAACATCACACCTGCACCTGGAACACGTTGGCCTTCGATTTCCTTAGGAATCATATTGCCGTCATACCAAGTTAGATTCAAAGTGCCACTGTTATCAGCGTTCGGGAACACATAGTCCACCTGAAGCCCGAGCGGGCATGTTTCAGCGTGAACTTCAGGGCCAGTCGCACGACACGACAGTGGGTGACGCAATCCTAACGCCCAGAATGGCAGGTCCATGTAATGGCAAGCCATATCGCCAAGCGTTCCCTGACCAAATTCCCACCAACGACGCCAGTTCGCTGGATGGTAGCGACCCGGAGCATATGGGCGTTCCTTTGCAGGTCCTAACCACAAGTCCCAATCGAGATTTTTCGGCGGTTCGGTAACTTGCTCCGCTGTCGGCAGTTCACCACCGCCCCAGCCTTTGCCGACCCAGACGTGTACGTCTGTGATCTTTCCGAGCACACCGGACTGAATTGCTTCAACAACCCGACGGTAATTCGGCTCAGCATGAATCTGCGTTCCCAACTGAGTAGCAACACCATGCTTTTTCGCTTCTTCTGCGATCAGGCGTGCTTCAAAAATCGTATGACTCAATGGTTTTTCAGTATAGGTATGTTTGCCGGCTCGAATGGCAAGCAACGATGCAGGGGCGTGAGAATGATCTGCCGTGGCAACCACAACAGCATCAATCTTGTCACCTTCCTGATCGATCAGCTCGCGGTAGTCCGCATACTTACGAGCACCGGTAAACTCAGCGGCTGCTCGGTTCAGGTAGTTGGAATCAACATCGCAAAGAGCGACGATGCTCTCACCTTTGACACCTGAAATATCAGCTGCTGCTCGGTTGGCAGTACCAATACAGGCGATATTTAATTTTTCATTGGCAGAGGTCGAAGCGGATAGCTCAGCCCCACTGAAAACACCTGCTGACAGAGCGGTTGCTCCTGCCCCAGTTGTCTTCAAAAAGTTACGACGATTTTGCTTTGAGTGAGTCATATGATAAATCCTGATCTATCTTCTACAGGGAGATGTAAATTTCTCGATTAACATCATTAATCTTAGCACAAAAACTAACCACATTCCCCTTCCAATTATTAATCCGGTTCCATCCTATATAAGAGGTGATAAAATAGAATTCCCACAGGCTCCGGCGCGGAGTCTAGCCATTGAATGAACTCAAACCACTGGAGCATATGCAGCGATGGGCGCTCAACAAAAAGCAGAAGAATTAGGCATCGAATTTCAGGCCATTGAACCTGGCTATTTAAACCTCTGTATCCGAAGCGGTAATCAATTGATCACTTCTGGGCACACCAGTACAGCTAAAGGTGTACTCGGCAAAGACATGAGTGTCGAAGAGGGCTATGCGGCTGCACGTGACTGCGGCGTAAAAATTCTACAATCTGTTCACGATGAACATGGAAGCCTCGACAACCTACGTGTCATCAAAGTTTTAGGCTGTGTTTACTCCGCACCTGAATTCACTGACCAACATCTGGTCATCAACGGCTGCTCAGATCTATTCCATGAAATCTTTGGAAAAGAAGGTGATGGCTACCATGCCCGAAGTGCATTGGGATTTGCCGCCTTGCCAACCGGAGCCGCTGTCGAAGTCGAAGCAATCTTTGAAATCCTTGAGTAACCAATGATGACTGAACCATCGTTTACGATTACAGCCTTCTACAAGTTTCTTGAAATCACTGAGGACGAGCTAGCTTCTGTGCGCAGCGAACTTCAGCGAATGGGATACAAGTACAAGCTTCAGGGACTGACGCTGGTCGCCACCGAAGGCGTCAACGGTACCGTTTCCAGTTCGGCTGAGGGAATTGCTCAATTCAAGCAATATCTGCAGGAGCGATTCGGGGAAATCACCTTCAAAGATAGTTTCAGTGATTTCCGTCCCTTTAAACGTTGGTTGGTAAAGATACGAGATGAAATCGTTGCCATCAAAGATAAGACGATCTTCCCGGATGGGGACCGAAACCACTTGTCACCCGACGAGTGGCATCAAGTCCTCTCCGATGAAGACGTCGTCGTGATCGACACTCGAAATATCTGTGAAACCGATATCGGTATGTTTAAGGGAGCTATCGATCCCAGGCTTAAGAGCTTTGGTGAGTTCCCCGAGTGGGTTCGCGAATGCGGAATCCCGAAAGACAAAAAAGTCTTGATGTATTGCACAGGCGGAATCCGCTGCGAAAAGGCTCTCATCTCGATGGAGCGAGAAGGCTATGACAATGTCTATCAACTCAAAGGAGGGATCCTTGATTACCTCGCGCAGTATCCCGACGGACATTGGGATGGAGAATGTTTTGTATTTGATGGTCGGGTAGCCGTCGATAAACAACTGGCTCCATCGCAACGATACAAATTCTGCCCGCACTGTGGAGACCCGGGAGACTTAAAATCCAATTGCCAAATGTGTCAGGAGGAAATGGTCATTTGCAAACAGTGCTCCGAGATTCAAGACCGCAACACCTGTTCTAAAAACTGTGCTGAACAATTTCGTCGTGAACAGGCCAAACCATCGGACTCCGTCCAGTCCAGCCACTCCGGAGACTAATGTGAGTCTGAATCAGCCGCAGCTTGAAGAGTATCAACGACAAGGGCACCTCACGCTTAATGAATTTTATTCCGAAGGCACTATTCAGCATGTCATCGAAGACATCAATCTCTGGGCAGATGAAACCCGAAGCCAGTTAACTCCAAGCGATCAACGTTGGTATCTAGAGCAGGATGTTCCGGAAGGCGTCTCCCTGTTTCGTAAGCTGGACAATCCGATCTATAACCGGCCGAAGATACGAGAGCTTCTTGTAACAACCGAATTGCTATCGGTCGCCGAGCAAATCATTGGGAACGATCTAGCGGTTTTTTTCAGTCAGGTCTTCATGAAACCTGCCAGGCATGGCGGCCCGAAGCCTGTTCACCAGGATAATTTCTACTTCGGGCCAGCTGATGAAGATCGCGTCCTGACCGTCTGGATCGCAATCGACGACGCAACCGTCGAGAATGGTTGCCTGTTTTATGGTGACGGTAGCCATCAGACAGGCGTCCATCAACACGTCGCTCCCGCAGGGGAGCCTTATAACCTAATGGTGCCCCCGGAAGTTGCACAGAATTTCCCTATGACAGCAGCCCCTGTCGAATCCGGTGGGCTCTCTATACATCACGGAAGCACGTTTCATCAGTCTTCTGAAAACAGAAGCGACAAACCACGTCGCGCGTTGGCCATGCATTTCATTCCTCAGGAGATGAAATTGCTCAACCCGGGACTCGAGTATGATCTCAGTGTCGTGGTCAACTTCTAAAGCCGTGCGATTACTTTATACTGATAATCTCTACTCAAAACTCTCTATAGGATTACTAAATTGAAATTGAAGTCCCTTCTCGTTGCTCTCGCTATTCTTGTGGGCTCACAATTTGCCTACGCAGCACAACCCAATGTCGTTGTCATTCTGACAGATGATCAGGGTTGGGGGGATTTGAGTTTGCACGGCAATACCAACTTAAGTACACCAAACCTTGATGCGCTTGCAAAAGCGGGCGCCCAATTTGACAGGTTTTATGTTTGTGCCGTGTGTTCCCCAACTCGTGCCGAATTCCTTACTGGGCGATATCATACCCGCGGCGGCGTCTTTAGTACTTCTGCCGGCGGCGAACGTCTGGATTTGGATGAAGTAACGATCGCTGACACTTTCAAGGCAGCAGGTTACCAAACCGGAGCCTTTGGGAAATGGCACAACGGGATGCAATATCCTTACCACCCCAATGGCCGTGGTTTTGACGAATACTACGGATTCACCTCTGGACACTGGGGGCACTATTTCGATCCCTTGCTGGAACACAATGGTGCCTTGGTTCGCGGGAACGGATTCTGCGTGGATGACTTTACGAATAAGGCAATGGACTTTATCGAGTCCAGTGTTAAACAAGACAAACCCTTTTTTGCTTACCTGCCATATAACACTCCGCACTCACCAATGCAGGTTCCTGATAAGTTCTGGAAGAAGTTCGACGGTCTGGAGCTAGGTCTGCGAAATCGTGACCCCAAGAAAGAAAACGTACAACATACACGTGCAGCACTCGCTATGTGTGAAAACGTGGACTGGAACGTTGGACGTTTGATGAAGAAACTTAAGCAACTCGGAGTCGACGACAATACGATTGTTGTCTTCTTCCACGACAACGGCCCAAATGGAAGCCGTTGGAATCAGGAAATGCGAGGGCGAAAAGGGTCCACCGATGAAGGCGGGTGCCGCTCACCATTGTTCATTCGTTGGCCAGCCCAAATCAAGCCAGGGACTTTTGTAACTCAGATTGCTTCAGTCACAGACCTATTACCAACTCTGACCAGCCTGGCTGGAATCGACATCATCGGAGATAAACCTCTCGATGGTATGGATGTTACGCCTTGGCTGCAAAATCCACAGACTCCTCATAACGACCGCATTATTATCAATGCCTGGAAAGGAAAGATCAGCGCTCGAAATCAACAATATCGTCTGGACCACACGGGGCGACTTTATGACATCACCCACGACCCACGACAGGACACCAACATTACCAGCCAACGACCGGCGGTAACCACTCTGCTTACCACAGCGGTAAACGACTTCAAAGCCGATGCGTTAAAGGGCTACAACACTTCCAACGACGGACGTCCGTTTGTCATTTGTCATAAAGACTATCGTTGGACACAGGTTCCTGCTCGGGACGGTACGGCTCACGGAAATATCATTAGGTCGAATAAATTCCCCAACTGTTCCTACTTTCTTAACTGGACCAGTACGGAAGATAAAATCACCTGGCCTGCCCAGGTACAACACTCGGGTAAATACCGAGTTCACCTCTACTACACATGCAAAAAATCTGATGTAGGTTGCCAGGTTCAGCTACAGTTCAAAGACTCGACCGTTTCCACCAAAATCACCGAAGCTCACGATCCTCCCGAAGTCGGTGCGAAAGAAGATCGTGTCGCCCGGGCAGAATCCTATGTCAAGTTTTTCAAACCCGTTCTCATGGGGGAAATAGAATTAGAGGCCGGCGAAGGAGAGTTAACGCTGACTGTTCCCGAAATGCCCGGGACTCAGGGAATTGAATTCCGGCTGCTGATGTTCGAACGTATCGAAGACTGAGGAAACTCCAATGAAATCTTCACTTGTCCTACTACTCAGCCTATTCGCACTTGAAGGATTTGCCCGCCAGCCGAATGTCATATTCATTTTGGCCGATGATCTTGGCTATAGTGAGCTTGGATGCTATGGCAATGACTTCAATGAAACGCCATCGCTGGATGCATTGAGCCAGCAGGGAATGCGATTCACCGACGCCTATGCTGCGGCACCAGTTTGCTCGCCCTACCGCGCTTCATTACTAACGGGTCTTCATCCTGCGCGTTTGGGAATTCTGGACTACCTCCGACCTAATTCAGCATTTGCCCTGTCGCCGAGTCACTTTACGCTTCCGGAAGCATTTCAGGCCAATGGCTACCAAACCGGCTTTATCGGAAAGTGGCACTTAACAGGGTATAAGTACCATGACTCTGAATTTGAAGTGCGTCCAACCGATCATGGATTTGATTCGGAAATTGGCGGTGAAATCAAAAGTGTAGGCAATGGAGCCAATTTCTGGCCTTATGTATTCCGGGATCAGCCCGTCAGGTGGCTCGACTTTAAGGACAACAAGCTGGGCGATGACGAATACCTAATCGACCGGATGAATCTGGAAGCCGTTGAGTTCATTGAACGAAATCAGGAACAACCTTTTTTTCTTTACCTAAGTCATTACTCGACGCACTCAATACTCAATGGGCGTCCTGACAAGGTAAAGAAGTATATCGACAAGCATCCACCGGGAAAGAGCACTCGTACGCGATGTTATTTATGTCAGGACAGTGGGCACGAGGGAGATGCCTTGCATCACTGGGCTCAGGATCACAATCCTCATTTGGCAGCCATGCTCGAATCAATCGATGATGGTGTTGGCATGATTATGAGCAAACTCGATGAACTCGGGTTGGCGGACGACACCATTCTCATCTTTTCAAGTGACAATGGCGGTGAGATCAATGTCACTTCCAATGCCCCTTTACGTGGTGGCAAGAGCCAATTGTACGAGGGTGGCATCCGAGTTCCGATGATTGTGCGATGGCCAGGACAAGTACCTCCGGGGCAGGCTACGAATGCCTATACAACCAGCACCGACTTCTTTCCTACATTGATCGATGCCTGCGATTTGGACTTACCACAAAAGGTCGAATTTGACGGAACCAGTGTATTAGGAGACTGGCAGGGAGCTAAGCAACGCAAAGCGGGTCGGGATCTCCACTGGCATTATCCGCTCGAAAAACCACACTTTCTCGGTGGATCGTCAGCGGGAGCCATCCGTGCAGGCAATTGGAAATTGATTGAATTCTTTGAAACCGGTGAGCTAGAGCTTTACGATTTAGAGTCCGATCTGGGTGAGGCTGACAATGTTGCCGAACAACACCCACAACTTGTTGAGAGTCTCTATGCCCGACTCCTGCAATGGCGAGGACGGGTCGGAGCTCGTACCTGCTCATCCATGCAGATGACTCGTAGCGGCAATGCTATTTTTGAAGATGCATTTTCCCCGGAACTCGTTAGTGAACGCTGGTCTTCTACAGACGACTATACTGTCAAAAATGGTGAGTTAGTTCGCACCGACTTCTCCAAAGAGTCAGCTCGCATTTTTCTTAAAAAGCCCGAATACAAAAACGTCGTTGTAAAATTTGACTTCCAGTTTCGTGGCACGAACGAGATCAGATTTCTCACGGGCACTCCGGGGAAATACAACGCTGTGATTCACATCCACAAAGACCGCTTCTTCCTGCAAACAGCCGTCGATCAAACCGTCCCTTATTTCTCTGCCGTGCATGGGATCTGTGGATTTGAATTTCAGGAAAACCAGTGGTACACCATGACCGTCGAAATTGCCGGCGATGAAGTGCTTGCCCATATCGATCGAGAACACTTTGTGTATGGTCAACATCCGATCATCGATCGGACTCGGAATTACTTCGCATTTCAAACGGAAACTGGCGGAGCTGCGTTGGATAACGTTCAGTTATTGAGTGCCAATCCACTCAAAGAATGGGAGGACCGTCGAGCTAGGTTTGTTGAATTGCAACAGAACCGTGAGCCGGTGGAAATGACCGTCCGTGAACGGTGGGAATACCTTAAAAGAAATACGCACGACCTGTTATATCGTAACGACTCTGACTACAAGAATCTTGTCGATCAAATCTCCGCAGCAAAGCAACGACAACACGAACAATTTCCTGAAGTGTTCAGTAGCATCAAGCAGGTTAAAAAGCCTCTGCTGGAATATAAATCACAACTGGCAGCCAACGACGAGAACTACAAAGCACTCAACAAGGCCATTAACCAGGCGAAGCAGGCTCAAAAACGATATGTCATGGAAAAGTATCCGGAATTGGAAGCACTGCCAGCGAGCCAATATGCCGCCGAATTTGAACGACGGCGTTTGATGATTGCCAAAGAAAGTGCGATGCTAAATCTTGTTGAGCAACAGCAAGCTGCAGAAAGAGCCATGCAAGAGGCTTTTCCAAAGTTGTTTATCTCTGACAAAGAGATTCAGGCTCAACAACGAGAAGCTCGGACACGTCTTAAAGGTAATCCAGAATTCCAACAATTGTTGAAGGATGTGGCAGACTTAGTCCGTGCTGAAATGAACTACCGGCACCAAGCAAATCCGGAACTCAAAATGCTCTGGGAACAGATCTTTGCAAAGGGAAAAGACTAATGCCTGTTAACCCCGTTCCTGATAATTGTTCACAAATGATGCCCTACCTAGCGGTGGAAGACCCCGATGGTGTGGTTGAGTTCATCAAGACCGTTTTCGATGCCGAGTGTGTGCATCAACTGCTAAACGAAGATGGTTCTGTCTATCATTGCGAATACCGAATTGGAACAGCTCACCTCATGATTGGGCACGTTCCACCTGGGCAGAGTTGCACGCCGGCATCACTCTATATTTACACCGAAGATTGCGATGCGGTTTACGAAAAGGCGATCGCAGCCGGGGCGGAAGCCATTATGCCTCCGATGGATATGTTTTATGGGGACCGCCACGGTGGCGTAAAAGATGGCCATGGTAACTGCTGGTGGATGGCTTCCCGCATTGAAACCGTACCGGTCGAGGATCTTCAATCTCGTTATGAAGCCTTTCGTGCCAGTCAACAAAAAGAACATTAACTGAGGATTTTACAATCGATGAAAACTACATTTCTACTTTCACTCGTCTTATTCACCTCAAGTGTTCTCCGAGCGGACGAATTCGATCTCCCCGTCGTGACGACGGAGAATTTCAACAAGGGAGCTGCCAATTGGGAACCAAAGGATCCCAGTGCGTGGAAAGTGGTCAAACAAGGAGACAGTAGCTTTTACTCCATGTTTAAAGACAGCAGCTATAAGCCCGAAGTACGGTCGCCGGTCAACTTCGCATTACTCAAAGAAGTCACAGTCAGCGATTTTGTCCTGGATGTCGATATGCGTTCGACTCAAGAAGTCTATGGCCATCAGGATCTTTGCCTCTTCTTTGGCTATCAGGATCCATCGCACTTTTATTATGTGCATCTGGGACGTGAGGCCGATGCTCACGCCAACTCAATCTTCCTTGTCAATGGCGAGCCTCGAGTCAGTATTGCTCAAAAGCGCACCGATGGTACCAACTGGACGAAAGACTGGCATCATGTACGTATCAAACGTGACACGTCCAAGGGAACGATTGAGGTTTATTTTGACGACATGAAGAAACCTGTTATGACCACCGTCGACAAGCATTTTCTTCACGGACGAATCGGCATTGGAAGCTTTGATGACACCGGTGATTTCGACAATCTAAGCCTACGTGGGAAACTTCATAAGGACAAATAACGAAGTATGAAAACGGTCACCTCTCTTGTACTCAGTTTGCTGTTCTTCTCCACTTGTATTGCCAAGCCGGCTCAGAAACCCAATGTCCTTTTCATCGCGATTGATGACTTACGAACCGATCTGAACTGCTATGGCAACTCTCAAATTCACTCGCCCAATATTGATCAGCTAGCTCAGGTAGGAACTCTATTTGAACGAGCTTATTGCCAACAGGCAGTCTGCAATCCATCCCGTAGTTCAATGCTAACGGGCTTACGACTGGACACACTAAATATATGGGATCTTCCTACGCACTTTCGGCAGCGTATCCCTGATGTCGTTACCTTACCTCAGATCTTTAAGCAAAACGGATACCACACCCAGTGCGTTGGAAAGATATTCCACAACTGGCGACAGGATGACTACCGTGGGGATGCAGTCTCCTGGAGTGCCCCACAGGAAATGCACTACAACTCGCATGGAAATGACAAAGCCATGGTGCAAGGAGAGGTGCCACCAGATCTTTCCGATGTCCCCAAATGTGTCATTCGAGATGTACCGGACGAGGCGTATTTTGATGGCCGAGTGGCCGCACGAGCCGTCGAGGTACTCAAGGAAATTCAGGACCAACCGTTTTTCCTAGCCGTTGGTTTTTGGAAACCACATTCACACTTCAACGCCCCGAAGAAGTACTGGGACTTGTATGATCCAGCTGAGATTGAGTTGCCGGAAAACCGACTCCCTCCCAAAAACGTTCCAGAGATCGCCTTACACAATGGTCAGGAAATCCTCCGCTCATACAAAAACCTACCCAATCAATATCCAACGGATCATCAGGCTCGGGAAATGCGTCGTGGATACTATGCCAACATTTCCTACATGGACGCTCAGGTCGGTAAAGTGCTGAATGAACTTGATCGTCTGAAGTTGCGAGATAACACCATCATCGTGCTGTGGTCGGATCATGGATTCCATTTGGGAGAAAATAGTCTGTGGGCTAAAACCTCCAATTTCGAATTGGATGCGCGAGTGCCGATGATCATCTCCACTCCGCAATTCAATCGCAAGCAATCGACTGAATCTCTTGTGGAGTTGCTAGACATCTATCCAACATTAACAGACCTATGTGGATTACAGTCTCCAGAGAATCTCGAAGGAAAGAGCCTCGTACCCATCCTCAAGCATCCACAAGCCAAAGTAAAACAAGTCGCGTTAACGCAACATTGCCGGCCCGCCTATCCTCCTCACGGGCAAAACCCCGAAGCCATGGGGTATTCCATCCGCACTTCAAGATATCGCTATACCGAATGGAGGGACTTCCGTACATTGGATGTCATTGCCACGGAACTTTACGACCATCAATCGAATCCCCGTGAAACAAATAA
>CALKCC010000332.1 GCA_938082855.1 uncultured Pirellulaceae bacterium | reverse complement strand
TTGTGGGGGATTTCAAACAAAATCGAATTAAGCGATTTTCACTGAAAGATGATGGGGCCGGTTTTCAATTGGATTGGGAGGAACCTCTGCTTACCTCCTCACACCGAAATTTCAGACCTGTCGATGTCAAGGTTGGGCCAGACGGAGCCGTGTATATAGTTGACTGGTACAATCCAATCACCTGTCATCAAGATGATGCTTACCGGCATCCCGATCGGGATAAGGCCCACGGTAGGATTTGGCGAGTCGCGACCACGAATGCGACAACAGAGCCTGTCGATTTGTTGAATGCCAAACTTGAAGAGATCGTGACGCACCTTGAGTCGCCGGAACATGTGACTCGTTACCTCGCCAAACGTGCTCTGACTGTTCATGACCCGATAGAAGTTAAGGCTCATTTGGACCAATGGGTTATGGAATTAAACGTTGAGGATGTCGAATATGAACATCATCTGTTTGAAGCGTTAGCGGCCTATGCCACCTTAGAGATCGTTGAACCTGAATTGCTTCAGCGAGTCTTGGCTGCTTCTAATCCTAACGCCCGAGCCTACGCAGCGAGGATGGTGGGGCGGTGGCATGACCGATTGGATAGTCCATTGGAATTGCTTGTGGCCATGGTGAACGATCATCACCCTCGAGTCAGACTTGAGGCGGTGATGGCGTGTGCAGCCATTCCAGAGTCGGAGAACATCACTGTTGCAGCTCAGGTTGTTCAGAACAGTCGAGACCGCTGGATTGACTATGCATTCCGTCAGGCAATTCGTCAGTTGGAGCCGGAATGGAGATCTGCATTTGAGAAGGGGCAGTTGATGTTTGGTCATGCCAGCGAGATGGCAGCGGTCTTATCAGAGGCAGGCGGTGGCGCATTGTTGGGCGGATTGAAACGTTCATTCTACGATGCGGCATTGGACGCCGATTCTCGACAGGAAGTTCTAGCGACGATATTAACTGCTGGTAATGACACTGATATTCAGGAATTCGCAATCAGTCAGGCGACTTATAAGACGGACGGTGACTATAACAGCCAATTATGCAATCTATCGAGATGTGCGGCCAACAGGAGATTGGCAACCCCCGTTGTTGGCTCTTGCTGATAGTGACATCGATGAAGTTCGAGCCGCGGCGTTATTACTTGCCGGTGCTTGGGACGTCGATGCAGGTAAAGCTCGTATTTATGATGCGGCAGGAAACTCTGACGAGTCTGTTCTAGTGCGTACAGCTGCATTCCGTGCCTTGTCGTTACTTGAAGAGGGAAAGGGTAAGGACGGATTGCTGGAGTTGACCGGTACACAGATGTCTTTGGCTTTGAGGATTGAATTGCTCAAGTCACTCAGCTCAGTCGACGTTAATACCGCAAGTCTGCAGGCAGTGGATTTGTTGGTTGGAGGCACAATGACTACGGATCAACAACAGTCATTGCTAACCGCGTTGCTTAGTCAGTCAGGAGGAGCCGAGAGTCTAAATCAAGGGTTAAACGAGGCTCCATTGACCAAAACCCAAGCTCAGACGGTGTTCAGTAATTTGTTGGCGACAGGACAAGCAAATCAAAATCTGTTGTCCACGCTCGCTGGCAAAATGGACGTGTCCACGGAGCCGCCGGAATATAGTGAGTCGTTGGTGAAGACTTTAAAGAAACAGGCCGAGCGGACAGGGGATGTAAATCGCGGAGGAACGGTGTTTAAAGCATTTGCGTGTGCTGCCTGTCATCGGATTAGCGGGAAGGGCGGAACGATCGGCCCGGACCTTACCGGTTTAGGCACGACGCTGTCGGGAGAAAGAATTATTGAGGAAGTTATCTGGCCAAATCGTCAGGTCAAAGAAGGCTTTACTTCTTTGCGAGTGATTACGCAGGATGGACAAGTGCTTCAAGGGTTTGAACGCAAGACGAAGCGGAGCGAAGCTGAAGGTGGACTGGCCTTGTTGGACCCTCAGACGCAGGACGTCATCGTGCTTGCTCAAGAAGATGTGGATGAAGTGCATAAGGCGGCAAGTGTGATGCCGGAAGGCTTAACCAATCTATTGTCACCACAACAGCTTAATGACCTTCTGGCATTTTTAATGAAGCGACAAAACGATTGAACGGCGATTATTACCTGCTTGTGGGAATATTCCTAGAAAGCCACGTCATAGTAGGTAGGTCGCATTTGGATTTGGTAAGCTAGAGTCAGAACGAATAGATAACCCTCCCCTAGGAGTCATACGAATGAAAAGAACGTCAGTGATGGTAGCCATGGTCATGCTTATGGGCTTGACTGCTACTATGTTTGCTCAGGATAAAGTTCAACCGGTCCGCATGGGATCTGGCAGCTTGCAATTTGAAACCGTGCCAGGTTGGGGCTTAAGGCCAGACGGTAGTTCAGCGCTCGGCCCAACTCATGGTGGCGTGGTCGTGGACAGTAAAGGAAATGTCTACGTTAGTGCGAATAAAGGCGTCGTAGTATTCTCACCGGATGGAAAAGTAATCCAGGAATATCTGGGCGACGATTACACGATGTTGCACGACGTTGAAATTCGTAAAGAAGGTGATGCAGAGTTCATTTACGGCGCTCGAAATACTGCCGGCGAAGGAATTAAATTCAATGCTCACTCAGGTGAAGTGGTTTTGCGTTTAGATCCTAAAGCCGCTGGTTTAGATTATGGACGCTATAGTCCGACCGCAGTAACCGTTGCTCCCAATGGAGATATTTACCTTTCAGATGGTTATGCCAGTAACCATATTTTTGTTTATGACAAAAATGGTGAATATAAATTCCATTTTGGTGAAAAAGGAAATGGACTGGAGCAATTCAATACAGCTCATGGAATGACCCTTGATACACGCTATGACCCTCCACGTTTGTTAGTCTGTGATCGTAATCATCAGCCTAAGGGAAGATTGCTGCACTACTCACTGGAAGGGAAGTTTATCGAAGTGATTATTACCGGTCTGGGAATGCCAACGTCCGCAACGGTACAGGGAGATTATGTCTCCGTGCCTGACCTGCACGGCCGAGTCGTATTACTTAATAAGTCGAATACTATTTGTGCCGTACTCGGACACAACGACGATGCCGGCAAGGGGCGAAGCTACGGCATCCCTCAAGTTCAATGGCGAGAAGGTGTTTTCAGTGGGACCCATGGTTCCTACTTTGACGCTGAAGGCAATCTGTTCGTTCAGGACTGGAACGTGGATGGCCGGATCATCAAGCTGCGACGAATCAAATAACGTCCAGCCAATTTACGAAACGAGTGAAACTCTGTGCTGTCAAAGGGCAGCGCAGAGTTTTTTATTTGTCTGATTCCCAGTGGCGATGGTGATCATCCTGGGCAATCACCTTCGCGGCAATGGCCTTGAGATCTAAATCGAATCCATGGTCATATTCGTAGTCTTCGAGATCCACGTCATAGATAGTACCCAGCCAGATTAGTTGGCCTAGTTCAACGAGGATCTTATCCGGATGCCCGAGAGCATCGGTGAAAATGCCAGACGTTCCTCGTTCTTTATTCTTTGTTTGGCCGTCAACAGCAGAGAGCGTCCCTGCGTGATATAGTCGCTTTAATTCGACGGCACCTTGTCCGTATCCGATACAAAAGAACTCGTTTTTGGGATAGGCTTCTCGTAGTCGATCGATAAGACCGTGGAAGTCGCGGTGATGGGCGAGTTTCATTTCTCGGTCAAATTCTGCGATCTTATACCGAGCGGGGTGGCGTCCCCAGGGCATCGCCAAAGCAAAAGTCGTGTCAGGATTGTATTTCAAGGCATAGTCGACCCAGAGTTTGAAATGTTCGAACGTGCCCTTGCCTCGTCCCACACCGGTCCAAGTCAACCCAAAGAGTTCGATCTGTCCCGATTGAAGTACCTTTTGGATATTCGCGCTGTGTCGACTGTTGTCCCAGAAATATCCAGGTGTACCACGGTCTCCACCCTCAAAGAAAACAAGCTGTTCGTGTTCCTTAAATCCAGCGCGATGAGCGTGGGCTGTCATGCCGCGAGCCATCGGTACAAAGAAACTATGTCCAATAAACAGGGACTTGTATCCCTTAGTGGGCTCGGCTGCGACTCCGGCTTGTACTTGGAAGAGATACAGGAGTATTACGAGGAGGTGCGTACGTAGCATGAGTTGCGTCTGTTATATTCGGAGGAAGTGGTTGTAGGTGCCCGAACCTGAACTTTACATCGGGATAAACTTTCTCGCCAGTCTTAATGTGTTTGCCATGCTTCAAAAAACAGCTCCCCTTTCCCTCTTTGCTTTGCTTATCATCGCAGTGCCTGTCCAAGCTGAAACTCCGTTTTGGCCTGGTTGGTTAGGACCAAATAGAGACGGTCGTCTACAGGAATTTACGCCGCCGAAAAGCTGGCCTGAAACACTTGAAAAGGCCTGGCAAGTTGAAGTGGGGGCAGGATATGGGACGCCGCTTGTGCAAGGGAAATCTGTCTTTATTCACACACGCGTCGCAGAACAGGAAGTTTTGCAATGTCTTGAGTTAGCGAGTGGGAAAGTACGATGGAAACAGGAATTTGACGTGCCTTTTAAGATTGGTGGCGGTGGTGAATATCACGGTAAAGGACCAAAGTCGAATCCGCTGTTGGCAGATGGGCGTTTGTATACGTTGAGTATTTCCGGAGTACTTGCCAGTTGGGACGCTAAAACCGGCGAGCAATTGTGGGTCAGGGATTATCAGGAGCAATTTGGCAAGGGGCATCCCTATTGGGGAGCATCGACCTCCCCGATTGTCTCAGGTAATCGAGTGATGGTTCATTTTGGCAACGATGACGTTGGTGCGCTGGTTGCGATGGATGCCAAATCAGGTCGGGAAATCTGGCGAAGCGGGAAAGATGGAACTTCCTATTCTTCACCACTGCTTGCCGATTTTGGGGATGTTCATCAGATCGTTCAGTGGAATCACGAGGCGATTGTAGGAGTTCAGATTGAGACGGGTAAAGAACTGTGGCGGCACCCAATTCCGCATCTTACCCAC
>CALKCC010000331.1 GCA_938082855.1 uncultured Pirellulaceae bacterium | reverse complement strand
AATATCGCTGACCATGCCTGCCTGTTGCAAGTTTTTCCCGCCTCGGCTTTGTAATAAAGTGTCAAAAACGCATCCTTGTCCAGAGGCTGGCACGCATGGCTCCCATAACTGGCGGGCCAACAATGCCTGATCATTGAATTCGGACTCTTGGCGACTGGAGACAATCGCGCCTGCCAGCAATGTGTCTTCGAGTGTGATCTCGCCATTGGTACCGGCACAGACAATGTTGAGTTTAGGCTCGTCGGCAACATGTCGAATTACAGCCGTTAGGTTGGCAAAGGCGGCAATGAGTGTCTTGTCAGACTTCAGGCAGGCCATGATGGCTCGAGTGCCATTGGTCGTCGTCATAATGATGTTTTGCCCACTAACCTTTTCCAGAGTATATTCGGCTGGCGAATTACCAAAGTCGAACCCCGGCAATTTGACGCAGTCTCGTTCACCTCCAAGCAAACCGTTGGTGTTGCGTGCGACTTCCCGCGCGATTTCTACGGTTAATACCGGAGTGATAGATTGAGCGCCGTTTCCTAAGGCTGTAATCATAGTGGTGGTCGCTCGGAGTACATCAATGACGACACAGCACGAATCCTGAATTGACTCTTCAGATGGTATCAAGTCAGGGATTAAATAGACGTTGGTCTGTTTCATGGAAGAAAATAGATGGTTAATAAGTCCGGTTGGCTTGCGGATAATTCCCACAGTGAGTTGTTAGCGTTACTATACAGTATCCCCGTGAGCAACGTGGGGCACAGAGCGAAGATCGACCAGGACGGACTGCGTTGGTAACAATGAGAGGCGATTGGCTTAAACAGCGATGGCGAAAGTAGATAAATCTAATCAGCGAGTGCAGCGGATGTTTGGCCAGATTGCGTCAAACTATGACCGTATGAACCATTTGTTGTCGATGAATGTGGATCGTTACTGGCGATGGCGGACCGTACGCAAAGTGGCGCCACAAAACGACTCGCCGATTCTGGATATTTGTTCCGGAACGGGGGACCTGGCTTTTGCTTACTGTCGCAAAGCTGGCGATGGCGTTCAGGTCGTCGGGGCTGACTTTACTCGTGAAATGCTCCAAATCGGTGAGCAGAAGAAGCAACGCAAGCCGCTGTATAAAAACGTTCGATTCGTCGAAGCCGATGCTCAGTATCTGCCTTTCGAAGATAATACATTTCAAATTGTTTCGGTCGCGTTTGGATTGCGCAATATTGCGGATACCGACCGAGGACTGCAGGAGATGACTCGTGTTTGTAAGCCAGGTGGCCGTATCGCAGTCTTGGAATTCTCAAAGCCGGGGTGGCAACCATTCAAAGCCTTTTATGGATTCTATATGAATCGAATCCTACCTAGGATCGGACAGTTCTTTGCACGTAATGAAGAAGATGCTTATACCTATCTTCCGGAGAGTGTTTCAGAATTCCCCGATGGCCAGCAATTGGTGGATCGCATGCATGCTAATGGTTTGGTCAATGGGAAATATTATTCACTGACCGGTGGAATCGCGACCCTCTATGTAGCAGAGAAACAGGCATGAATCGATCCGTTGTGTTGGCGATCAGTGGCGCAAGTGGTGCGGTGTACAGCGTACGCCTGCTACAACAATTGGTTGCCTCTGCTGTCCCTGTGGAGCTGACTGTAAGCGAGGCTGGATGTCAGGTGATCCAACAGGAATTGGGAATCGAGCTTGACCCTAATCAGATTCAGATTGATGCGTTACTGGAATATCAGGTTCCAGGATGCCAGCCATTGGAGATTCCTCCTCTAAGGCAAGTGCGGGCATATCACTACAAGGATTTAATGAGTCCAATCGCTAGCGGGTCGCACCGCACGCTGGGGATGGTGGTTTGCCCTTGCAGTGGTGGAACCTTAGGTAGTATTGCCAGCGGGAATAGTGGCAACTTGATACATCGCGGAGCAGAAGTTCATCTCAAAGAGCGTAGGAAGTTGATTCTTGTCACGCGTGAGACTCCATTGTCCGCCATCGCGATTGAAAATATGGATCGCGTGACCAGAGCCGGAGCGGTCGTCTTGCCGGCTAGCCCAGGATGGTATCACGGCGTACAGTCGATCGGTGATTTGGTGGACTTCATCGTTGCTCGAATTCTGGATCAATTGGAGATCGAAAATCAACTGATGAATCGTTGGGGAGCAGACACTCCCGATGAATGATCAGCCTGCTAACGTGACGGGAATTCAGCGGATTGTCACCATTCTGGAGATGATCCGATTTAGCCATACGATTTTTGCCTTACCGTTCGCTCTGCTTTCAGCCGTGATGTGTTGGACCGTTGAGCCGGTAGAATCTCTCGAATTGAAAGCCCCTTCGTTTGAGTGGATGGAATTGCTGGGAATTGTTTTGTGTATGGTTTTTGCACGTAGCGCTGCAATGGCTTTCAATCGAGTTGCGGATCATAAAATTGACAGAGAAAACCCCCGTACTCAGGGAAGGCATATTCCAGCTGGCATCTTAAGTCTGAAGAGCGTGATATTATTTACTGCCATCAACAGCGTTTTGTTTGTGTTGGCGACTTTTCTATTTCTCCCAAACAAGCTGCCGATTTATCTCTCAGTTCCAGTGTTGGCGTTTCTATGTCTCTACAGCTATACAAAACGCTTTACGTCGCTCGCACATTTCTACCTGGGAGTTAGTTTGATGCTGGCGCCGGTATGTGCCTGGATCGCTCTGCGTGGTGAAGTGATGATGGTATCCGCGGCGGACTGCCTACCGGCAGTGGTAATCGGGCTCATCGTATTATTCTGGGTGGGCGGCTTTGATATTATCTATGCCTGCCAGGATGCTGTGTTTGATAAAGACGCCAAACTGAAAAGCGTGCCAGCCAAATTGGGAGTGCGAAACGCTCTGCGAGTTGCTGCTGGTTCTCACTTCGTTATGATCGGCTGTCTATTGCTACTACCTAATGTGCATCATCTTGGTGGGCCTGAATTGGCGTTAGGGTGGATCTATTACACTACGGTTGGGGCCGTAGCCATTCTGCTTTGTTATGAGCACTCGGTCGTCAACGCTAATGACTTGACCAAGGTAAACATTGCATTTTTTAACGTGAATTCCATTATCAGTGTTGGACTGTTCTTGATTGTGTCACTGGACTTGCTGATATAATCTCTCCGTTGATCAGAGCACCGCTATGTTATAGATGTTCTGAACATTTGGAGAATTTCAGAGGTGACCTGAGCATGTTTTTGAAGTCAGTCCCAATCCAAGCTGGTTGTTTGCTACTGCTAATGTCCATGGTGACCGGATGCGTAGGAGAGAAATCTCCGGAGCCGGTTGATCCATCCGAAAGTGGTGGTCAGCAAGAAACGGCTTCAGACCCAGTTGGCGAGCAAACGACGGTTGAAACGGTAGAAGCAACTGAAGTAGAGCCTCAGGCTGAGATTGTATTGGATGCTGAATTGGGGCAACTTCTGTCTGCTTTAGGCGATGGAACGACTGAAGAGCGAATTGCGGCTAGCACGGCTTTGAGTGAACGTGTCGATGAAGTCATCGGTCAGCATGCAGACTGGATGGTGGCTGGTTCGGTCTCTCAACGTCGCGGCATCATGCTGATAATGACCGGCAAGGCCCAACAGTATCCGGAACAGTCCTTTGGTTTGGTCCAGCACGCGTTACAAGATTCGGACCCCAAAGTTAGGTCCATCGGTATTCAGTTAATTCGTCAATTGATTCCGGATCAGGCCGTTCAACTACATGCTTCCCTCCTCACCATGATGAAAAGCAGTGAAGAAACGGTTGGGAACCGAGTCTCGATTCTTCGATTGATCAGTTTGGTGCCAGGAGATGCCTTAGCCACAGAGGCTGCTTTAAGTGAAATCATTCAGGCAGATGGTAATGACGACAGCATCACCCAGGCTGCCCTTCAGTCCTATGTCAAATTGGCGCCGGTACAACCAGCCATCAGCACGTTGAGCGGAGTGTTGGAGGATTCGGATAGTGATGATGTAAAACGAACGTCCGCTGTGCTGTTGGGTAAATATGGAACCAAATCCAAAGCCGCAGTGGAATTGTTGGGAGAACAGTTGGAATCCGACGATGAGGATCTACAGGAAGCCGCGGCTGAGGCGTTGTCACGCATAGGTAGCCCATCGATTGAAATCTTGGTCAAAAAACTAGATTCGCAAAACTTGCTGACACGTCAAATGGCGATTTTCACGCTGGGGGTTATCGGGCCATCGGCAGCAGAACACGTGGAACGTCTGGAAAAATTTATTACGCCGGATGACCCAGATACGAGCTTGATCGCCAAAGAGGCAATCTTTAGCATTCTCAAGCAACAGCGTTAGAAACCGGTTTACAAACTGACGGTCAGAGCGTCACCGATTTTCCACTCGGCAGGATTGTCGACATCCCGAATCACTTCGTTGTAGACGGTGTCTCGTTCGACAGGCTCGCGTCCAGTTTCACGGATCAGCCCCTTGAGCTGATCAACGGTTAGTTCTTCAGGCGTGGTAGCCCCGGCATCGTGATAAATCAACTCATGTCTTACGGTGCCGTCCAGATCATCGGCGCCATAGGCCAATGCTGTTTGAGCAGTGCCGATGCCCAGCATGATCCAATAGGCTTTGATATGTGGGAAATTATCCAACATGAGTCGCGAGACGGCCATGGTCCGCAGGTCCATCACAGCAGACGGTTTTTTGAGGTGGTCCAAGCCGGTGTTCTCGGGGTGGAAGGCCAGCGGAATGAATGTTTGAAATCCACCGGACTTATCTTGTTGTTCGCGTAGGCGAATTAGATGATCCACTCGATGAAACGCGTTTTCGATATGCCCATAGAGCATCGTGGCATTTGTTTTGATTCCGAGTTCATGCGCCGTGCCATGAATCTCAAACCACTTTCCAGTATCTGCTTTGTGTTCGCAAATCTGGTCTCGAACTTCCGGATGGAAAATCTCAGCTCCACCCCCTGGCATACTTCCTAATCCGGCTTCCTGTAAGTCCTCGAGTATCTCGCGAACCGATTTTTTAGTCAGATGTTCAAACCAGTTGATTTCGACTCCGGTCCATGCCTTAAGGTGAAGCGTGGGGTGAGCTTCGTGCAAAATTCGGACAATATCGACATACCAGTCGTAGTCCTTCTTGTGGTGTAGACCGCCGACGATGTGCATTTCAGTACAACCGTTGGCAACCGCTTCGGCCCCCCGCTGAAGAATCTGCTCATCACTCATAACGTACCCACGTTCGGAACGTAGATCGGCACGGAAGGCACAGAAGTTACAGCGATAAACGCAGACGTTTGTGGGGTTTAAGTGCGTGTTGATATTGTAGTACGCAACGTTCCCATTGACCCGTTCTCTCACAATGTTCGCCAGTTCACCTACTTCCTGCAGTGGCGTGTCATCCTGATAAAGGAACAGCCCATCATCGAGTGATAGACGGTCACCGTTTTCGACTTTCTTGCGGATGTCGGCTAGTGTTGAAGAGCTCATGAATTTCTAAATGCCGCTAATGAAAGGGTTGGAGGCCGGTTGATACACAGAGTGTTGCGGCCTGTAATACGTTGGTAAACCGTAGAGTGTAGAGTATTTGTCACGATCTTTTTAGTGCCAATTCTGTGCAATTTCAGATAGATCGTCATTTGCCGCGTGGATCTTTTCTACCCTAGCGACCGGAACGCTTCTTTTTATGTGAATTCTTAAGCTCTTGCTCGATCTCTTGTTGTAATGCCTCACTAGCGCCCTGTTGCCCTAAGCCGAAGTTCTGTAGCCAGGCATTCACCTCGAACTCTTCCAATTTCTGATTGGGTTTTGAGCGATCTGTCTTTTGAGCAGTCCGTTTAGCCTTCATCTCATGATTAATTCGCTGATACCAAACGTTACTATCGATGGCCTGAGCACGTCGACGTTTCGCCGCTCGCTGAACCCGATGATCACTCGAAACGACTGTCAGATTCTTTGGGGCGGTATGTACATCAATGTAAGATTCCATCAGCGAGTCTGCGTCTGGATAGCCGACGGCAAAGTGAACTAATAACCCTTGATAGTTAAATAGGCTGGTGCGATTGGCAGGTGGTTTTTTGGCATCAAAAACCACAACGGTTTTTTTAGCTAGCTCCGCAGTCAGTGTGTCGAGCAGCCACTGTATTAGACTTTGCCTGGCTCCTTCCAGCGTGCCGGTCTCGTTGTCCGGGCCGATATCCTCCGACGCCCACCAGAGGTTGTATCCATCGATGAGGAACAGTGGCGACTTGGATTGAGGAAGGTTGTTTTTAGAATTCACAAGGCTCCCTCGTATTACCGTTGAAGCTTAACAATTCCACCGACGATGACCGTGCTGGCGCGGCCGGTTAGTGGCATGCCTGCAAACGGAGTATTCGTGCTCAGGGATTCAAAGGTAGTCGGATCCACTTCCCAAGCGGCCTCTGGGTCAATCAGAGTGATGTCAGCATCAGCTCCAATGGCCAGCGTTCCTTTATCGAGTTTGAGTGCTCGGGCAGGATTGGTTGCTAACTTGGCAATGAGTGTTGGAAAGTCCAGATGCCCTGGCGTGACCAGGTTGGTGATGGCCAGTCCCAGAGTAATTTCCAGTTGGCTCATCCCGAATGGTGCTCGGTCCAGTTCAGTCATTTTCTTTTCTGAGGCACGAGGAGCATGTCCACTGGTAATGACATCAATGGTGCCATCCTGTAATCCAGCAACACAAGCATCGATATGTGCCTGAGAACGAAGCGGAGGATTCACTTTGTAGTTTGAATCAAAGGTACGCATCACTTCGTCTGTAAGCATTAGATTGGCGATGCAAACTTCACTGGTGACATTGACGCCTCTGCCTTTAGCTCGCCGGATTAATTCAACGCTGCCTTCGGTGGAAATGTCCATGAGATGGAGGCGGGCTCCGGTCGTTTCGGCCAAACGCAAATCTCGACCGGTGGCTAATTCTTCACTGTCAGGGTGAATTCCAGAAAGTCCTAACACCATGGAAATTGCACCGGAATGCATGATCCCGCTTTGGGACAATTCGGGCATTTCCGGATGGTCCAAAATTGGGACGTCGAACATGCGACTGTATTCGAGCGCACGCCGGAAGAGATCGGTTTTTTGCAGAGGTTTTGGGGCATCACTAAATGCAACCGCGCCGGCCTGGGTGAGGATTCCCATTTCGGCTAATTCCTGTCCCTCACGGTTCTTGCTAACGCAAGCAATGGCAAAAACGTGGCAATTATCTGCCTGGCGAGCCTTTTGCTGAATGAACTGTACCTGAGCCTGAGTGTCTGTAACCGGTGACGTATTCGGAAGGCAGGCGATCGACGTGAATCCTCCGGCAATGGCTGCGGCCGTTCCGGTTTCAATCGTTTCGTCTTCCTCGAATCCCGGTTCACGCAATTGCACATGAATATCAATCAGTCCCGGAGCGACGATGAGTCCTGTGGCGTCGATTTCCTGAGTTACGTCTGTCGCGTTTGTTGCGTCGGGACCAATGGCGATGATTTTTCCCTGGTCGACTAGCAGGTCGGTGATCTCGTCGAGGCTTTGACTTGGGTCAATGATTCGGCCATTACGAATAAGGAGGCTACTCATATTGGATTCTCTACCCTTCCCTCTGATTGGCTGTGGTCGTTAAGTAGAGTGCCGCCATTCGCACGGCGATGCCATTGGTGACCTGATGCAGGATGACTGAATGAGGACCGTCGGCAACATCCGGAGTGATTTCCACACCGCGGTTAATCGGCCCCGGAGCCATGATTAAAATGTCGTCCTTAGCCTGCTCCATTCGTCGTTTATTCATTCCATAAAGAAATGCGTATTCCCGGACCGAAGGGAATGGTCGTGTGTATTGGCGTTCAAACTGGATGCGTAATAAATTCAAAACATCGCATCGTGGGATGATGTCATCAAGACTATGGGATACCTCGACGCCAAATTCCTCCCAGGCTTTGGAGACCAGTGTCGAGGGACCGCAGACGATGACGTGGGCTCCGAGTTTCTTCAGCCCCCAGATGTTGGAACGCGCGGTGCGACTGTAGGTAATGTCGCCAACCATCGCGACGGTCAGACCTTCGAGTGAGCCCCGTTGTTCATAGATCGTCATGATGTCGAGCATGCCCTGGGTCGGGTGCTCGTGAGGGCCATCTCCGGCATTCAGGATGCTGCAGCCTACGTTTTGAGATAGCAGGTGGGGACTGCCTGGCGTGCTGTGTCGTACGACCATCGCGTCCACGTTCATCGCTTCGATCGTCTTAGCCGTATCAATCAGCGTCTCGCCCTTACTAAGGCTACTGCTGCTGGCAGAAAACTCAACGGTGTCCGCTCCCAATCGTCGGGCGGCCAGACTGAAGCTGTTTCTAGTTCTGGTTGAATTCTCGAAGAACATATTGGCGACGGTTTTGCCGCTGAGAATGGAGAGTTTGTCCTTACATCCTCCGGTCGCTGCCTTGAGTTCAACTGCTGTATGGAGAAGCGTGAGAATGTCTTCCTTGGACAATGCTTCGAGCCCCAGTAAGTGACGACGTTGCCACGTGTCAGGTACTGGTGAAATGTTTACTGCTGAATCCGTTGCAGCCACTTTCATCATGCCCCTTTATAAATCTACGATGAGCCTTCCGAGCGATTCTAACAGTCAAAGGCGTGTCTGAGAACAATTGAATTGTACGGAGAGTCGATTGTTTCGTTCTTTTTTGATAAATCGTCTCAAGAACGCCCTGAAACCGGACGATTCGCGAGCTACTGACGGATTTTCTGTTTTGAAAATGTGTCGCTAACTCCCCCCCAATAACAACGTCCTATTCTCTCACCCCAAGGGAATAAATCCCCATGAAATCGATCCAAAGCCGCTCCTTGAGAATTCTGTATTTCTCAGCCATCGTACTGTTGTTAAGTGGATGCAATTTGGCAAACCAAAACAGTGGGATGCAAACGCCTCAGCAGTTGGTTGCTCAACAGCAAACCATGATGCAGCAGGCTGTTGCTCAAACTGGATTTGTCACTCCGCAAGATCCCAATGGTAGCTACACCGTTGAATTGCGAAATGCTTTCGGTGCACGAACACGCTTACGCTTGCCACTACAGCAGGGAATTTGCGTTCAGGATGCGTTGAGGCAGTCCAAGGCGTTGGAATCTTTCGATCATATGCACGTCAAGTTAAAACGACCTACGAAAGATCCACGACGATTCCTACCGCTGGATGTTGAATTTGACGCTGAATATCGCCGCGTCGATCCTTTAAATGACTATGCTCTACATAACGGTGACTACATTGTCGTGACTCAGTCTTCAGGAGCGGATATCGGTGAATTGATGGACGGAGCTGCAGCTCCAATTCTCGGTCTGTAAATTCACTTGCCATCGTGAAACAAAAAGCGGGCGACGTTGAACTTCAACGTCGCCCGCTTTTATTTCAGTTTGCTTCAGATTTGAATACTGACTCGATTAATAATCGCGAGGAGTAATTCGTCCCTGGACTCGGTAAGGCAAGCCCATGATTCGCAGGAATCCTTCCGCGTCGTCCTGATTGTACGACCCACCACCTTCCATGGTTGCAATGCCTTCGTCGTAGAGACTGTTCGGGCTCTTTCTGCTTTCGACGATGATGTTGCCTTTGTAAAGTCCCAAAGTGACCTCACCGGTAACGTGCTGCATCGCAGATTCGTTAAAGGCAAGTAGTGCATCCATACGTGCACAGTACCAATGCCCGTAATAAACCATCTCTGCCACCTCGGCTTTAAGACGATCTCTCAGGTGACATAAGTCTCGGTCCATTGTGAGCTGTTCGAGTACAAGCAACGCATCGTAAAGAACGGTCATGCCTGGGGATTCGTAGACTCCTCGGCTTTTCATGCCGACGAACCGGTTTTCCACCATGTCGATTCTCCCGACGCCATTGCGTCCCCCGATATCATTCAATGTTTTGACAATACCCAGTGGCGAGAGTTGTTCACCGTTGACGGCGACCGGTACACCCTTGTCAATTTGGATCGTCACTTTTTCAACTTCATCAGGAGCATCCTGAGGAGAAACGCCCATGCCAAAATCGACGACGTCGACGCCATTGATTTCCAGATCCTCTAAGTCCCCTGCTTCGTAACTAATATGTAAGCAGTTTTCATCCGAACTGTACGGTTTGGAGACCGATGCCTTGACTGGAATTCCCTTGCTTTCACAATAGGCGATCATCTCAGTTCGCCCAGGGAATAATTCCCGAAACTCTTTAATACGCCAAGGAGCGATCATTTTCACATTAGGATCGAGCGCTTCTGCGGCGAGTTGGAATCGGCACTGATCATTTCCTTTGCCCGTGGCTCCATGGACATAAGCTTCGGCACCCACTTCACGTGCGACTTCCAGACAGACTTTGGAAATCAACGGCCGAGCGATGGAAGTCCCTAACAGATAAATGCTTTCGTATTTAGCCTGCCATTGAAGAACAGGAAAAGCAAAGTCGCGACATAGTTCTTCCTGGACGTCGACTAACCGAGCACTGACTGCACCACAGTCATGGGCTTTTTGCATGATCGCTTCACGATCTTCACAAGGTTGTCCCAGGTCGACATACACACAGTGCACGTCATATCCCTGATCTTGAAGCCACCCAAGAATTACGGAAGTATCTAGTCCGCCTGAATAGGCTAGTACGCAGCTTGGCATTGCAATTGGTCTTTCAATGGGAACGGAGAAATGGTTGAGCTACTGGTTTGCCGAGCAAACCATTGCTCGGATTATCACCCTATTGTGATTGCCCTTGTTTAACCTGACAAGTGCCGCTGGAAGGGAGTTGTTCCCCCAGTTCGTCTCATTAGTGCATCTGATCCGATGCTGAACTTTTGTGTTAGACACCGGAGTCAGATCCAGATGGACTGAAGTAGGTCACGATCGCGTTTAGATAAGATCGCTGTATTGGGAAGCAGCCTGCTGAAAGCTGAATCTCTGACTAGAGTCAGTTAGCCGTTTAGCAGAGATCGGGTGAGCGATGGCCATACGCATCTGGTCAGCTAATGCGGTCGCGTCGCCAACCGGCGCAAGATGCTGACTGAATTCCTTTCCCAGAATCTCTTGGGGACCGGAAGGACAGTCGGTTGCCACAACGTTGGTTCCACATGCCATGGCTTCGATTAGTACTGTCGGCAATGCCTCCCAGCGACTTGATAAGACGAATAAGTCAGCTCGACGCATCCAGGCATACGGGTTTTCCTGGAATCCGACTAGCGTCACGATGTCAGTTAATTGCAAACGAGTGATCAAAGTTTGCAGTTTTTCCTGCTGTTCTCCTGTGCCGAGGATGGCGAGATGGCAGTTGGCGTCTTGTTGGTTGAGTTTGGCAAATGCCTGGATCAGAGTTGAGAAATCTTTTTGTTCACTTAGTCGCCCCACTCCTAGAATTAATTTGCCGTCGAATTCTGCGAGAGGATGAGAGATGTTTTTTTCGGCTAGTGAAAGCAGTTCAGGGCTGACTACCGGATTGTAAATTGTCTTAACCGAGTCATGCGGTAGAGCAAGAACTGATTCCAAGTCACGCGCCGCGGCATTGGAGACGCTAATGATGTGGTCAGCTTGAGGGTAGAGGCGTTTTGCCAACGGTCGAATGAGACGATCTCGCCAACGTTCTCCTTGATACGCCGACATCGTCATGTGTTCGACCAACGCAATGGTCGGTTTGTGTTTGGCACGTTTTGCGGCTCTCAACGTAGCAATATTGGCATGACTTAAATGGGAGATCAGTAGATCCAAACGCTGTTCGTTCATCAGTTTTCTGAGAGGTCCGGCTGCCTTACGCATATGCGGCGTTTTGAGGTCGATGACTTCAACATCGTCAGGGATGCGATTGGAAAATGGGCCAGTAGCGGTGCCGGTTACCAATATGGGAGTGACTTCGTTGCGTGGAAAGGCACTTAACAAGTTGATAACAACTCGTTCTGCTCCACCTCCGCTCAATGAGGGTATGAAATTAGCGATTCGTTTCATCGTCGACGACAAATTGGATTGGTCACTGTAGAAAACTATTTAGTAATGTCGGTTCTGACATTAGTTAAGCGATAGCTAATTACACTAATGCTCAGAATCATTTCCTCTGCTTATACTAAACCCACACAGAGTTTCTTCATTAGTTACGTCACATGAATAGAGTTGGGTCTGGAATTACCTCATGGATTTTGCTGAATTAAATCGGCTGCTGGAGCTGGTTTCACAGGGTGAGTTGTCGGTCGAGTCAGCGGGAGAAAAGATTACTGCTGCCAGACAGGCAGTTGTAGACGTTCCTGGCGTCACGCTGGACCTGGATCGACAGCAACGCTGTGGATTTCCCGAAGTGATTTATGGAGAAAACAAGACGGCGGCGACGATTGCCGCCACGATGCAAGCTCAACACGACAATGGTCAGCCATCTTTGGCGACCCGTATTTCATCAGAGAAAGCAGCTGTCATCACGGCGCAACTTGATGGTGTCGTCTATAACGACGTGGCTCGCGTTCTGCGTTGGGATCTAAGCGAAGGGGGGCCTTCCATTCCCGGTCGCGTCTTGGTCATTTCAGCAGGTACAAGTGATCTATCGGTGGCTCAGGAAGCTGTAGAGACTTTGCGTTGGATGGGAATTACCTACGAGTGCATAGAGGACGTTGGAGTGGCCGGTCCTCATCGCCTGGTTGCTCAGGTGGATCGTCTGCGTGCGGCAGATGTACTGATTGTTGCTGCAGGTTTGGAAGGTGCGCTTCCCAGTGTGGTGGGCGGCTATGTTGATTGTCCTGTGATTGCCGTTCCCACAAGCGTCGGTTACGGTACGGCCTTTGGTGGAGTGACAGCGTTGTTGGGAATGTTAAACAGTTGTGCCTCCAATGTTCTGGTAGCAAACGTTGATGCTGGTTTCAAAGCCGCGTACAACGCCGGCGTGATGCTTCGACGACTAAAGCAGTCTCCGGAACAGCAAACGCAGGTCGAGAGTCAGGAGCCACAGGCGTGAGTGGCATGCCAGAAATAGAATCGCGTCCAGCCGACAGTCATAAAGGCGACTATGGCCGACTCCTGTTTATCGGTGGTTGTCGGAATATGTCCGGAGCTATTGCCATGGCTGCTTCCGCGGCTTTGAGGAGCGGAGCGGGACTGGTTAGTGTGGCGACAGCTAAGTCAGCTCAAAGTGTCGTGGCTAACTATAATCCATGCTATATGACCGTCGGCGTGGAAGAGGACCCACAGGGCCGCATGGCAGTTAGTGCTGAACAGCTCAACGTCGCAGTCGAGGGGTTGGGGAAATATGATGTTCTAGCGATTGGCCCAGGGATGGGACAGAGTGAGTCAGGGCAGGCATTGGTGACCGAGTTGTATCGTGAATACGATGGCCCGATGGTGATCGATGCAGATGGGTTGAATAATCTACAGTCACTGCAAGATGCAGCCGGTCCGCGGGTACTCACACCTCATCCAGGAGAACTGAAACGGCTGGCCCATAAGTTGAGTATTGATTGGCCTGAGACGCGAGAAGCTCAGGAACGTCTGGCAAATCAACTAGCGGCGGATTATCAAGTCACTCTGCTACTCAAGGGAAGCGAGACGCTGGTGACCGATGGAATGGATGCGTTTTATAATTCCACGGGGAATCCGGGGATGGCGACCGCAGGTAGCGGTGATGTTTTGACCGGAATTGTTGCAGCGATTTTGGCTCAACAGTTTAGCCCTGTCCATGGAGCGTTGTTGAGTGCTTATTTGCACGGGCTGGCTGGGGATCTGGCGGTCGAAGACATTGGTGAATTGTCTTTGATTGCGACCGACCTCATCGAATATTTACCCGCGGCTTTTCAACAGTACCAAGGTATGCAATAGATGAGACTTGTACGGACTTTGGCAGAACTGGATGCAACCCTACGGGGCGGTGCTGTCACGATTGGTAATTTTGATGGTGTTCATCAAGGGCACGCGCGGTTGATCAGTGAATTGAAGTCACTGGCAAGCAAGCACGGCGGTCCTGCCATTGTGTTTACATTCGATCCTCATCCTGTGCGGCTACTGCGACCGGAATTAACTCCGCCTCCTCTTACCTGGACTTCCCGTAAGGCGATGCTGCTTAGTGAGTTGGATGTGGACGCTACGGTTGTGTACCCAACAGATCGCGCCCTGCTGGATCTCACTCCGAAGGAATTCTTCCAAAAGATTATTGTGGAAGCACTTGGAGCGAAAGCATTAGTTGAAGGTCCGAATTTTGCCTTCGGTAAAGGCCGTAAAGGAACGATTGACGTGCTAACCGAGCTGTGTTTACAGCATCAAGTTGAATTGAAAGTCGTCGAGCCGTTGTTGGAGTCCAGCGATTATGTATCGAGCAGTCGTATCCGTAAGGCCGTGGCCAGCGGGGATGTGGATACAGCCCGTCGTCAGTTAACTCGTCCCTACCGCCTGCGAGGCATGGTGACTCATGGCATGAATAGAGGAAATGCTATCGGGTTTCCAACAGCTAATCTGGATGCCATCGACACGCTGATTCCGGCGCCGGGTGTGTACGCAGGTATTGCAATGACGGATTCGATTTCTCTCCCCGCGGCGATTCACGTGGGAGGTAACCCTACGTTTTCTGAGGATGACCAGAAATTTGAAGTCCATGTTATCGACTTTGATGGCAATCTCTATGGACAGGTCATGGAAGTAGATATGTTGAGCCGATTGCGAGGGACGGTCTCGTTTGAATCTGTCGAGGATCTGCAGCAACAACTTGCTGTCGACGTGGAACAAGCTCGAAAGATTGTCGCTGAATTTTAGTAAGTTGCAACTCGGTAGCACGAAGTCAAATACTTGGTTTTGATTAGATGCGCCGCACTTTTCAGTCTTCTTTCGTTAGGTTCTACTGAGTTGATGGATTTTTGATTTTACATTGAGTGCAAAGAAGAATTGTAAGGATGCCCTATGGCCGTTGATTGGCAAAAGTTTGTCGAAGTCATTCAGTCTCACGAGAGATTTATCCTCACGAGTCACATTCGACCTGATTGTGATGCTTTAGGAAGTGTCTTGGGAATGATGGATATTCTTGAACAACTTGGCAAGGATGTCATCATCGTTAATGGACAGTCGACACCTCCCAACCTGGCGTTTATCGACCCGGAAAACAGGATCAAGGCCATTGGCGTCGATGTGCAGTTGGAAGATCTGCAGGATCGTGATATTCACATGGTGTTGGATACGAGTGCCTGGGCCCAACTGGGAGCGATGGGGGAT
The DNA here is from genome assembly GCA_938082855.1 of uncultured Pirellulaceae bacterium. Lineage (GTDB taxonomy): Bacteria > Planctomycetota > Planctomycetia > Pirellulales > Pirellulaceae > UBA721. Next base: position 7,015 of record CALKCC010000331.1, on the reverse strand, counting down.
GTCATCAAGTCGATGGACATTCCCTTGATTGTGGTGGATCACCATCAAGGTGAAGACGACTTGGGAGCAACATTCTTCAAGGATACGACGGCCGAGGCTGCTGGAAAGCTCGTGGCGGATGCCGCTGATGCGTTGGGAGTGACCTGGACGAGCCGGATGGCTCGGCCACTGTTTGCGGCCGTTGCCACGGACACTGGTTGGTATCGTTTTGGTTCAGCCGGTGCGGGTACATACCAACTCGCAGCCCGATTGATCGAGGCCGGAGCAAGTCCAGCGGAGATTTACGGGCAACTTTATGAGCAAGAGACACTCGGACGTTTGCGATTACGCGGAACGGTTTTAGAGCGTGTTCGTGTTGAGTTGGATGGACGTCTGGCTCATACACATATTCTGTTGAGTGATTTTGAGGAAACAGGAGCCGTAGCCAGTGACACGGAAGATCTGGTGAATCTCTGCCTAACAATCAAAGGGACAGATGCGGCAATGATTCTGGTTGAACAGACTCCAGATGTCTACAAAGTCAGTTTCCGTAGCCGCTGTGAGCTTGATTGTAGTGAATTAGCAAGGCAATTCGGGGGCGGCGGTCATAAGGCAGCTGCCGGTGCTGGAATTGAAGGTAGTTTAGAAGACAGTCGGAATAGGCTCCTTGACGCAATGATTGCCAAGTTGCAATAATCGATAGAGTCGGTTTAATCCCTTCGAATGACCCAAGAGTGGTGATTTCGCCGAGGTTTAGTCGATACCAATGATTCCGGAATGTATCCATTGGCTAGTTCACGTTGATAGAAGTGCGTTGACAGAAGCACGTAGACTAGTCCAGTTGGTTCGAACTGGCACCAGCCCGCCTTAATTGAAGGTCTGCCAATACCCGCCCGGTGACCTGATACTCCAGGCAAGCTCTCCAAAGAGTGCTTGGAGCTGAACTGTATTTATATCCAAATGAAGAAGCTGCTTTATTGCTAGCTTTTGTGGGAACAGTAAATCAATGAGTGAAACGAACAATAGCACTGCTAAAGAGTCACGACGTGGCTTCTTTGGTTCTTTTTCTGCCTGGTTAGCTGCCGCTGTAGGGGCTGTTATCGGCGTTGGTCCGGTTTGTGTGGGACTCTACACATTCATTATGGAACCACTACGCAAGAAACAAATGCCTCGCAAAGAACGCGATGGCGGCAGTTCCGACCCCGGTTTTTTCCGAGTAGCCTCGGTCGATGAGATCGCCACGGATGTGCCGCGAAGATTCACCATCGTCGCAGACAAACTGGACGCCTGGAATTTCATGAAAGATCAGGCGTTAGGAGCTGTTTACTTACAGAAAAATGAAGCGGGTGACATTAGCTGCTATCACACGACCTGTCCTCATGCCGGTTGTAGTGTGGCGTATGAACAGGACAGCAATGCTTATCATTGCCCCTGTCACAATAGCTCCTTCAATCTAGATGGCTCGAAGTTGGAAAATGGTGGGTCCACCAATCCCAGTCCCCGTCCCTTGGATACTTTGGAAATCAAAGTGGATGAGGCAACCAATACCGTGTTTGTGAAATACGAAGACTACTATACCGGGCGACATGACAAAGTGGCTAAGTAAGCTGCTCGCGGTTCTTTGGTCTTGATGACAACATAAGCTCTTAAACAGATAACGAGATAATTCTGAACATGTTTGGCAAGTTATATAAATGGGTTGATTCCCGCACCGGAATCCAGGATTCACTGGAAGAAGCCCTCTACGAAAACATTCCAGGCGGTGCCAAGTGGCGTTACGTCTCTGGAAGTATGTTGGTTTTCGCCTTTATGACACAGGCCATCACAGGGATCTTCCTGTGGATGAACTATAGTGCCGGGAGTCAAAACGCCTGGGCCAGTGTTTACTACATCACTTACAACATGGAAGGTGGTGCTCTTTTACGAGGGATTCACCATGTGATGGCACAAGCCATGGTGGTGTTGCTACCTATTCACATTCTCCAGGTGGTCATCGAGAAAGCCTACGTGAAGCCGCGGGAGTTTAACTGGTGGCTCGGATTAGTGCTGATGAAGATCACGTTGGCATTGGGCTTAACTGGATACTTATTACCTTGGGATCAAAAAGGTTATTGGGCGACCAAAGTTGCAACAGAATTAGCAGCATTACCTCCGGTTGTCGGTGGCTATATCCAAAAAATTGTCGTCGGTGGAAACGAGTACGGCCACTTTACTCTAACTCGATTCTTTGCTCTGCACGCTGGCGTACTGCCGGGCTTGTTGGTGGGCTTTTTGGTTTTACACTTGGCAATGTTTCGCAAGCACGGGATTACGGCGCACAGTTCTAAGAAACGTGCTGACCAGATGTTCTGGCCAATGCAGGTGCTCAAGGACGGAGTGGCATGTGCCCTGCTCTTTGGTTTAGTCGTTTATGTAGCGATTATTCACCCTGCTGAACTGGGACCACCGGCCGAACCGACTGAACCGTACGGTGCAGCGCGTCCGGAATGGTACTTCTTGTTCCTCTTCCAAATGCTTAAGTATTTCGACGGGAGTATGGGATGGAATAACGAATTTGTCGGAGCGATCGTCTTCCCTGGCGTCGTGTTCGGCTTTATGTTCCTGATGCCTTTCATTGCTCGTATTAAAGTTGGCCATGCCTTCAATGTGCTGCTCATCGCCGCCTTAGTAGGAGGAGCCGGGTATCTGACCTATGAAGCTCATATGGAAGATAACTACAACATTTACAACGAACAGGATGTTGATTCGGCAGCCTATAAGAAGGCCGCAAAGTACCATGCTGAAGTTGAACGAGCAAATACAGAGTTTCGTTTGATTCAGGAATTAGTGGAAGACTACGGTATTCCGCTAGAAGGTCCTCTGGCATTGCAGCAGCGTGACCCATACACCATGGGGGTACGGTTATTCCGCCGTCAATGTGCCAGTTGTCATGCTTACAACGCGACAGGTGAAAATGCTCACCTGGCTATCGCTGGCCCGGAAATCGATGCCAATGCAGAAGGTCCGATGGGAGCTCCTGACCTTTACGGTTTCGGATCGCCGGATTGGATTCAGGGATTGCTCAACGGTGAAGAGGGCGGCATTACAAGTCCGAAGTATTTCGGTAACACCAGTCACGCTGAAGGTGAGATGGTGGCTCATGTAAGAGATACGATGTGGGCCGAAGCTGAAACGGATGAAGACAAAGCTGGTCTGAAGGAAACGATTGAACAGGTATCCTGGGCATTAGCTGCTGAAGCCAAGCTGCCATATCTCGATTACGCCGGAAATCAGGACAAAATCGAGTCTGGGATAAATCACCTGAACGATGATACGCTCGGATGTGTTGGCTGTCATAACTACAAAGAGAATGAATTTGGGTATGTGTTCACACTGGATAACTACGCGTCGAGCGAATGGTTAACCACGATGATCTCCAATCCAAATGAAGTTTACAGCGAAGACTGGGGCACAGCGAACGATCGAATGCCTGCATTCCACAGCGACGCCACGAAGCTGCTAACGCAAGATGAAATCGAATTGTTGGTTCGTTTCTTGCGTCAGGACCGAACGCTTTTGGGAGACACTCCCGAATCGGTTGAACCTCTGAAAGCGGAGGCTCCTGCCGAAGAAGCTGAGACGGCTGAAGTGACCGAAACCACTGAAACACCAGCTCCGGTTGAATCGGAAGAAGACACTGACGAGACGCCTGTCGATACCACGCAGGAAGCGATCGAAGAAGAGTCAGCAGAAGAGTCCGAGGAAGAAGCTGAGGAAGAAGCTGAGGAAGAAGCGACAGAAGAGTAAAGCCTCTTCAGCGGTTTGCAAAGTATTGTGAACGTCTGACGATCTGGAAGTCAGGCAATAGCCAGAAAAAATAGCCCCGAGCTATCCGGATTCGGAAAGCTCGGGGCTTTTTCGTGCGTTATCCAATCGTGTCCACAACGAGTCTGGTTGTAAGTAGCCCGTTTGTACGTAGATTGGTTTGAGGAAAGCCTGTTCTCAGTCGACTAGGCGGGGCGCCATTCGACTAGGCAAGTCGACGGCGAATTTCTTCGACCACATCTTCAACGGCCACACGAACCTGCTCTAACGAGTCGCGGTCTCGAATGGTGACCGTACCGTCGTCCATGGTTTGTCCGTCGACGGTAATGCAATACGGCGTTCCTGCTTCATCCTGACGTCGATATCGCCGACCAACAGCGCCCTTTTCGTCATAGAAGACATTGAAAAATGGCTTTAAGTCAGCATAGATCTTTTTGGCGATCTCCGGCATGCCGTCCTTTTTCACAAGCGGGAAGACGGCGGCCTTGATCGGTGCGATTCGGGGGTGAAGTTTCATTACTACCCGCCGCTGCATTTTTCCGTTTTCATCCGGCTGTTCGTCTTCGGTGTAGGCTTCGCAAAGGAAGGCAAGTGTGGCTCGATCCGCACCAGCAGATGGCTCAATGACGTGAGGAGTGTATCGTTCACCATTCAGGTCATCCCGGTAGGTCAAGTCCTTGCCTGACCCACGGTGTTTGGGTTTGCCATGTTCGTTTAATTCCACTTCCAAAGGATTGGTGTTGGGATCCAGCTTTCCTTCCATATGACTTCGCAGGTCGAAGTCACCACGATGAGCGATCCCTTCCAATTCGCCATATTCCCCTTCCGGTAGGAATGGAAATTGGTATTCGATATCGGCTGTGCCGGTGGAGTAATGACTGAGTTCATCTTCGTCATGTTCACGCAGGATCAAACGTTCATTGGACAATCCCAGATCGGTGTACCACTTCATACGGCGATCACGCCAGTACTGATACCAATCCTGGGAACTATCGGGATGACAGAAGAATTCGATTTCCATTTGTTCGAATTCGCGAGAACGAAACGTAAAGTTACGAGGAGTGATTTCGTTACGGAAGCTTTTACCGACCTGAGCAATGCCAAATGGGATACGAACTCGAGTGCTGTCGAGCACATTTTTGAAGTTCACGAAAATCCCTTGTGCGGTTTCCGGACGGAGGAATGCAGCTCCCTCTTCGCCGGACAATGCTCCGACGAAAGTCTTAAACATCAGGTTGAATTCACGCGGTTCGGTTAGCGTGCCGAGTTCTTTGGCATCCGGACCGAGTACCTGAGCTAGATCTTCAATTTCAGTCAGGTTCAGGTAACCTCCGTCCCATTCGAGTTGATCGATGTGTTTATTGCGGAGGTTGAAGAATTTGAGTGCCCGACGTTGAGTGTCTTCGTCTTCTTCGGAAGTTTCTGCAATCGTCGCGACGAAAATCCGTTGATCTTTGGCTTTCACCCAGCGTCCACGAACCTGATCGTGTCGGTATCGCTTTTTGGTCTGTCGGCAGTCCACCATGAAGTCATGAAATAGATCATAGTGACCGGAGGATTTCCAAACGCTCGGATGCATGATAATCGTGCAATCGAGCCCGGTCATTTCATAAGTGCTTGGAGCTCCCTGCTGTTGGGTTAATTCATCATGGCCAGAAACCATGTCCCGCCACCAGGCGTCTTTGATATTGCGTTTTAGCTCAACGCCCAAAGGCCCATAGTCCCAAAATCCCTGGATGCCTCCATAGATTTCACTCGACTGAAATAGAAATCCTCTGCGTTTACAAAGGGAAACAAGCTTGTCCATCTCCATGGCGAATTGGTCTTTCGTATTAAGAGGTTTTTACTGTGCTCGTGTCAATTTTAGACTTCTCTATCTTCACCCACATCCATTGTTTCAGCTATGGGGGTAATGCGACTTTCTTCTATCGAAGTTAGTTTGCATCAGAGAGGGTAAACCGGCTATAACCATGAGTTGGAAATCGGGTTGAATGCCCTGCAGGTCAAATGAAATTCGAATTTCCTTTTGAATCTAACCGACTATTTTTGTCGTTGGTCACCATCTGGGGATACCTCCTTGGTGACTGGCTGTTGTATGAACACTGAGAGATCGATGCTTCGCCGTACTTGTATTGCCCTGACATTTTTTTTGCCATCGTTATTATCCGCCCAGCATCCGGTCATTCCCGGCTATGAGCGTTTTTATTCTCAGGGTGAGGATCCGTCGGTGGAAGCCGGATTACTGCTGCTTGGAGAATTGAATTGCGTCTCCTGTCATCAGCCAGGCGAATCCCTGCAGTCAGCTGTCTCGGTGAAGACGGCACCTGTTCTTAGTGATGTCGGAAGTCGCATTCGGAGTGGATTTATCAAGTCATTTTTGGAGAATCCACACGGTGCCAAACCTGGTACTACCATGCCCGATGTGCTGGCCGAATTGGATGCTAAGGCTAAACAGAAAGTGGTCGAAGAGTTGACACATTTCTTGGCCTCGACCGGTGCCGTGAATGATTCAGCAATTAGCCCCGGCGATGTAAACAAAGGACGAACGCACTTTAATACGTTTGGGTGCTTGGCCTGTCATAATCCGCAGGAGGGTGATGAGCAGACAATTGGTGCCAGTATTGCTTTTCCCGAATTGAGTAAAAAATATACGCTCACAAGCCTCTCTCAATTCCTCCAAAATCCACATCAGACTCGGCCATCGGGGCGCATGCCGTCGCTGAACCTCAACGATAATGAAGCTAAGGAGATCGCTTCGTTTTTATTACGGGATCTCAAGCTTCCGGATAATTTGAAATTCAAATACTACGAAGGCAACTGGAGCAAACTCCCCGATTTCAGCAAGCTAGAGCCTAAGCTTGAAGGAGCAACTTCCGGGTTTGGCGTCACACTAGGAAGTCGAACAGACAACTTCGGCATCGTGTTTAGCGGGACCTTAGTGATCCCCAAAACAGGTGAATACACGATTCACCTGGGCAGTGATGACGGTTCCAGATTGCTCATCGATGGAAAACAAATCGTTATCGTTGATGGCATCCATCCACATCAGTTTAAGAATGCCAAAGCGAATTTGACTGCCGGAGAACACGAATTAGTCATCGAGTATTTCGACGGTAGTGCACATAACACACTGGAAGCTCAGATCGAAGGTCAGGGATTAGGGAAGCAGTCGCTGACCGGTTTGCTGTACACGCCCAAACCAAAGGATCCAGTGGAGTCGAACGATTTGGTT
>CALKCC010000330.1 GCA_938082855.1 uncultured Pirellulaceae bacterium | reverse complement strand
ACCAGCCAAGTACTACCTATCGTAATTTCTGTTCGGCATGCCATGGATTGAAAGGCGATGGTTTCGGAAAGGCCTCTCGATTTCTTTTCCCCAAACCACGAGACTTTCGCGCTAGCCCACTTCAGTACGCTACATCCGTTAATCGCGTCGCGTCACCAAGCGATATCTTGCACGTCGTTAAGAACGGCATCAACAACTCCAGCATGAACGGTTGGAGGAATTTGACAGCGGATCAACTAGATGAAGTCGTTCAGGATGTGTTGGCGTTCCGACTTGAGGGAGCCCGTGAACGGTTTCATGCGGCGGTTTCTGATGCCACCGAGGAAAATACCACGGGACCACCCGCCAATTCTTCGCCTAATCCAGCTCTGGCGTCGTACTTGTCCCAACAAACTGCAGCCGGACCCAAATGGTTACTCCCAAACCAGAAGGTTAGCGACGGGGATCTGAATCAAGGAAAAGTCCTATACCAAACACAGAATTGTCACAAATGTCATGGTAATGATGGCCGTGGGAGCAAAGGAATCGACCTTACGGGCGAATTCGGATATCCGGCGTTCGCTCGAGATTTGGTACAGGAATCTTACAAATACGGATCCGAGGGTCTGGACGTAGCCAGGACAATCCGCCTCGGCATTGCTGGCACTAAGATGCCAGGCAGCCCAACGCTTACTGACACGCAATTACGGGATCTTAGTCGCTACGTATTATCTCTCAAGGGGAACAATACGATCGAAACGACGAACATTCAACGCTACCGACGAGCGATCGGGGCAACGCCCCCTCCAAAGTAAATCAACATTTATTAACTTTGCGAATTCCTGTAGACTTCCTTAACCCAAATACTCTGTGTTTGGAGTGAAAATAGAGTCAAAGTCAGACAAGGATCACTACAGGTGGGTTCTAACACAGCCCGAATACTGTTTACCGCCGATTGGCGGCTACACGAAGTTTGCGAGGGGATTATTCGAGTAAGCCCATCGTCGATAGACCGGTTGGCTAATGCGCCTCGGGATGCCGTGCGCCGCGTCGTCGATTTTGCAATCCAAGAGCAGGTAGATGTTCTGGTCAATGCCGGTAACACCTTAGCCCCCGACATGGCTTGTCCTTCTGATTATAGATTCCTCGATGGCGAACTTGAGCGATTGGCGAAAGCCAATATCGACGTCGTTTGGAATTGGAGTCCTTTAGATCAGCCTCAGCATTGGCCCCGGAGCTTCCAATTCCCGTCAAACGTACAGCAGTTTACTAGCCCATCGCCTCAAGTTTTCGAAATCCCATTAGAGAGTGGCAAACACATAAATTTTGTCGGCATCGGGTCAATCGGAAACGAATCGGTACTCTCGGAATGGTTTGACGGAATTGAATTACCCGGGACCACCTTCGGTGTTTCACACAGCCCTCCACAAGGAGACGGCCCAGGGTTTAATGGGTGGCTCGCAGGCGGAAAGGCCTATTCGGTTGTTCGTGATGATGAAAGGTTCCAACTAATCATCGCTGGCAGTCCCCAAAGCCGGTCCCCCAAGCAGACCGGCCCACATGGTGCTGTCCTGATAGACGCCTCCCCAAATGAAGAATCTGACATTCAGTTCATTGATACGTCCGCTCTCGAATATCACAATCTACAAGTGGCGGTTCAGGACAACCACCCAGATGCATTACTGGAGACGATACTTGATCAACTCGCCAACAGGACATTCGACGAACAAATCCTGAATGCGATTGAGATTGAACTGCTAACGGAGATACCGGCAGTACACTCCATGTCACTAACGGATACCTCCGATGCATTGATCGAGAATATTCAGTCAATCTTTGCCGAAGTCTCTTCGTCATTATCTCTCACCGGAATTTCTGGCGCTGGAGATCCTGACTTCGGTTCCGCGGATCATGAAGAGGTTATTGGTGAATTTCTCTTTGCCGTCAAACAACTGGCAGAGTCAGGTTGGGAACAACTGAGTCTTAGTCAGTACCTTCCGCCCGAGCGTTTTAAAGAACTCTCTGCCCTCACCGAGGACCTCGAAGGTCTAAATATCATTAACCGCGCCGCTTCGCTTGCTGTGAGCCTATTCGAACGCACAGACCGGGAGGCAGCATAATGCAAATCACCGGTCTCAATATTCAAAATTATGGTGTCTGCAAAGACCTGTCCTTTGATGACATTCAGTCGCCAATGCTCGTTATTTTTGGGCCCAACGAGGCCGGTAAAACGACGACCATGCAATTTATACGCGGTCTTTTCTTCGGTTTAAACTCGCCGGAGCGTCGGTCGTATACAACCGGCTCAGGAGATACGTACGGAGGTTCGCTCAAGGCCGTCGACTCTGAAGGAAACCAATGGAATGTAACGAGGATTACTGGCTCTGAGGATGATACTTCCATCGTCATTAATGGCCAAATCTTTCCCGCATCCGTCCTAGGCCGCGATCTCTTATCGGGTATCGATCCTGAGTTGTTTGAACATGTTTTCACGGTTGGGTTGTCAGAACTGCAGCATCTCAATCAACTCAATGCCACCGATGCCGCGGAGTTTCTTTATGAAATGACATCCGGGTTTGATCGAAAATCCGTTGGTGAAACACTACGGCATATTACCGATCAACGAATACAACTGCTTTCCGAAAGCGGACAGGGAAGACTCCAGGATCTCCATGACCAACTAAGCACAATTACAGCTCAACTTGATATTCGCAAGGCCGAGATGCAACCGTGGGTCGCCAATAGCAATGAAATTGAGACCGTCAATCATCAAATAGAAACCTTGCAATCAAAACTTCTGGATAAACAGAAATTGCAGAACGATTTGGGTGTATACGGATCTATTCAGTCAAACCTAGTTGAGCGTGACCGTTTGCGTGACTTAGTGGCTCAACATCGACCACCAAAGATCCATCGAACCCATACAGGTCTTGCCGAACGCCTAAAGCTTTTGGAATTGGCGACGCGTGGGCAAGCTACTTTACTGGCTATCGACGAACGAGAGTCTCAACTCCTCAATTTAGAGGAAGACCTCCGTGCAATCAAAACGGTACTACTGCCCCCAGATGTTACACCGCGAATCAATGCCTTTGCAGAAATGTTACCGTGGATATCTTCGTTATTGAATGAAGTTGAGCGGCTCGCAGTAGACCCACTTGATTCCAACGACGATCATGGCGTGGCGGCCTTTCAGAGCCACGGTGAAATCACTGGCAAACTCAATAAGAAATTGTTGCTCACGTTGCGGCAACCTGCTAGAAAGCTAAAAGAAACTCGGAAGCGTCTGGCTGAGACCGAACGAGCCTGCACCGACATGCAACAATCCATTGCGGATGTGGAAACCTCCTGGGTCAACTCGCCTTTATGGCGTTCCCTATCGATTACACCAACGCTCGAACACCCATCGACTGAATTGCGGCACAAATTGACCACATTGGTGGGCGACCGTAAAAAGCTAGCGAACGTTGTGAGCCAAGCCGAGCACCCGGAGACGCAAGAGACCAGTCACTCGAATACTCCAACACCTTTGGAGTCCCCAGCCAGCCTACTTCTAAACGCTATTCTCATTTCTATAGGCGGTACACTCCTGGGAATGGGGATATTTTTCCCTGCTTCCTTTGGCCTCTCAACCATGGCCACCCTCATATGTATTTTCGCCGGGATCCTTTCCATCACCGGCGGCGTTTATGGAACGATTATTCAAAGCCGACAGAAGTCGCATGCCGCTTTCCGACAACGACGCCGGGATGAGTTATCGCGACTGCGACAGCAAGCGAATAGGACAACCGCAGGTTCCGCAGATCCTAATCCTACTCCCCAAGACGCCGGGGCAGATTTAGAAGAATTGGAAGTGACTATTGGGAACACCGAGGCTCTTCTAGATCTCGCACATGAAATCGAGAGGCTGCGGTTAAATCTAAAAGTCATTCAACGCCAGAATCATGAGGAATCGAATCGGCACCAGGACGCCCTTTCGGAATGGCAACAGGCTCTTGCGAATTTGGGTTTGCCCGTCGAAATGTCGCCAAGTGACCTTTTTGCATTAGTTGAAAATGCCGATAACCTCGCAGAACAACAACGCATAAGCAGCGACAGGTCGGCGGATCTCCAGCGCAAACAGAGCGAGTTGAGAGAACTCGATTTAAGAATGTCCTCTTTATTAGATGACGCCGGACTTCCGAGTTCGCATCTTACCGTATCCCAACGTGCGGATTGCATTGCTGAGGTCGCACGCCGTCAAAAGGAACTACACCGTCAGTCACTAGATGTCGAAGATCAAATAGCAAACACTGCAAAAGGCATCGCTGCATTAGCGAACGAATCTGATAATTGCACGCGGCAATTATCACGAATATTCGCGACACTTGGCATCAGTAGTTTGTGGGAATACACACAACTAACCGAGCGTCTTGACGAGTACGAGTTTAATCACGAGCAATTGTCGGTGATCGAAGGTAGTATTGATGATTCACTTTCTCATACTTCGACCGCCCTATTAGATTTGGAGCAGTTTGAAGGCCTTAGCCCGGAAGATGTGCAAGAACAATCTCACCTACTGCAATCTGACATTGAAACTATCAACTGCGACTTACAGGACGCGTTTGAATCACGTGGACAGCTAAAAGCAAAATCCAGTCAGATAACATCAGATCGCGAAGTCAACCAATTGCGATTGCAAAAGAGGAATCTTGAACTCCGAATAAAGGCCCACGAAGAGCATTGGCAGATTTGGGCTCTCACAGAACACCTATTTGCCGGAGTAAGAGACCATTTTGAATCACAACGGCAACCCGAGACGTTAAGAAATGCAAGCCTCTGGTTAGACACCATAACAGATGGTGATTACTGCCGAATCTGGACGCCTTTGGGGGAAGATCTCCTGTATGTCGACGATTCTCAAGGACAGCCATGGTCAATTGACAACCTTAGCCGCGGAACTAGGGAATCTATCTTTTTAAGCCTAAGATTTGCCTTAGTCAGATCCTACCATGAAGAGGGCATTACGCTTCCTTTGATCCTCGACGACGTATTAGTCAATTGTGACTTGTCGAGAGCGGCAAACGCAATCAAAGCGATCCATCAGTTTTCCAATGAAGTCGGGCAAGTACTATTCTTTACTTGTCATGACCACATTGCCGAACTTTTTAATCAGGTCGGAGCTGACGTCCGCGCTATCATAAAGCCTGACACGGTCGCCGCACCAGAGCTCCCCAGAATCTCTTTCGAAACATCCCAAGGTTCTGAAAGACCGGACACGCTAGTCCCAGTGGTGTCTAATACCGAACCGGTCGACTTGGAACAACATTCTATTCAACAATTGCACGACGAACTGTCGCAGACCGATCACCTTATCACATCATTCGACGACGACGAATATGGTGAAGAGATTGAGATTGCTGTCGAACCTGAAGATGAAGATCTTAAGGAAGAGTCTCAAAACGAACTGTACGAGTTAGCGGATGGGGATCATGAAGAGCAGATGGAAGACGACGAATACGAATATTGGGAAGACGAAGACACCGACGACGAAATAGCCGCCTGATCACAGACAGCCGAATTACGGAATCAACGCTCAAGGAATATTACAATGAATACGATCGCCATCCTACTTGCTACAACCGTTCTCGGCGTTGACTTTGAGCTAGTCATCGAAGAGGCCAAAGAACCGGTGTACGTAGTAACAATCGAACGGGAATTGATTGACCAATTGGCTGACGGATTCACAATCAACTCATCATTGCCAGATAATGCGAAAGACGTCCGACAAATCCGCATTCAGTTTGCACCAGAAGCATCTACAAATACCCTTGGCACACAAGCTGACATCATCGCCCCCGACGTCCCTCCAGAATCATCGTCGCTATCTGCGTCTGCCGAAAGCATAGATAGTCCCAAAACAGAACTCGTGCTTACGCCCGACGAATCCTTAATCCCCGAATCAACGGACTCGTTGACTGGCTCCGTAGAACCTAATACCACTCTTCCAAAACTTGAGCCTGAACCACTGGAACTACCCGCGCTCTCTAGCGATATATCAGCCAACACGACAACTGCCAATCAAACGCTGGAGCAGTTATTGCCCGAATTCGACCAACCCGTGCAGGTTGACGAAGCCAATAGAGAATTGGAATTACTAAACTCGGCACCAAAGGTCGTCATCATCGATACCCCTGAATCTGCTCCTGAATCCGCACCTGCTGTCGAGGCTGTCACCTTAGACCCACAAGTCCCGCAAGACCCTCAAACAAATGACGCACCAAACTTGGAAGCCGGTGAAGAAGAGTCTCAGATTCCCGATTTAATCAATACTCATAAGGACGAGTTTGTCGCATTATCTTCACTCAACGCGCCCGTAAAAGACGAAGTCCTCAACGCTCCAGTGAGTGAGAATAACGGTCGTACGGATCTACTGTTATTGCTAATGTTCTCAATAACACTGAATCTATTTCTTGGCGTTACGATTTTTCGGATCTATCGCAACTAGCTCTGATCCTCTTCTTCATCCTCACTGTCGCTTGTGAGCGGAGTATCGTCCAAGAGATTTTCGAGATCTTCCCCATCCATTGAAGAGAGTTCGCGGTGAAGGATATTCAATAGTGTCTGCAGGAAGACAACTACCATCGGCCCTGTGAGAATCCCGATTGGGCCTAACGCCTGAACTCCACCTACTACGCTCAACAGTGCAAACATCGGATGGAGTTTAGACGCATTTTGCAAGACCAGCGGCTTGACAATATTGTCTGAGAGCGAAACCGGTCCTACGCCCCAAATAATCAGAAAGATCCCGTAGCCAGGTGAATCGGCAAATAGGATGAGCCAGACTGCTGCTGGTGCCCATACGATGGCGGCGCCCACGAAAGGGACCATGGCGAGTAACGTCGCAGCAAACGTCAGCAACAAGACGGAATTCAAACCAGCGATCCAGAACCCTATCCCCGCCAACACTCCTTGCGCCAATGCCGAGAGCACTGTCGCCAACACAACGGCTCGGCTAATACTCACGAATTCATCAATGAGCATCTTCTCATAATCACTCTTAAGGGGAGACAGTTTCAGGATTGTCTGCACCATCGCACGTCCATCCACAAGGAAGAAATAGACGCCAATAAGCATAATCACTATGCCTGCCAACAAGGCGGCAAAATATCCAAGCGTATTTGCTCCTGCTTGGAGAATCTGTCTCCGAGTATTACTATTCAAGACATTATTCGACAAATCCTGCAATTGTTCCGGCGTCGGATTCGCAGTGTCGATCAGGACTTCATTAAGCGTGCCGCCGAGATAGGCGGTCCGAAAGGCAGCAAAACTTTCGCGAAGTTCTATACCTTCATTTAGCACATCGCTAACCGTCAAATCGTCTGTTTTCTCAGCAAATGCCTTGAGCAACTGGCCATAATCTTCATAAGCCTGTTTGGCTGCAGTACTAGAATTCTCGACGTCGATTCGTTCGTATTGATTTACGATTTCATCAAACGATTCATGAACGGCGTCTAGGTTCTCCTGCAGAGCCGTATTATTCACAAGTTCTTCAATAGAAGACTCACTTATGGCCAACGGTTCTTCACTTGGTATTTCAAGTTCGAACTGTTTTCGAAAGTCGTCGAGAGTTTCTGCGATGTAACCGGGGCTAATATTTCGTAGTATTCGGCTCCCTTCAACAGTCGCGTAAGTGCCTGCGATGCCTATCGGAAGTAAGACGACAAAACCAATAATCGCAGTCGTCGCA
>CALKCC010000329.1 GCA_938082855.1 uncultured Pirellulaceae bacterium | reverse complement strand
TTGTGGTATGTTTATCACGCCATCTGCAGCGGCATATAATCCCTGGCAAGGCCGTCCTTTGTGGTGGTTGGCTCTGGCCGTGATCGGAATCGTGGGATTCCTATTGTCTCTGCAGTTACTGTTCTAGCCCGACGAAAATCCGAGCCTTCACATACATTCACTCGGAATACTAAGCCAAAACCCGATTGTGAGGAAAGAGGAGTTTTGACATTTAGCCAGTTGGCCAGTTAGACAATTAGACAGTTAAACAATTGTCAATTGATACAGTTGGGATAAGGTTCTCTCCGGGCTGTAGTTGAGGCGACTAAGCTCACTAGTTTTTTCTACAGAAACAGGGAGCTTGTCCGTCGTAGTCCGAAGGACGAAGTCGGACGGTTTTTGCCTCCCCTTAACTTGCGTAGGCCGCTCGGCCGAAGCGGTCATGCCATTTAAGCAATTGTCAAATTGTACCACTGACCAATTGTCCAACTGTCTAATTGGTTAATTGTTTAACTGTCTAAATGGCCAACTGGTTAAATGTCAAAGTCTTCGATCGTCAGCAACGTGTGCAGTTCATAGCCTTTGGCGGCGAAGGCTTCGCGGCCACCTGAGAGACGATCGATGATCGCAATGACCTTTTCGACCTTGAGGCCTGCCGCTTCGACATGTTCGATTGCCTTGAGACTGCTACCGCCGGTAGTCACAACGTCTTCGACGATAATGACTCGGTCGCCTGCTCCTACCGGGCCTTCGACCTGATTTCCCTTACCATGCTCCTTGGCCTCTTTGCGGACGATAAACCCCCGCAGTGACTTTCCCTGATTGTCCGCTTCTGTGAGAATCGCAGCGGTAATGGGATCCGCGCCAATGGCCATGCCACCAACCGCATCCGGTAAATCGTCGCCGATGAGTTCCAAAATTCCCTGAGCGACAAGCCGAGTGCCATGCGAGTCGAGAGTGACTTTACGGCAATCGAGATAGAAGCTGGCTTTTTTACCCGAGGCCAGTGTGAAGTCTCCGAACTCGAGAGCTTTTTCGCGGACGACTTCCTTCAACGCTTCTTTGGAATACATAACCTGACAACCTCCGTGCATTAGGCGAACATTTACTTGCTGTAGCTTTCCTACAGTGTAATGCGTGCGCACCACAGGGGGTAGCAGACTAAATCAGAATCACCTGAATGCGTCTTAAGAGGCGTTGGCTTTCGCCCGAGCTTCACGCAGTCCGCGGCTGAGGATATCACGCAACATCGGTGAGTAGTCCTCGAACCGAGCTTCATCCGGAGCTCCGGCAGCGAATTGATAAATCGCATCACGTGGCTTAAGCCCTAAAGCCAGCAAGGTGGAACTCACCGTACCACGGTCATTGCTCCGAAGTACCATACTTGGTCGCATCGGGGAAACCGGGCTACGTGCGAATACTTTACTTGCAACGGCTAAGAATTTAACCGACGAATCAAGCGTCTGAAGAGTCAGCAGACGACTCGCCAATTGACAGCGTTCATCCCGAGGGTCATTCAGGTTGCGATTGCCGATGACATTGAGCCCCTCTTTGAGTGGCACCACTTCCGGTTCGTCTGTTCCATGCACAGCCCAACCTGTTTCACCGTCAGCGATGATGTAATTCACCCCTTCATAGCGTTTGGTCAACAGCTCATCCATGGCCAAGCCCACAGCTTCCTGAGCACTTGTACTACGAAGTAATTCTCGACAAAGCACACCGCGTGAACGAGGAACCACTGGCGGGATCAACTTGCGGCGATTGCATGCCGCGACAAATAACCCGTGCTGGTTAACACCCAACCAGGTTCCACCCGCTTGCTGATCGACTCCGCTTAAAATACGCGGTTTTCCGGATTGGATCGAAGGTGTCGTGCTAGGGCGATCATAAAATTCATCCCGGTTGGCAGCAACCAAAATGGGTGCCTCCGGCACCGATTTATATTGAATGGCAAGAATGCACATATATGATTTTAAGTTTTAGCAGCTTATAGAACGAGTGACCTGCTGTCTTCCTCACAAGCGATCACAATCGCACTCGGTTAAAGAACTCAATCTAATTCCACCCCCTTAAGTCAAACACCCTATTTCGGGGGGTGTGTTTTAAATTAATTGCTGCTGAGCCTTCAAATACTACCCTCAAGGGTGTTTTGATGACGTTGGCAACGCATTAAACTGCTTATTACGCCTGAACAAAATCAGGCTTAAGCAGCTATAAGCAGGCAATAGCCTTCACGCTGAAATACCGTCCTCATCTTTGCTGAACTTCCTCCTACTTATTGAACGAGAATTGTTGTTATGTCATCGAATTCCCATCCAATTCGCATCGCTATCATCGGAGCCGGTGCTGTAAGTGATTATCACCATGTGCCGGGCATCAATATCGACCCTCGCGCCGAACTGGTCGCTGCCTGCGATATGAGTGAAGCCTTACTTGAGCAGCGTAAAAGCGACTGGGGTATCGACAAAGTCACCACCGACTTTCAGCAGATTTGTGACGACCCTGATATCGACGCAGTGATCATCGCCACGCCAAACTTTACTCACCACGAACAGGCCATCGCGGCTGCCAAGGGTGGCAAGCACATCATGTGCGAAAAACCTCTTGCCCTGAATGCTCAGCAAGTCCGTGAAATGCGAGATGCGGCTGTGGAAGCTGGCGTCGTTCATATGACAGCTTTTACCTACCGATTTGCTCCCTCCATGCGATACATTCGGCACCTCGTGCAATCCGGCGCGATTGGTCAGCCTCGCCACTTCCGAAGCCAACGGTTCTTAGATTGGCCAGAGACGAGCTGGGGATGGCGACAGTACAAAAAAACAGCCGGTGCCGGCGACTTGTTTGATATGACCATTCACCGCATCGACTTCGCAATGGACTTAATGGGGAAAATTGATAAGCTCTGCGGTGGCGTTGCACAGTTTTGCCCTCGTGATGTAACCACCGATGGAGAGTCCTGCCCGCCATCCGACGTGGATGACTGGTCGGCACTGATCGGCGTATTTGAAAACGGAGGCGTAGGCGTCTGGGAAGGCACGACCGTTGCCAAAGGATATGGCTTCAACGGCTTTGGTCATGAACTGGCTGAAATCAATGGTTCCGAAGCAACTGTCCGTTACCGCCTGCACGAACCTAATAAAATCTGGCTCGGAAAAACCGGAGAAGACGTTGCTCCCGTGGATGTGCCGGAAGAATTCCTCAAGCCTGCCGACAGCCCACGTGATCCACACGAAGGTAAACCTGCTGACGTCTTCCGATACGATCTGGTCTGGGAATTCTGTTCAGCCATCACCGAAGGCCGAGATGCCATGCCAAGCTTTGATCACGGACTAAATGCTCAGATCATCGCGGACGCCGTACTTGAATCTAATGAAAGTGCAGCCTGGGTCGACGTCGCCGATCGTCTGGTTTAATTCAGCTAAATCTGGACACTAACCACCCGGACACACCCACTACGTACTGTATTGCCCAATCTTGATTTCTATCGATCTGTATGAGTAATCCCGCTAATCAATCTAATCCTGAATCCGGTAGCCAAGACCGTATCGTCGTGGCCTCTCAAAGCCGTCAGGTAAATGAGATGATGGGTGTACAGATTTTGGCTTCCGGCTGTTACGCACCAGAAAACGTCATACACAACGAATCATTGGCAGCTCTGGGATATGACGCCGACTGGATCATACAGCGGACTGGAATTAAGTCCCGCTGTCGAGCTTCGGAAGAACAGGCCTGTAGTGATGTCGCCTACCAAGCCGCTCGGCGGTGCCTGGATCAGGGGGGCATAGACGCCAGTGAAATCGATTTGATTCTATTGGCGACTATAACGCCTGACCAACCGACACCATCGACCGCTTGCCACGTCCAGCGAATGCTTGGTTCCAACGCACCAGCTATGGATTTAAGTGCCGCCTGTTCTGGATTCATGTACGCTTTAGTGACGGGCATGCAATTCATTAAGACTGGGACTTACAAGCGAGTCCTAATCATTGGTGCCGATCTGATGAGCCGTACAGTCAACCCTGCGGATAAGAAGACATTTCCGTTATTTGGAGATGGTGCAGGTGCCGTTGTCATTGGTCCCGGCTCCGATCAACAGGGCTTTGTTTCCTATACATTGGGAGCCGATGGCCATGGAGCCGAGCTGCTCGAGCAACCAGCCGGAGGCACACGTTGCCCGGCCACCCCGGAATCACTACAGCAAAACCTCCAATACCTGCAAATGGACGGACGAAGTGTCTTTAAGTGGGCCATACGAACGCTCTCTGATTCAGTGAATCAAGTGCTCGGGGCGGCCAATCTGACGGCAAGTGATATCGACCTCACACTTTTCCATCAGGCAAATATTCGAATCATCGATGCTGCCGCTTCTGATCTCGGACTTAACTCCGAACAGGTCTTTGTTAATTTGGATAAATACGGAAACACATCAGCAGCTAGCATCCCTCTTGCACTGGCAGAAGCTCATCAAGAGGGAAGAATTCAGCCTGGGCAAAATATCCTCATCAGTGGATTTGGAGCAGGGTTGGCCTGGGGTGCTGGCGTCTGGCGTTGGTAAGAAGCGTCGGCAAGATACAGTTCATTCACACTCCTATTAGGGTTAACGAACGTTATGAGCGAAGCTACCGTTAAATCACTACCTCCTCGCGAGTCCGTCAACGAAGCGGATACCTGGGACCTGTCCAGTCTGTATGCAACGACCCAAGACTGGGAAGCGGATTACACTCTGGCTGAAGAAAAGCTCGAGGCTTATGCAGCATTCCAGGGGCGACTCGGGGAAAGCGCAGAGACTCTTGCCGAGCTGCTGGCTTTCGATAGCGAGATGGATTTACTGCTCGAGCGATTGGGATACTACGCATTCCTACGCCTCACAGAAGATCAGGCCAATGGTGACAGCCAGGCTTTAGAAGCCCGCATGCAAAACCTCGGGGCTCGCGCCGCACAGGCAGGCAGCTGGATTCGCCCTGAGCTTCTGGCAATTGACTCTGCATCGATGGATGCCTTTCTGGAGTCGGAATGTCTAGAGCACTATCGACTGCAGCTTCAACGTGTTTTGCGTTACCGCCCTCATACTCTGGGCGAAAAGGAAGAACAATTGCTTGCTATGCAGGCAGAAATGGCTCAGGCTTCCTCAAAGACGTTTCGCCAACTACATGACGCTGATCTGAAATTTGGCGAAGTGGAGAATGAGAAGGGGGAATTGGTGGAGCTTGGCAACGCCACGTTTAGTCAATTTCTGATCTCGCCCGATCGAAACGTTCGTAAGACAGCATTTCACCAATACTACGATCAGTTTCAAGCTCATGAAAACACACTCGCAGCGACACTCGGCGGCTCGATTCAAAAAGATGTTTACTACGCTCGTGCTCGCCAACACGACAGTGCTCTAGCCGGGGCACTCTTCCCGGACAATGTACCTCAGAGTGTTTATGACAATTTAATCGCCTCGGTTCGTAACAATTTTGAACCACTCTATAAGTACTATGAGCTTCGTCGACGCCTGATGGGCATCGACGAAATCCATCATTACGACACCTATGTTCCGATCATCAGTGATCTGCAGGTGAATCGCACGTGGGATCAAGCGACCGATCTGGTCATGGAATCTTTAACACCGCTGGGAAGCGAATACTGTGAGATTCTTGAAGCTGGCCTGCGAGGACGCTGGTGTGATCGCTATCCCAACGCCGGCAAGCAAAGCGGTGCGTTTAGTGCAGGCAGCTATATTGGCGACCCTTACATTCTGATGAATTACAAACCCGAAGTGCTCAATGACGTCTTTACACTCACCCATGAAGCCGGTCACTCCATGCACTCGTACTACAGCTCTAAAACACAGAGCTTCGAGTATTACAATTACACGATCTTTGTTGCCGAAGTAGCCAGTACGTTCAATGAACAGTTGCTGAGTAACTACATGATGGAACATGCACAGGACGATCGTGAACGGGCTTACCTTATCAACCGCGATATCGATGCCATTCGTGGAACGATCATCCGTCAAACCATGTTCGCCGAATTTGAAAAGATCACTCATGAAATGGCGGAACAAGGACAGCCACTCACGGTGCAATCCTTCCGGGAAGTTTACGGCCAGCTACTCAAGGATTACTTTGGTCCTGACTTCGTCGTCGATGACTGCCTGTCACTAGAGTGTTTCCGAATTCCTCATTTCTACCGAGCCTTCTACGTATACAAATACGCAACTGGACTATCTGCCGCCATTGCATTAAGCAAACGAGTGCTCAACGGAGGGCCGCAGGAGTTATCTGACTACCTCGCCTTCCTGCAAGGTGGATGCAGTAAAGATCCACTGGATCTTCTCCGGGATGCCGGCGTCGACATGGAGCAACCTGAACCGGTGGATACGGCATTACAACAGTTCGCCTCGTTAGTGGATCAGCTCGAGACGCTTTTGGGGTAATCGCTACAGTTTACCATCGTGTAATTCGGGACTTGTAAGTCTTCGTTTGCACCATCAAAATAAGAAGCATAACAATCACGTTATGTGCACTAGAAATAGATCGAATCATTCATACTACCTAAGGAGTACACCATGGCACGTCCGGTAACACTTTTCACCGGCCAATGGGCAGACCTCCCCGCAGAAACCATGTGTCAGAAAACCAAAGAGTTTGGTTATGACGGCATTGAGCTTGCCTGCTGGGGTGACCACTTTAACGTTGTAGAAGCGTTGGAAAATGACAACTATTGTGCTGAAAAGCACGAGCAACTTGAACGGCATGGCCTGATCTGTAAAGCCATTAGTGCTCACTTAGCCGGACAAGCCGTGCTGGATAATATCGATGAACGCCATCAGGCGATCCTGCCCGAACACGTCTGGGGCGACGGCGATCCTGCCGGAGTCAATGAACGTGCCATCGAAGAAATGAAGAATACCGCTCGAGCGGCTCAAAAGTTCGGCGTGGATACAGTCAACGGTTTTACCGGTTCAAGTATCTGGCACCTACTGTACTCGTTCCCACCTGTACCTGAATCCATGATTCAGGCTGGGTTTGATTTGTTTGCAGAACGTTGGAATCCAATCTTCGATGTCTTTGGAGAGTGCGGTGTACGGTTTGCTCTGGAAGTTCATCCAACAGAAATCGCCTTTGATATCTACACCGCCGAACGAGCGTTGGAAGCAGTCGATCACCGGGAAGAATTTGGTTTCAACTTTGACCCCAGTCACCTGATCTGGCAGGGTGTTGATCCTGTTGAATTCATCCGAGCGTTTCCGGATCGAATCTATCACGTGCACATCAAAGATGCTATCCGCACGCTCAACGGCCGCACAGGCATCAACTGTAGTCATCTCAACTTCGGTGACCCACGTCGTGGATGGGACTTCCGTAGTCCTGGCCGAGGTGAAGTCAACTTCGAAGAAATCGTTCGTGAACTCAATCACATCGGTTACACCGGTCCTCTTTCCATTGAATGGGAAGACTGTGGAATGCAGCGAGATCAGGGAGCGACTGAAGCTTGTGCCTTCACCAAGAACGTGGATATCTCACCATCGGATGTCCAGTTTGACGACGCCTTTGACAACTAAAAAGCGTCAACCAAAACAAAAGGCAGGTGTTATACAGCACCTGCCTTTTTTTTGCGCTAACGTCTCGGACCTAAAACGGAAAAGACTCGTCCAGAGGTGACTTGGCCAACTCGACAAGAAACCCGCCCAGTCGTTCTACCAAAACATCCATGATCTTCTCACCCTTTTCTGCAGACGCCTGATGAGGATACCCTGACCCGCTGTTGGTGGTCAGCAAATCCCATTGTCTGGTGAGACCAACCCAGCCTTGATTGACGGCATCAAATCTGGTCGGCTGTGTCGCTCCATCATCTGCCATCAACGTCCCGTCCTCGTTCTTGGCAACCAGATGATTGCGATAAGCCAAAATCAATGACGTCTCCATTTCCCCGGCATGGTCCTCCCGATGTTCAAAAATGTCGTGATAGACATCTTCCAGCATGCGAAACCAGTTGGTCAAAAATAGATGTGCCTCGGTCTGCCCAGACAATTCTCGCAATAACGGTTTGAATTCATTTCCACCATGACTATTGAGAATCACGACTTTCTTAATTCCGCTACGCACCAAAGATTCCACCAAATCTTCAATCACTTTAAAGAGCGTGGTTGGGTATAGATTCATCGCCAGCGGGAAGTGACGCATGTTAGTTTCTGTCCCATACGGAACCGTTGGCAACAAGACGACTTTCGCTCCCTGATTAAAAGCGGCTTCACACACTCTTGACCCAATATCTTCTGCCTCGTAATGATCCGTTCCATAAGGCAAATGAAGATTATGAGGCTCGGTGGCTCCCATTGGCAGCACTGCCACTTCATAAGGGTTTTCTTTGATGTAACCGTAGTTGGCTTCGGATAAGATCCAGGGACGCATGCTCTAAATTCCAAAGTTAAAGGAAGCTATTGTTGTAGTTTCGGTAGATTGGATTTTACTCGGTCTACCACCGAGTCGCTCATCCGTGTCCCGGTTAATTCCAGAATGATGAGATTGACGATTGTCTCCAGATCACCTGCCGCCTGATCAGAAATTCCCGTACCCGTTAGATACAAAACCTCCAGCGTCGATTTACCGGCAAGCAGACCGATCGCCTTGTCGGTTACCTTGGTGTGGGCCAAATCAAGTGTCTCCAGCCGAGGTAGATCCGCTAGGACCTCTACGGTAGAGTCAGATATATCGGTGGAATCCAGAGTGACTTCTTCCAAATTTCGAAGGGCGGAAAACACAGGGACACTCTGATCTGAAACCGGACAGCCAGTTAGATCGAGCCAGGTCAGAGCCTGCTGCTCCTTCAATGAAGCAAGGCCTTTATCTGTCACTTTGCCATGGGCAGCGCTAAAGACCTTGAGCTGAGTCCCCGGCCTAAGCAATTTCAGATTTTCGTCTGAGACGATCAAAAAATCCCGATACTCTGACTCAATCTGCGATAACGGAACTCCAGCAATCTGCCCAAAACTCCCTTCGGTATCTGTTTTGGTATAGATCTTCCTCAGAAGTTCAAAAAACGCCTGCCGGTATTTGCCCTCCGCTCCATTCATTAAAAAGTGAGTGAGACCACTGAACTGGGCATACATTGGGACAATATTGGGATGACTTGCCAGTTGTGTGCGATCCAACAAAACTAACTGTTCGATTGGAACATGGAACTGATTCACAAAGAAATGATAACGAGCGTACTGCAGTCGCTGAGCCTCAAAGCCACCCACCGTCACAAAGCGACCAAAATCCTGCATGGACTCCATGTAGTTGGCCACACCCTCTATCGCCCAGACATTCTGCTGTTCCCCTACATTCTTTAAGTTCGGTCCCAGCTCACTGAATAACTGATGAACTACTTCGTGAACCCAGGGATTTGACTGAGGGCGATCCAAATGCAAAAAGGCTATACCACTCGAAGGATAATAGAATCCCGTGGAATTCGAATTGACGATTGCTCGCTGTTGGAAGAATTGCTGGTACTGCTGCTGCTCAGCAAACAAAACAACTTGATGAATGCGGCGATTATATAGTGGAGCATTTTCTCCATGGATCCGCTTTTTCAATGCGTTGGTGTCACACCAAAAATCGACGAACATTTGTTGCCAGACTGAATATAACTGTTCCAATTCCCGCGCCAGTTTGGCACCATCCGCTGCAGTCGCGTTGGTAGAAATCTCGAAGTGAGCTGTCTTTATTGTGTAGTACTGACCACTCTGCCATCCGGTCAACGGCATCGTCTTTTTAGCTCGGACCGGCTTAGGGCGTAATTGCACAACCGTTGAGTCAGAATAGCCAAGGATTTTGCGAGCTTGGATGTGACGATGGTTTTCATGCAGTACCCGGTGCAGCAATCGATAGGCTCCGGGGAGATCATCGGTGGTCTCTAACGCCTGCTGAAATAAACGTTCTGCTTCCTGTTCGCGAATCTGAGCGAAGCGGTCATACCAGAATTTTTCCAGCTGAGGAGCATTGGCAGGCGGTCGCTCATGATCGATATTTTGAAACGGATAGAACACCTGCTGGTCCGGTCGCAACGGAACAATCCAGTCTCGAGTCACCTTTGCCTGACGGTCGAGTCCCAATTCGTCACACTTCACAGCCAGCTGTTCAAGCTGTTGTGCAAAGGTCGACTGGCGACCAGCAGCCATATCGCCGTCCTGCGCAATCACCGCACCACTGGTCACAACCAGCAATATCAACAACAAACAGAGAGTGTGAGCACTCTTCGATATCAATCTTCTATCCATGCTCTTATTTTAGCCCACACCCATCAAAACTTCTGCTCCCTCTTGTTCACTCCGCTGACAATCCGAGTTTCTTACTTGTCTTTGACGTTCAGGGCACAGTAGAATTCGACAGCGAGCCAGCCTGACTCGCTTTTTTCAATCATCTGATTTTCAAGAAGTATCGTCGTGCCTAAGAAATCCACTCTGCTCGTGCTGTGTACCCTTCTCTGCCTACAGCCATCCATGACTGCCCGACTGCAGGCCGCCCCTGTGGTTGATCTGGAGTTGGCGATGGATGGAGTGCCGGATTTTGCCGTTGTACGTAAATGGGTCGATCTACTGCAAAAGGCCGGATTCAAAAATGTCCGAGCCCGCAGTATTAAGCCAACCGACAAACCGGAAGTCAAACCCGTGGGCAAAGGGGACAACCAGCTCTATATCGTGACTGGCATACTTTCAGGCACTAAAATCATTCTTCCCAATGGTTCGATCAGATATGGAGATCTCGAAGGAGCCAAGGACTGGCTGGCTAAACTGAGTGGCGATGGCGTCGACAATTTGACCGCCGAGAAAGGTGCCTACGGACTCACCAAAGAACAAATCGTGAAGATCTATGACGAACTGTCCAAGCCAGTCACACTCTCGACGAAAGACCGAGCCACAAAAGATGTAATTCGGGGAATCTCCCAAGTGTGGAAAGTGCGAGTCGGAGTAGACACCAACGCACGCCAGTCTCTGTTTAGCGATCAGCCGTATGCCGGTGAATTAAAGGGCCTGACCAGCGGCTCGGCAATGGCCATGGTCCTTAAGTCAGTGGGACTCGTTATGTATCCCAAGAAGCCGGTCGGCGGAGAAGTCCAAATCATGATCTCGCAACACAAGAAGGATCAGGAATTCTGGCCAACAGGCTGGGCGTTGGAGGCTAATCCCGGTAAAGCCGCTCCGGAACTATTTAATGAACTCGATGTGGAAATCAAAGCGACTGAAATTTCTAAAACACTGGGAGCCATTGCAGGTCGGTTGAAAACTCCAATTCTGATCGATTATGGTGAAATTCAACGTCGCGGTTTAAGTCTGGAGAAACGGGTAAACATCCCGCCGGGAAAAACCTTCTATAAGAAGATCATCGACCGAGCACTTTCCCAGGGAGGCCTCCGCAGTGAATTTCGGACCGACGAAGCTGGTAAAGTCTTTCTGTGGGTCACTTACTAGACCGACCGTCATTCGATACTGCTAACAAATAAAAAAGCACGCTAGCTTCCACTAGCGTGCTTTTTTTATAGGGTGGCTAAGGGGATTCGAACCCCCGACCCCTGGAACCACAATCCAGTGCTCTAACCAACTGAGCTACAGCCACCACTGAGGAATTTAATTTAATTAGCAACTTCCAAATCGACAAGTAGACAAGTCGCTTTGTATTCGATTATCCAATCTTCAATTGGTTTAGAGGCTAGCTAGCGATGATATCGTGATTGACATTGCCGAACACATCGGTCAGGCGGAAATCGCGACCGCTATAACGGAAGGTCAGTTCTTCATGATTGATTCCGAGCAAATGGAGAATCGTGGCATGTAGGTCATGAACATCCATCCGACCCTCGACAGCATTAACTCCCAATTCATCTGTTGCTCCGTGGATGTGACCACCTTTCACACCGCCACCGCACAACCAGGTGGTAAACCCAGTATTGTGGTGATTCCGTCCGGTTTTTCCCTGAGCGGTCGGTGTGCGTCCAAATTCACCACCCCAAATAATCAGCGTATCATCCAGCAAACCACGCTGCTTCAGATCCTGAATCAATGCCGCGATTGGTTGATCACTCTTACCTGCATCACGCTTATGATCCATGATATTTCCGTGGGCGTCCCACGGTTGTCCAGAACCGTAATAGATCTGCACCATCCGTACTCCACGCTCCACCAGTCGGCGAGCCACTAAACAACCATTGGCAAACTGTCCCTCACCATAGGCATCAAGTGTTTCCTGAGATTCACGGGTAATGTCAAATGCCTGCTGAGCTTCAAATTGCATCCCGTAAGCGACTTCCAGAGACTGAATTCTGGCCTCTAGATTCAGATCCGCTGTTCTCTTTTCGAGGTGTTTACGATTGCTTTGCTGAAGCAGGTCTAATAATCTGCGCTGCGCATCGGGAGTCAGATTCTTGTTATTGATGTGGCCGATCACATTCTTTGGATCCACCTTGGAATTGTTGATATGCGTCCCCTGATAAATCCCCGGCAGGAAACTATTTCCCCATAATGCTGGCCCGACCACTGGCTTACCCGGACACAACACCACGAACCCCGGCAGATTTTGATTTTCAGTTCCCAAGCCGTAGGTGACCCAGGATCCCAGACAGGGACGAATGGGTTGTTGATTGCCACTGTTCATCATCAGCAGACCCGGCTCATGATTTGGAGTCGTTGTATGCATGCCACGCAAGATACATAACTCGTCTGCGACTTTACCCAGATTCGGATAAAGCTCACTCATGTCGATTCCGGCTTCCCCATACTTACCGAAGCTAAACGGGGACGGCATGTACTTTCCACCTTTGCCCGTCTTACCTTCCTGTGCTTTCAATTCCGGCTTCGGATCAAACGTATCAACATGAGACGGACCTCCGTTCATAAACAGGAAGATCACGTGCTTCGCGCGGGGCGTATGATGAGTCTGTTTAGGAATAAGAGGGCTCGTTGACTTCACCGCAGCATCCAACTGCTGCTCCTGTGCCAACAAGGCCGAAAGTCCCAGCATGCCAAAGCCAACGCCACTCGATTTCAGTAGCTGCCGGCGTGATACCAGGTTGTTCTTTAGTAATGGGTTGTTAACGATTTGAGGGTCGTACATATTTCAATTTCTTCGGTTTGGTTTTGGGGGTCCTAAACGAAAGTCCCACCTCTTAATCAACAAACATAAACTCATTAGCGCTCAACAGGGCCAATGCATATTGATCCCAGGCACTTTTCATATCTGACTCCGAGCCTACGGTCTCCAGGAATTCTTTCCCTAGAGCAACATCGGCATCATCAGCACTACGGCCATAAAGTAGTTCAAACACCTTTTGAATCTTTTCTTCAAGCGTGCCATCCATCTCACTTTCCACGCGTGAACTTAGAGCGCGAGCCCGATTCATCATGAAGTCGCTGTTAAGGACAAACAACTGCTGTAATGGAACCGTGGTGACTGGACGAGCAGCCGCAGTAATATTCGGATCGGGGAAGTCAAACAACCTCAAGAGCTCATTTAATCGATGACGGCTTACAAATCCGTACAAGGTTCGACGCTTATTGTTTGCATCATCCAAATTCGTGGACGGACCGCCCATATCCAGCTGCAACTCACCTGAGACAGCCAACAGACCGTCCCGCCAAGGCTCCACTTCCAATCGACGGCGATTCATACGCCAAATCAACTTATTGTCGGGGTCTGCTTCAAACTTTTGAGCATTGAATTCACTACTCTGCTGATACGTCGCTGAGTTCATCACCAAACGGTGGATATGTTTCATTGACCAGCTGTTCTGCATAAACTCCAACGCCAGAAAGTCCAGTAAAGCAGGATGACTTGGACGGTCACCTAGTGTCCCGAAGTTACTCAGTGTTCCTACCAAGCCTTTACCAAAGTGCCCGGCCCAAATCCGATTGACCATCACTCGAGCCGTGAGTGGATTGTCTTCTGAAGCGATCGAGTTGGCAAACTCCAATCGTCCGCTGCCTGCGGATTCATACGGAACCTTTTCTCCTTGTGTAAAGATTGCCAGATTCGCTCGCTCGGCAATATCACCTTTCTTCCCAGGATCACCTGCAAGATAAACGGGTAGATCCTGAGCCTTGCCTTCGGCCAGTGAGTGAGCGCGAAGGATTTCAATCGCTTCTGCCTCTTTCTTCAGTTGTTCATGTGAGTTTCGCAACTCCACAATCTGAGCCTTCGTATCTCCTTCTAGACGAGCTTCTGCTTCGTTAGGAGGTAACGCTAGCAAGCCCTCTTCATAGAGCATACTTGACAATAAGATGGCATCCTGGCGAAGGGCTTCATCGTTTAACTCTTGCTCATTTAATTCAGCCTCTGCCACGGCCTCCTGCGGTAGGGGATCCAATTCCAATCGTACACCTGACCAGACGGCGTGATCTGAACTGATGGAATTCTCATCAGGACCTCCTGCTCCGGTGGTCACCAACGTTACATATTTAGCTGCCGACGGAACTTCAATCTCCAATTCGAAGAATTGGCCATCTGCTTTCATGGGTGGCGGAATGACACCTGTGAAGTAATAGGTAAAGTCGCTGTACGTAATCTGCATTTTCTTGCCGTTTACATAACCGCCAAGAATCGCATCCATGACTTTTCGATCTTTATGAGGCTTGGAAAGGATGACGGCAAAGTGAGCACTCGCTCCTGAATTCTTAACGTCGTCGTTCAGGCCTGCGCGATCCACTTTGAATCGAAACTTTTGATCCTGTGGCATCAGACCCGCTTTACGTATTTCATCCAGGTCAAAGGTAACCAGAGCATTCGCATGCATTCCAATACCTTGCTCCTGTCGCTTACCACCAGCCTGATAGCCTTGCCCTGTGGTGGAGATGCCATCCTTGCCTAGCCAGGAGTCATTCGAGACTTTGCCATAAGCTCGGTCATCGGCTCCTAGGTGCACAAAATCAAAATCAATCTCTGGACCGATATGAATGCGTTCACCCCATCCGAAAGCGGTTTTCAAGACTCCCAAATCGGTCGGCTCAGCCGTTGCCCCAAACGCATCTGAAGAAAGTGCTCCATCTAGAGGCACAGTCTTTCCATCATCAAACAGATTACCCAGAGGTAACACACCAGGTTTTACCTTGGCCACATCTTCACTTTTCACGAAGGCGACATTTTCACCAAACAACTCAAACAGCTTTTCGCGTGATGCCAATTTGGCTTCCACCTGCTGCTGTAGTGCCACGCCTAATTCCTTAGCCTTGGCTAAAACCGATTCGTCTTGCGACTGGTCTTTGTCAGCAGGAAGCGAATCTCGCCATTCGAACCACGCACCCAGGTAAGGACGCGTCTGTTGCTGGCTCTTGTTTTTCATCTGCAGCAACGCCACCCATCGCTTGAGAAGCGTCTCACTTAATCCACTGTCCTTAAGCACTTCCTGATAGATTTTCTTTTGATCTTTTTCAACCTTATTACGTTCCAACCATTGGAATGCGGTCGTCACATAATTCGGAATTTCCTTCGTCAGTGAAGGTCTCAGTTGCTTGCCGGCCGTCACTAAGAAGCGATTGATTTCCAGCTCTTTATCCTTAACGGCCTGATCTGCACTCGCTCGCTGTTGTACAACCGATGGTGATACGACCGGCCGTTCCTGATAATTCGTACTAGCAAATAATCCGGCGAGCCCGTAATAGTCACTTGTCGAGATGGGGTCATATTTGTGGTCATGACAACGAGCACAGGAAACCGTTAACCCCAATACTCCACGACTGACTGTATCAATCCGGTCATCCCATTCATCTGCCGCCGCTTTGGCCTTCTCGACATTTTCCGCATAGTAAACCGGTCCTAGAGCGAACAGGCCCAACGCTGCTAAACGTTCGTGTTGATTAGGAGCCTCAATCAGGTCGCCAGCGACTTGGTACTTGACGAAGGTGTTATAAGGCATGTCGTCATTGAAAGACTGCACGACCCAATCCCGGTACAAATAGCCCCGTGGGTATTTTCTCGCCTTGAATGTATGCGCCTGATCTTCGCCATATCGAGCAACATCCAGCCAATATCGTCCCCAACGCTCACCGTAATGCTTGGAAGCCAGCAATGATTCAACCACCTTGGAAAAAGCTTCGGCACTGTCGTCATTGAGGAATGACTCGACCTGCTGCGGTGTCGGCGGTAAACCTATCAGATCATAATACGCGCGACGAATGAGCGTTCGTTTGTCTGCCCGTGGTCCTGGCTGCATATGATTCTCTTCCAGGCTGGCAAGAATGTAGTTATCAATCTCGTTCTTGACCCAATCCGACTGATTTACTTTAGGGAGATCTGTCGCAGCAGGTTTCTTAAATGACCAGAAATCCGCAGCCTTGGCATAGTCGATGGAGCTGCGAGTAACGACTTGCCCGCCTTCCCGGGGATCAACGGCTCCGTTCTTAATCCACAATTCGAAATCTTTTAAAACGCTTTCCGGCAACTTGCCCTTAGGCGGCATCTCAAAGGACTCATACTTCATCGCACTCAATAAGAGGCTCTCCTCTGGATTACCCGGAACGATGCCGGCTCCTGAGTCGCCACCCTGACGAATGCCCTTGCGGCTATCGAGCAGGTAACCACCCTTAACGGAATCACTCTCAAGGCTGTGGCAGGAATAACAATGCTGCACTAAGACCGGGCGAATCTTCGTTTCAAAGAATTCGACCTGGACAGGATCCAGCTTGTCTTCAGCTTTTAGCGAGTGACTCAAGACAATGACGCATAATAATGACAGTGCGGAATAGGTTCGCAACATAGGGCCGTCAATAATAGGAGGTAGGATAGTTTGGGTAGGTCCTTTCATTATCTCATAAGGGCCCGTTGTAATGAAGACTGATGGAGAGAATTCGATTTGTTTGAATTCGAATTCCAATAATATCCCCGCCGCATCGAATCTCTTATAACTAAGAGTATCTAAATTAATTCCCCAAATCACTTCTCCGTCTGGGAGCCTGAAATGCGTATTGTCCCCAAAGTCGCCGCTCTGTTACTCATGCTGGTTATCGCACCTTGCGCAAACGCTCAAATTGTCATCAAACCGGGGCTCCCCAATCCGGGTAAATACACCAGCAAACTCACTTTAGATGTCTCCCAAACCTTAAAACTAGCCGGCCAGGAATTAAACACTGGTCAGAAGCGTGAAGTGATAACCAATAATCAGGTGAGCCAGCCTGCTGCGGACGGAAGCATCACCGTGGTGGAGACGTTTCAGTCACTGAAAGACACAACCACGCTTCCCGGTGGAGTCACCTTGAAATTCGATTCGGCTGAAGGTCCAAAGCCTCAGGGAACGGCTGCCGACTTTTTGGTAGACGTGATGGCCGTAATGGCCAAAAGCAAAACCACGATTGTCTTTGATAAGAGTGGAAAGGTCATTCGAGTGAACGCAACAGCCGATGGACTCGATGAATTAGCCGAGCCCGGTAAATCGCTTCTGCAGGCAGATTTCGATCCCCAACGACTCAAAGACGTCGCCAATACAGAACGTGATGAGTATCATACGGAACCAGTTAAACCAGGTGATCAATGGGAAAAGGAAACGTCGACCGATCTGGGGCAAGGAGCCAAATTCACGCACACAGCCGCAACAAAGTACGTCGGTGTGGAAAATCGCAATGGGGTCAAACTTCACAAGGTTTCCATCAGTTACTCGGACGTCAACTTTGAGCAGAACTCACCAGCGCCTGGAGCTCCCTCAATTGCTGGCACGGAAATGGAAATCATCGATGGTGGCAGCACCTATTTCTTTGACGCCGAAAAACAACAAGTGGTTGATTCCAATTTCAAGTTACACGTGAAGGGTAAAATCACGCTCTCGGTACAAGGAATGGAAATCCCTGCTGAAATCGAAATCTCCATTTCACGTTCCGTCAAAATCGATTAGCTCTTGCTGAATGCAACCAGCAGTCTCGATTGGTGCACCTTTACACAGCTTGTCAGTGGCAGGTATAAGAACAGCATGAAGTCATTCTTCTACCTACTGCCTGCCCTGCTCTGCCTTGGTTGTTCCCCACAGGAAGCTCCGATCGTCGAGCGTCCTGAGCCGGAGAACAGTGCGCGAGCTACTCTTGATCTGTTCAAGGACATCACATCCGAGTCGGGACTCAGTTTCACCCACTACAACGGGATGACCGGCGAATTGTATTTGCCGGAATTAATGGGAAGTGGGACTGTCCTGTTTGATTTTGATAATGATGGTGATCTCGACATCTACCTTCTGCAGGGCGCTCTACTCGGGGAAGAGACGACACTCGAAGACTCCATTTACCCACCGGACCAAACTCCACGCGACCAACTCCTTCGTAATGATCTGACTACTGATGAGGAGGGGAATGCTCACGTCACCTTCGTCAATGTGACTGAGTCTTCAGGCATTGATGCTCGGGGGTATGGCATGGGAGCGGCGGTGACCGATTTTAACCACGATGGCTGGCTTGATCTCTATATCACTAACTGGGGTGAAAACCAAATGTGGCAGAATAACGGTGACAATACGTTTACCGATGTTACTGCTGCCACCGGAGTCCAATCGTCTCAGTGGGGTACGAGCGCCGCTTTTCTGGATATTAATAACGACGGCTGGGATGACTTGATTGTCACGAACTATATTACGTTTGGATACGACACCCATCGCCCCTGCTTTCTCAGCAATGGCGCGAAAGGTTACTGTGGTCCCAAAAGCGGAGTGCCCGAGCCGGATCGATTATTTCTTAATCAGCAGAACGGGACATTCAAAGATATTTCCGCTCTCTCTGGAATCGCCAAAAAACCGGAAGCCGGATTGGGCGTCTTGGTTCGTGACTTCAATCGGGATGGGTGGATTGATATTTATGTGGCCAATGACGCTGGACACAATCAACTGTGGATCAACCAGCAGGATAATACCTTTGTCGATGAAGCGTTGATCCGTGGATGTGCTTGTAATATCGACGGATTTGCCGAAGGCAGTATGGGTGTCGATGCAGCAGATATTGACGGTGATGGTGACGAAGACTTGGTCATGGGGCATTGGGCTGAGGAAACCAATACTGTTTATCTCAATCTGGGAGACGGTTTCTTTGAGGATGCGACAGACCAGTTCCGACTCGGCGGCCCGAGTCTTGGATACACGGCCTTTGGAACAGCCTGGTTTGACTACGACAATGACGGTTGGCTTGATTTATTTATGGCGAACGGAGCCACGAACTTTGTAGAAACTCGGCAGCGTGCCGGCGAATCCTACCCTTTGCAGGAACGAAATCAGCTATTTCGTAATGTTGACGGAACGACGTTTGAAGATCTAACCGAAGTAGCCGGTGAGTTGTGCCAGTCTCTGGAAATCACTCGGGGTGCTTCCTTTGGAGATATCGACAATGACGGAGATACCGACATCCTTATTGGAAACAACTCCGGCCCCGCTCGACTCTACACCAACGAATCCGGCTCACACCAACACTGGATTGGTGTCCTGCTACAAAACCAATCCTCTAACACACCTCAACTCCAATGCCAAATCGACATCGAATTGGGTGACGGAAGAAAGCTCACTCGCACACCACGAACCGATGGAAGCTATCTATCAGTTAATGATCCACGAGTGCTGTTCGGGTTAGGGGCCTCTGCCGAATCCATCACTCTGACTGTCCATTGGCATGACGGTACGCACGAGTCCTTTACGGAAGTTGCTCCTGATCAGTACGTCACACTAAAACAAGGGAACGGGGAAGCCTTGTCTGCCGGGAAGACAAAGGAGCCTACCGAATGAGAGTGCTCCTCTTTTCCATGCTCCTCATCACGTCGATCACCGGTTGCAATCAAGGAACCATTGAAATCCCTGCCGGTGTCCGCCCCATCACCCAACCGGAATTGAGCAAGCTTGATTCCGAAGCGCAAGGGAAAATTAAATTCGCTTGTACCTCCCTGATTCAGATTCAAGCTGGCACCCAAGTTCTTCCGGAGCTTAGTAAGCTTGCCGCTCAATATGGCCAGGCCGGAATGCTGCTGCATGCTTATGCGATCATGGATCAGGCAGCGATTTGCTACCAAAACGCGATCTTGCTTGATCCTGACGAGAGCCTTCGGTGGCATTACCTACTTGCTCATGTGCTGCGTGAAGCCAATCAAATGCCCGAAGCCATCGAACACTTCAACGAAGCCGAACGGATTTACACCAAGCTTGGCAATCAGCAACCTGAATTGCACCAGGCAATCTATTACTACCTGGGAGACACACATTTATCTCTCCATCAACTCGATCAGGCAGAATCAGCATTCCGAAAAGCATTGGAAGTCGAAGAGTCAGCCATCGCGTATTGGGGCTTAGGGAAAGTTCAACTTGCCAACAGTCCTACCGATGCCATCACTCCGTTTCAATCCGCACTTAAACTTGTCCCCGGCACACGGACGGTCCATTACAGCTTAATGATGGCCTACAACAAAATGGGGAATCGCAGACAGGCTCAATTTCACCAGCAAGAGTTTGATAAGGGTGGGTTTGAGTTGTTCTTATCAGATCCAATATTGGATTCTGTGGAAGATTTGAAGACGACCACCGCTGCACTCAGATCACGTGGTGATGCGGCGTTGTTCACCTATGGAGATTTTCCCACAGCAATCAGACACTACACCTCTGCATTAGAAAAATCACCGAAGGACACTTCACTACATCTCAATCTCGGACTAGCCAAACTGCGCATGAATCGACTGGGAGAAGCCTCCGAACACTTTCACGATACTTTGGAAATCAATCCGAAGAATTCCAGAGCATTAACGAATCTGGGGTTAATTGCAGCAGCGCGAAACGATCTAACTCAGGCATTGTCTTTACTTGAAAGCGCGGTGGCGGCGGAGCCAAGCAATCATGAAATCCGCCAGCAACTTGCCAGGTTTTTGGTAGCCGATGGGCAATCTGCTGAAGCAATTCAACACTTACAGAAGATCATTGAGCGCTCTCCGGCAAATCAACCAGCCTTAACGATGTTGATTTTTTGTCTGTTAGCAAATGATCGTTTTGAGGAGTCTCAACTGCATCTTGAAACGGCCTTGGCAATCTTTCCTTCTGATCAGGAATTGGCATTCTACGGAGTCTTTGGCTTTGCCACAGCAAAGGAAGAATCGCAACGGGACATAACACGAGCGAAACAGCTGTTTACCCAACTGGACCGACCGCAACGTACCGTAGCCGAAGGATTTTTATTCGCCGGTCAGGGTTTGTTTGAGGAAGCAGTGAAGGTTGCGAGTCAACTTGAACAAAGCGAAAACTTACTGCGATACCAGAATCAACAGCTTCCTGTTTTAATACACTACTCAGAATTCTAATTCACCTCTTCTCTGAAACTATTCCATGTCA
>CALKCC010000328.1 GCA_938082855.1 uncultured Pirellulaceae bacterium | reverse complement strand
GACTATGCAATATGGTGGAAGCAAACCAGGCGCCACGAGTAATCGGCTTAGTATGATCCGCTGCAGAGGTCATCGTCATAATGGCCGCATTGGTAATCACGCCACCCTGCCGCTCGTCTGTGATTGGCACGCGATTGAATTTTAGTGTCACTGGTCCCGAGTGTTGGATTTTGTCAGCTTTCGCATACCAGGTGGTTAATGTGGCTGAGCGGTAAGAGAAATCGGAATGAATAAATTGGAGGATAGACTTATCCTCTATAAGGACAGTTTCAAAAAGCAATAACGGCTCGATGGCCATATGCATGCTGGTGTTGTATCTGGCGAAATAAAACTGAGGGTAGATTTTAGGGTCTGGCGCGGAAGAGATGATGTTATCAAGCTGGAGCCATTGCCGCGGGAAGCTGTCGCAGAATCGCTTGCTCCGGCGGTCGAGTAACATGCGATCAACATGGCTTTCCAAAACGGCAGGCGTAGTTAATTCGCCGTTTCTAGCACTGGCCAGAAGAGCTTGGTCCGGAATGCTGCCCCAAAGAAAGAAGGAGAGTCGGGAAGCAATGGCGAATTGTGAATCTGAGTGATTGTGAATGTAGAAGAAGCGTGGCGATGCCAAAATCGCGGCCATCGTTCGCTTCATCGCTGTCGTGAAGTCGACTCCGGACTCAATCAGGGTCAATGTGTACTTTGTGAATCGCTGGACAGTTGTCTCGCTAACATCTTCTCGGAATGCTAATGACAACATCATGCGTAAACGCCCTGCAATAATCCCATTTAGTTCAGAGGCATCTCCGACCGGTGCGGCGAAGATGTCGTTCCAAACACCAACCGATTTGTTGTTGAAATTGGATGCATTCAAGATGGACTGGCTCAAGGCCATGAATTGCTCTAACAGGAGCGGTGACATGCTAAGCTGATCGGCTTGGTTGTCAAAACCATGCTCTGCACGTAAGTCTTGTGGATAGGGGGTCACACCGGCTAACCGAGGTTCTATGAGTTGTGACTTTCCAAGCGGGCGATTACCAACAGTCACCAAATCGGGCATCTTGCCAGTAGACGGTTGATAGTAGTTTCCATACTCCCGTACCATTTGCTCAGGTAGTGTGAAAACTGCGATTTTCAAACCAAATAAATCACGGACAGCGTTGCTGTACTGAAACCGAGTCATGCGTCTCATCGGGATCGGTTTGCTCGGAGGACTAACTTGAATCGCCCTGTGCAATACTTCTCGGAAATGCTCGACCGCCGCATGCCGCTCGTCCTTGGACAATGATGCACTGTCTTCAGGGGGCATGAGTGAAGTGTCGATTGCGGTAAGGATGTCTAACAGGACCTGAGGCTGAGCCAGTAAGTCTCTGGGTTTGCGAAACTGAGCGAAATCTAAATTGCCCGCCGGCTCGTCACCTTGATGGCAGTCGACGCAATGATTCTTTAGGAATGAGAGCGTATCAGATGCCTGTATGCCTGAATCGAATAGTCCAACAGCAAGCATTGTGATCGCGGTGATAATTACATGCAGCTTCATAAAGCCTATTTTATCCAATGCTTGTTGCCGTGCACAGGTGAAACGACCGAGACCAGAAAGACAATTAACCAATTAACCAATTAACCAATTAGCCATTTAACCAGTTGGCCATTTAGACAGTTAGACAATTAGACTATTAGACAGTTAGACAGATAGACAGATAGACAGATAGGCAGATAGGCAATTAGCCCCGACTTTGCCCGACAAGCTACGACTGGCCGGAGATTATTCGACCCAGTGTGAGGTGATCTTTTTGGACTGAGTCCAGAATTGAATCGAACCGCGCCCGGTAATGTCTCCTACTCCAAAGCGGGATTCATTCCAACCGCCAAACCCGAAAGGCTCACGAGGCACAGGGACTCCGACATTGACTCCGATCATGCCTGCACTTGCTCGGTCAGCAAATTCCCTGGCAACCTGTCCGTCCTGTGTATACACGACAGCGGCATTACCGTAGGGAGAAGCATTTTCAAGTTGAACAGCGCCGTTCAGATTGTCCGTGCGAATGATCGAAAGCACCGGGCCAAATACCTCGGCGCTGGCAATGTTCATGTCAGGAGTAACATTGTCTAAAACGGTTGGTCCAACATAGGAGCCATTTTTACAGCCCTCTACCGTCGTGTCGCGGCCATCTAATAAGAGAGTGGCGCCCTGCTCCACCGCTTCGGTGATATAGCCTTCGATACGAGTTTTGGCTTTCTCTGATATGACCGCGCCCAAGTTTTGGCCCGGGACAAGTGCCTTGGATTGCTCGACCACTTTGTCCACAATATGATTCACGTCCCCGACGGCAACCATGGTTGCAGCAGCCATACATCGTTGCCCTGCACAACCGCACGCGCTCGCCGCAACGTTAGCTGCAGTATGTTCAACGTCGGCATCCGGCATGACGATTAGGTGATTCTTGGCACCTCCCATGGCTAACGCCCGCTTGTAGGTCGACGTTGCTCGAGCGTACACCGACTTGGCCACTGGAGTTGAACCAATAAAAGTGATCGCTTCAATATCCGGGTGATCACAGATTGCTTCTACTGTGTGTTTGTCGCCATGCACTACGTTAAAGACTCCGTCAGGTAGTCCTGCTTCGGTAAGTAACTCCGCAATGCGAGCACCGCTGAGAGGGACTTGCTCACTTGGCTTGAAGACCATGGTGTTGCCAAGTGCCAACGCCATCGGGATAGTCCAGTGAGGCACCATGATGGGGAAATTGAAGGGAGTGATGCAGGCAACGACGCCCAGCGGAGCCTGCTGTATCGAACAGTCGAATCCCGGACTCACTTCGAGAGATTCTCCGGCGACCAAGTTAGGTAAGGAACAGGCCAGTTCTGTCAATTCGATTGCCTTCAGGACCTCCGCTTTGGACTCGGCAATCGTTTTTCCGTTTTCTTCGTGACAAACCCGAGACAGTTCTTCGAGATTGTCTTGGAGTAAGTTTCGATAACGATAGAAAACATCGCAACGTTGACGAAGCGTAAGGTCTGACCAACCGGGGAACGCCTGTTTTGCAGATTCGACAGCCAATTGTAATTCGGATTCGTCAGCCAAAGGCACTGTGGTGAGCAATTCGCCGTTGACTGGGGAGGTGACGTCTTTGGAGCGAGGGCTGGCGGGAGCGTAAGTGCCCTGAATGTAATTTGCTAAGGCGGTGTATTTCATAACATCTATATTTAGAAGGACGGTTTAATTTGAGTCTTATTTTAACCATTCCAATTGAAGACGTAGTAAAATCAGCAGCATTAAACTAACAACCACGTGACCGAGTTTCAGGGACTTGAATGCATGGCAAATGATACAGCTTTTCAAATGGCGGCGTCGAATGTTCGATTTGGACAGGGCGTTACCGGTGAAATAGGAATGGATCTTAAGGCGATGGGCGTCAAAAAAACGCTTGTCGTTATGGACCCAGCGTTGGTTGATCTGCCTACCGGTGAAGTTGTTCGCCGAGCTTTAGAACAAAGCCATATTGGCTATGACATTTTTTCTGAAGTGTCTGTGGAGCCAACCGACGCCAGCTTTAAACGAGCGGCTGAGGTGGCTTGTGAAGGGCAGTACGATAGTTTTGTCGCTGTGGGTGGTGGTAGTACGATTGATACTTGTAAAGCGGCAAATCTGTACGCCACCTATCCGGCTGAGTTCTTTACCTACGTCAATGCGCCAATCGGTGCTGGCAGGCCTGTCCCCGGCCCGACCAAACCTCTCATTGCCATCCCGACCACAGCCGGTACTGGTAGTGAAACGACTGGCGTCGCGATCTTTGATTATGTGGAACAACACGCCAAGACTGGGATCGCTCATCGTTTCCTCAAACCAACCCTGGGAATTATCGATCCGGATAATACTCGTACGATGCCGGCTGCGGTTGCAGCATCGAGTGGCTTGGATGTGCTTAGCCACGCTTTAGAGTCTTTCACGGCTATCCCTTTCGACCAACGGCCAAAACCGAATTCACCACTGGAACGCCCAGCGTATCAAGGGACGAATCCAATTAGTGATATCTGGGCTATTCGAGCACTGGAATTGATGGCCGAATACCTTCCTCGAGCGTATGCAGATCCCAGTGACGATGAAGCTCGAATGAATATGTTAATGGCATCCACAATAGCAGGGATAGGATTTGGGAATGCTGGAGTGCATTTGCCGCATGGGATGTCCTATCCCGTCGCGGGAATGGTCAAATCGTTCGAGCCGGCAGGTTATGAGGTAGACCATCCGATTGTTCCCCATGGAATGTCTGTGATCTTGAATACCCCCGCCGTTGTACGGTTTACAGCTCCGTCAGACCCTCAGCGTCACTTACGAGCGGCAGCTGCATTGGGAGCAGATATTTCAGACGCTCCTCCGGAACTAGCAGGTGAATTGTTGGCAGACCGAGTGATTCACTTCATGAAGCTAACCGATATGCCTAATGGCCTCTCGGCAGTTGGCTACACCGCAGATGACATCCCGGCTCTCGTCAAAGGAACGCTGCCTCAGCATCGAGTGACCAAGCTGTCACCGATTGAAGCCGGAGAAGCAGAATTGACGAAACTGTTTGAAGACTCAATGCAAACGTATGAACAGTTACCCAGTTAACCATTTAACCAGTTAGCCAGTTAACCAATTGACCAGTGGACATTGGGACAATTAGACAG
>CALKCC010000327.1 GCA_938082855.1 uncultured Pirellulaceae bacterium | reverse complement strand
GTTGAAGACTCCAGTACGGTTGAAGACTCCAGTACGGTTGAAGACTCCAGTACGGTTGAAGACTCAGCCGATGCGGCTGAATCTACCGAAACAAATGATTCTGATTCGGCCGAGTAATCTCCACTGGCCGACCGGTCTAATGGGATTATGAATGTGCTTCACCCACACTCATAATCCTGGGCTCTGCTTGCCCTGAGAAGATGATTTTTGCTATTCTTTGCACTAGCTGTCGCAAAGAATGTGTGCGCATTAGCTATGCGAATGCAGTATCAGAACGCAAATCATGAAACATAAAAGCCATCGTCTATTTAATCGCCTGCTGTTTATAGCGGGAATCGTGATCCCCACGATAGTCATCGGGGGAACGCTGATGGTTCGCCATACCGACTTGGGACAGAAATGGCTAAAAGGGCAATGGATTGAACAGCTCAGTCAGGTCACGCACAGTCGCGTCGAAATTGGGCACATTCATTTTATTCAGCCTGGAAAATACACTCTGGAAGACGTCCGGATTGCGGATCGGGAATCCGGACAATTGATTTGTCGTGCCAATCACGTGCAAGTCAACCAACTCGATGAAGAAACCACGGTCGACGTCCATACCCTCCAAATTCCCAACACGCCTCCAGCAATCTGGATGAATTGGTGGAATGAGCATCTGCTGGCAATCACCGAATCTCGTCAGTTGAAAGTATCAATCGGGCTGACACTACTAAATGATCTGCCACTTGAACAGCTCGAGCATCTGGCAGCCCAAGTTGATCTGGCCGATGACACATCCCAACTAACCATCAATTGGGGAAACAAACAACAACCCTTTGCCCTACAGCTGTCGCGTAAACATCGCCACCCAGCAACAACAACATTACTGCTCCAGACCAACGGCAATGAACTCCCGATCGAAACACTTGCCCCAGCTTTGCCCACTCCGCTTCAGCTGGGATCGAATGCCACCTTTAACGGTCAGTTGATTAGCAAATACGCTCCGGGGCAGTTTACATCGGATGTGGACTTTGCAGCCGAGGGAGTCATTAAGCAGATTGAACTCAATGAATTCTTTCAGCAGCCTCAGGAGCAGGTCATTTCCGGCAATGCCACGCTACAACTCAATCGAGCCATTTGTAACAACAATCAATGGAAACGGGTTTCCGGAGTGATTACGGGGGAGTCGGGCTGGATTGCCCGGCAGTGGCTACCACAACTTGCTTCCAAGCTTCAGTTGAGATGGTTGGGAGATCTTCAGGAGGACCAAGTACCTTTTGAAGCAATTCACTGTGAATTCAATTGGGACCCTTCCGGGTTTACACTCCGAGGTGAAACGGAGGGAGCACACGTAGGCACGATTTTACGGCACCCCAACGGCCCCATCTTAGGTGACCGTCCTGACACGGTCATCCGTTCTGCCACGTTAGACGATGCACTTAACCGTTAGGCTACTGACCTGCTGGCTTGTCAACCGACGCCAAATCCAGAGCTTTCGTTTGTTCAACAAGATGATCTGCAAATAGCGTATCCACAAACAACTGGCAAACGTGGTACAGCACCATCGGAATCACCAGCACCTCCAACTCCATACAAATGAGCAGCCCCACCATCAGCGTCTTTTGACTGCCGGCGAAACCAACTGCAATGTAATCCTCTCGAGGTAATTTCAACGCTTTGCCAGTCCAGAGTCCAATCCAGAACACACTGCTATGAACCGTTACGACGCTAAGTACGGTGATGACTACAAGCATCACTCGTTCGTCTGCTCCTGACTTCAACAGCTCTGGCGCGACCTTAATGGCGCCCATAAAAACCATCGATAGGATTCCACATTGAGCCGCGATACTAAAGTACTTCTTATGATCCGTGGACCAGTGGGCTGTCGGACGATGAATTCGAGTCAACTGAGCCAGTGCCATTGGGAGCACAACCAGTGTCCCCAATTTCACCACCATCGCGGTCATCGAAATTGCTTCCGTCCCTTCGCTACTACCAAAGTAAAACAGAAGCCACAAAGGTGCGATGAGAAAACAAAGCAGGTTCGTAAGTAAGGTCACCATAATGGAGACACTATCATTGCCTCCCGCTTTTCGAGTCCAGACTGATGCCGAGGCCAGTGTACAGGGTGTGACTGCAGCCACAAGTAACCCCTCTGCAACTTGTTCATTCGTAATCAACATCGACACTAACAGGGCGATCAGCGGTAGTAGGCCGTAATTCATGACGATCGAAAGCAGGGCCCCTGCGGGTTTTCGGATCCCGGAACTCAGTGCTTTCAGGCTCAGCGGCAGCGCCATTAGATAAAGTACGATAAATACAATTCCGCTACGCAGATTCTTCATCTCCGGGATCGGCGCCAGAGTCTTATGACCAACCACTC
This sequence comes from uncultured Pirellulaceae bacterium, assembly GCA_938082855.1. GTDB lineage: Bacteria > Planctomycetota > Planctomycetia > Pirellulales > Pirellulaceae > UBA721. The sequence continues at coordinate 1,511 of CALKCC010000327.1, read as the reverse complement.
CAATGGTGAACACGATCACTAAAGAAATAAGAAACCAGCGTTTTTTCAAACGTTGGACGACATCTTGCATACAAAAAGGTCCGATGCTATTAGAAGTTCGTTAATCCCAAGCGTTCATTTCTAACGCACCTATCCGTTTTTTACCACTCGAGTTAAACTGAACTATTGGTAAAACAACCTATCGACCGCATGACTCATTGAGAATACAAAAGCTATGTTACGTTACTGGACAGCAGGAGAATCACACGGCAAAACACTTTTGGCGTTGGTGGATGGTTTCCCTGCAGGGTTCGAATTAGACCTCGAAGCGATCAACTACGACCTGAAAATGCGTCAGGGAGGATATGGCCGAGGCGGGCGTCAGAAAATCGAAACGGACAAAGTCGAAGTTCTGACCGGAATCTGGAAAAACGTCACGATGGGTTCGCCTGTCACACTTCAAGTCATCAATAAAGACTACAAACTGGAACGAATGAAAGATCTCGAACGCCCTCGACCTGGGCACGGTGATCTTACCGGAGCGGTCAAATATCTGGGTTCGATTCGAAATATCCTGGAACGAGCCAGTGCGAGAGAAACCGCTGTCCGCGTTGCTGCCGGAGGACTCGCTAAACAGATCCTCAAGCCATTTGGAATTGAGTGTATCGGATATGTTTCAGAACTTGGTGGTATTGCCATCGAACCTCAGGAAGGTGACATCGATCAATTACGTGGGTACCGGGAGTCAAGTGAAGTCTATTCACTCAACCCGGCCCAGGATGCTGAAATTTGCAAACTGATCGATGAAGCTGGCGACAATGGCGATACCCTCGGAGGCATTCTGGAAGTACGCATCGAAGGCCTGCCGTTTGGGCTAGGCACGCATGCACAATGGGACCGCAAGCTTGATGGAAAGATCGCTCAGGCAGTCATGGCCGTTCAGGCAATTAAAGGGGTTGAGATTGGTTTGGGATTCGAAGCGGCTCGACGCCCCGGCTCTCAGGTGCATGATCCGATTATGTACGATGAGTCTAAAAAGCAGACGCCATCACTTGGCTACGAACGTCCAACCAATAACGCGGGTGGACTTGAAGCAGGGATGACTAACGGACAACCGTTGGTAGTCCGCGCGGCCAAAAAGCCGATTAGTACACTACGCAAGCCACTTGAGAGCATCAATTTGGCCTCGAAAGAAAAAGAAGTCGCCAATTACGAGCGATCAGACGTTTGTGCCGTTTCAGCGGCCGCCATCATCATCGAGAATGTGGTTGCCTTTGAAGTAGCCGCGGCGTTTTGCGACAAATTTGGCAATGACAGCCTGACTGAAATGCAGGCCCGTTACGACCTGTTTCAACAGCTCGCTCAACAACGATAACTGGATTCATTTATCGGTTTTTCAAGGGTAAAATTAATATCCTAATGTTGAATAGCGGTTCTTGTCGAAACCTGTTATTCGGACTATATTCAGTTGTTTGGCGAGCCCCTATAGGGCAAAACTACTAGAATTCACTTTCTTGTGATAGCAAGCGAAG